>CAYVBX010000009.1:0-19269 GCA_964449945.1 uncultured Candidatus Peribacteria bacterium
CAATGTATCTTGTGCAAGTACTGATTTTTTTTATTTTTTGAAGTAATAGTGTTAAGGCTTGTTTTGCCTCTATTTATTAGTTTTAAACGCTTTAAAGTCCTTTATGTATTTGCTTCAGTTCGCTAAGTTTTATTCAAAAAAATTTTTAAGCACTCACATAAACTTCGTTTTGTTCAGCTAATTTCTCGACTAGTCGTGGATAGTTTTTTAGTAGTGGGTCTTTTGATATTATTATTGATGCTTCTTTTCGTGCTATTTCGATCGTTTTGTAGTCTGTGAGGCTTGCCATTTTTAAATCTGGAATTCCACTTTGGCGGACTCCGTAAACTTCACCTGGGCCTCTTAGTTCTAAATCTATTTCTGAAAGTTTAAATCCACTAGAAAATTTTTCCATCGATTTCATTCTTTTTAGGCCGTCTTCGGATAGAGATTTGCTGAATAAGAAGCAATAAGACTGGTGTTCTCCCCTACCTACACGACCTCGAAATTGGTGTAATTGGGATAAACCAAAGCGTTCTGCGCCTTCTATAACCATAATACTGGCGTTTGGTATGTCAATTCCGACTTCAATTACAGATGTTGAAACTAATATTTTTGTTTTGTTTTCTTTAAATCTTTGCATTATTTCATCTTTTTCGGCTTGTTTAAGCTTTCCGTGAAGTAATTCTATTTCAATGTTTGGGAAAATATGTGTTTTTAAATATTCATATTCTGTATATACGGCTTTAAGTTCTAGTGTTTCTGATTCTTCAATAAGTGGACAAATTACAAAAGCTTGCCTTCCTTTGTTTATTTGATCTTCGATCCAGCGGTAGGCGTCGATGCGTTTTTTTTCAGGAACATGTCTTGTAATAATTTCTTTTCGTCCTTTTGGCATTTCATCAATAACTGATAAATCTTGATCACCATAAATTGTTATTGCGAGGGTTCTTGGAATGGGGGTTGCTGTCATTGAAAGGAGATGTGGGTTTCCGTAGCTTTTGATAATTTCTCTCTGTTTTACTCCAAAACGATGTTGTTCGTCGATAATTGCAAGTCCTAGCTTTTTAAAATTAACTTTGTCTTGAATGAGCGCATGAGTGCCTATAATTATGTCTACTGTTGCGGTTTTCATTTGATTTATGGTTTCCTCTTTTTGTTTTTGAGGAGTAGAACCCACAAGAAGTTTTATGTTTAGAGAAAAGTTTTTTAGAAGTTTTGAAAAATTTATGTAGTGTTGTTTGGCTAGAATTTCCGTTGGTGCCATTAAGCAAACTTGAAAACCATTATTTATAACAGATAAGGCAGAAATTAAAGCGACAATTGTTTTACCAGAGCCAACATCTCCTTGAACAAGCCTTGTCATTGGTATTTCTTTTTCTAAATCTTGATGGATTTCTTCGAGCACTTTTTCTTGAGCATTTGTGAGGCTAAATGGTAGTTTTTCGATAAATTTTTTCATTAAAGTTTCGTTTTTTTTAATTTTAAGTTTTGAAGAAATATTTGAATTTTGCCAATACCATTTTTCTTGTAAGGCCTTTAGTTGAAGTAAGAAAAGTTCATCAAATGCGAGTCTTTCTCTAGCTATTAATAAATCTTCTTCGTTATTTGGAAAGTGAACATCTTTAATTGCTGTTTTTAAATCAACAAGTTTGAGTTTTTCAATTATTTCGAGTGGCAAATGGTCTTTGAATTCGCTTGTCCATTCGTCTATTATCGGTTTTAATTTTTCCCTTAGCCATTTTGAAGTTATGCCTTCAGTTTCATGGTAAACTGGGACAATGCGTCCAGAATGGATTTGTTCGTGGTCTTTTCTTATCAATTCGTAGCTTGGATTTTGAAGACTAATTTTACCGAATGCAAATTTTGCTTTACCTGAAAGGATAATATCGCTATTTCTTGGAAGAAGTTTTGTTAGATGGGCTTGATTAAACCAAACAACTTCAATTGAGGCGGATTCGTCTTCAAATAGGCCTTTTGTAATAGTTTTGCCGTATTTGGTTTTCATGTTAAAAAGACTTCGGATTCTTCCTTTAATTGTATTTACTTGATCTGTTCGAAGCTCTGTTATTTTTGTAAATGTACTTGTGTCGTTGTATGTTCTTGGAAAATGAGTAATTAAATCTTTAACAGTTTTTATCCCAAGCTGATTTTCCATTTTTGATAAATGGTTTTTAGTTGTTCTTAAAACATTTTCAAGGCGTCTTTCAAGCATTTTTTATTACTTTGTAGAATGATCTTTTTCCGACTTGTATAATTTTTTCTTCATTTAAAACAATTTCTTCTTCTGGATTGTTGGCTTTTTCGTTGTTTATTTTTACAGCGTTTTGTGAGATTAGTCTTTTAATTTCACCGTTTGAGCCTTCAAAGCCACAAAGTCCAATAAGTTGTAAAAGTTTATAAGATTTTTCTGGAAGTGAAATTTCTGGAATATCATCTGGGATTTCTTTTTTTGCAAACTGGTTTATAAAATCAATTTCAGCTTTTTCGGAATCTTCTTTTGAGTGATATAAAGCGACAATTTCTTTTGCGAGCTTTATCTTTAAATTTCTTGGATTTTCTCCTTCTTCAAGAGCTTTTTTGACATTTGCGACTTCGTCTAAAAGCATGTCTGTAGCAAGTTCGAAGTAATTTAAAATCAAATCATCAGGAATTGACATTGTTTTTCCAAATATATCCTTTGGGCTTTCATTTACTCCAATGTAGTTGTTTAAGCTCTTTCCCATTTTAAATTTGCCGTCTAGTCCAACTAAAATTGGTACAGACATTACAGATTGAGGCTTTTGGCCAAAATGTTTTTGTATTGTTCTTCCTGCAAGCATGTTGAATGTTTGTTCTGTTGCACCTAGTTCTAAATCTGATTTCATAATAACTGAATCGTAGCCTTGCATTAAAGGGTATAAAAATTCTTGAAGATGAATTGGAGTTCCTTTTTTCATTCTTTCTTGAAACATATCTCTTTGAATCATTTGTTGAACGGTAAATGTGCTCGCGAGCTCTACAACTTCAGATAAACTCATATCAGAAAGCCATTCATCATTATAGAAAAATTTTACACTTTTTGTGTCTAAGACTTTTGAGACTTGGTTTATATATGTTTCTGCATTTTTTAAAATTTCTTCTTTTGACTTTATTTCTCTTGCCTTATCTTTACCTGTTGGATCTCCGATTTGGGCTGTGAAAGTGCCAAATAGCATTTGAATTTCATGTCCTAATTTTTGAAATTCGGCAAGTTTTCTAATTGGAACCATGTGGCCAATATGAAGATCTGAGCCGGTTGGATCTATTCCAAATTTAATTTTTAGTTTTTTTCCAGCTTCTAATTCTTTCTTTAATTCTTCTTTAACTATTACCTCAACAACACCTTTTTCTAATAAATTGTTTATTTCTTTTGACATTTTTGGTGATTTAGATTTACGCAACAAATCTTAACATTGCGCAAAATTTTAATCAAATTCAAAAATTGCTTTTTAAAGTATTGATTTTTGACAAAATATTCGTATGTATTATTACTAAATATACTTAACTTTTATCTATGATCGAAAACTACCTTCAAGAGATTGGTTTAAACAAAAATGAAGCAAAAGTTTATGTTGAACTAAATCAACTTGGCCCTCAGCCTGCTAGTGTAATTTCTAAAAGATTAAGTTTTAATCGTTCGTCTCTTTATTCTGTTTTAGAAAGTCTTTGTAATAAAGGACTTATTTCTTATATTGACAATCAAAAAGTACGTTTTTTTACAGTTAATGATCCAAATTCTTTAATTGCATTTGTTGACAAAAAGTGTTCACGATTTAATTATTATAGAAATCAAACAATAGCAATTATACCCAAAATAAGAGAAAAACAAGCAGTTTATAAAGTTAAAAAATCAAAATATCAATTTTTTGATGGTATATCTGCATTAAAAAATGAATTTCATCATTTATGTAGTAATTCAAAATCTTTAACTGCTTTTTTTCCGAATAATACCGAAAATTATATTTTTTCTGTTTTTCTTTCCTTGCTCAATACAAAAAAAATAAAAATTAATTTGATTTTACCTAAAACATTTGAAAAACAAGTTTTAGTCTTGAAATACCCCATAAAACGCCTTGTTTATGAACAAAACCTAGATGTTTTTGAAAATTTATCACAATTTATGGTTATGTTTGATGATAAGTTTTGTTTTTTGAATTTAGAGAGAAATTTTGAATCTTTACTTTTAATAGAAGATAAAGGCTATTTTCATACTATGAAAACCTTGCTAGACTTTAATTATAAAATATTTAATTAATATTATGATTTTAGAAAAACAAATTTTAGAAGATTTTATTGGTGAAAGACTTGATAAATCAATTTTTATAATTTTAAAAAACTATAGTAGAACAGAGGTGCAAGGTTTTATAAAAAATGGCTTTATAAAAGTAAATAATTGCACAGTTAAACCCTCTTATATTATTTCTAGTTCAGATTTAATTCTTGTTGAATTAGCTAATCCAAAAAATGAAATTATTGTTAAAGAAAATTTAAATATAGATTTGATTTTTGAAAATATGGATTTTTTTATAGTTAATAAACCCTCTGGGGTTTTAACTCATCTTGATTCAAAATATAAAACTAATACTTTAATCAATACTTTTATTGATAAAATCAAAATATCCGATTTTGAAGATAAAAATAGACCCGGAATTGTTCATCGCTTAGATAAGGACACGAGTGGGCTTATTTTAATTACTAAGAATTTAAAAGCTTATAATTACTTTGTTGATATTTTTAAAGAACGAAAAATTGAAAAAAAATATTATACTCTTGTTTTAGGCTTAATGGAGCATAAAAAAGGAATTATTGATTCTCCTATCACTCGTGATATAAAAAACAGAAAAAAGATGGGTGTTTCAGTCGATAAAAAAGCAAAAAATGCAATTACCGAGTATGAGGTAATTGATGAATTTGAATTTAAAGGTCAGTGTTTTTCTTTTTTAGATATTACACTTAAAACTGGAAGAACTCATCAAATTAGAGTTCATATGTCTGCAATTTCACATCCAGTATTTGGAGATTATTTATATGGAAATAAAAAAATTAATGATAAATTTAAAAAAGAATTAAATCGAATGTTTTTGCAGGCTTATAGTCTTAAATTTAATGAGAGAAAGTCTAATAATGAAATGGTATTCAATATTGATATCGACAATGATCTTAAACAATTTTTGGACAAATGTGTAAAAATCTGATATAATTAAGCTTCTTTAAAACAAAATATGGAAAATTTTAAAAAACCTGCAAAAAAATCAGTTTATTTCAACCCTGTAAATAGAAAAGCTACGAAAAATGCAAGAAAAGAATCTAGAATACTAGATATGAAGGAAACAAAAAAGTCCCTTTCGGGACTTAGAAAGTCTGGTAGAGCAAAATAATTAGTTTATTTCTACTACTTCAACTTTTGTATAGTGTTGTTTGTGGCCAAGATTTCGTATATATCTTTTTTTGGCTTTCATTTTGATTGTTTTTACTTTTTCTCCTCTTGTTTCTTCGATAACTTTTAGTTTAACACTTGCATTTTCAATGTATGGTTTTCCAATTTCTGCTTCTGAATCTTTTGCTTTTAGTAAAACCTTGTCTACTGTTAGCTCTTCATTTAATTCTAGGTTTAATTTTTCAACTTCAAATTTAAGTCCTTTTTCAACTTTATATTGTTTTCCTCCAATTTCTATTATTGCAAACATACTTTTTTTATTAAAATTTTGTAAGGTGAGTCTACAAAAAAGCTTTAATTAGGTCAAGCTTAAATGACTTTTAGGTTTAAAGAACTTTTCGTTTATTATGTCAATTGCTTTATTTAATATATTTTTAAGTTCTTTTGATTCTGTGTTTTTAAAATTTTGTAATACATATGAATTTAAAGGTATATGTATCTTTTCGCTTTCTGATCTGTTTTCTATTCCAATTTTTATTCTTTTAAAGTCTTCGTTTGAGAGTTGTGATATTATTGATTTTACGCCGTTATGCGTGCCTGCACTTCCTTTTTCTTTATAGCGAAATTCACCAAAATTTAAGTCAATGTCATCAAATATTACTAATATGTCTTCTATATCTGCTTTATAATAATTTAGAACACTTTTTATTGCTGTTCCTGATAAATTCATAAAAGTTGTTGGCTTTACTAGTAAAACCTTTTCTTTGTTTATTTCTAATTCTAGAATTAATGAATTAAGCTTTGGATACAGTTTCCAATTTGATATTTTTTCATTGTTATAATAATCATGAATAGCATCTAGCGCTAGAAATCCTGCGTTGTGTCTTGTAAGTGCGTATTTTTCTCCAATATTTCCAAGTCCAAATATTATTTTCATTTTCTATAAGGAATTTTAATTTCGTTTATTTTATAAAAATCTCCAAATTTTGCTTTTCTCTTTTCCACAGTGCTTTTCAGTCCAATTTTTTCAATAAATTTATATACTCTTTCAAGGCCCATAAAGTCGTTTATATCGTTCATTTTTAAATATTTTTCAATTTTTTTGCCTGATACTCTAAATGTTTTTATTTCACCTTTTTTAATTACTTTTTCTAGCTTGAAAATTTCATTATCTAGGTGAGGCTTTAGTTTTACAATTATTTCTTTTTTTGATTTTTTGATTTTTGAGTTTTTTATTATTTTTAGCATTTCAAAAGCCATTTCCTTTGTGTTTTCTTGTTTTAGAGCTGAAATACAAATAATTTTAGTTTTTTTAATTTTGGAATTTAATAATTTTATTTTATCTTTTAGATCTTTTTCCGCTACTATGTCTAGTTTATTTAAAATTATAATTTCTTTCTTTTTTATTAGATCCTTATCGAATCTTTTTAATTCGTTTTTTACAGTTTCGTAATCTTTTAAAACATTTTTTGAGCTTGCGTCTAGTATGTGTGCTAATGATTTTGTTCTTGCTATGTGTTTTAAAAACTTTATTCCAAGTCCTTTACCTTCGGATGCTCCTTCTATAAGACCTGGGATATCTGCAACTAGAAATGTATCTGTTTCATCGCCTCCAAATTTTTTCATATTAACAAGTCCGAGATTTGGGCTTAGTGTAGTAAAATGATAACTTGCAATTTTGGGTTTTGCATTACTAATTACTGATATGATAGTTGATTTTCCAGCGGAAGGAAGCCCTATTAGTCCTATGTCTGCAACAATTTTTAATTCTAAAACTATATCCTTTTCTTCTCCCGGTTCTCCTTTTTCAGCAAATTTTGGAACTTGATTTACAGAACTTTTAAACCATACATTTCCTCTGCCACCTCTTCCTCCTTTTACAATTATAAATTCGTCGTCTTCGTTTTTTAAATCTTTATAAATAGTTTGTTTGTCCGTTGTTTGAATAATTGTGCCTTGTGGTACTTCAATAATAAGATTTTCGGCATTTTTTCCGTACATTTTTTTCTTCATTCCATTTTCACCATCGTTTGCTTTAAAAAATTTTTTATGTGCAAGATGATTTAATGTGTTTAAATTTGGATTTACTTTTATTATTATATTTCCGCCGTTACCTCCATCTCCCCCGTCGGGGCCACCAAGTGGTACAAATTTTTCTCTTCGAAAACTTTTTGAGCCATTACCTCCATCTCCTGCTTTTAAATTTAGTTTTATTTCGTCAATAAACATTTAAATAATTATGTATAAGTTTATTTTATACTGAAAATAAGTTCTCTTTTCAAATGAAATATTCTTTGTTAATGTAATTTTAGTTTTTTAAAATCACATTTTGCCTGGATGGCGGAACTGGTAGACGCGCGAGACTCAAAATCTCGTGTCCGTAAGGATGTGAGGGTTCGAGTCCCTCTCTAGGCACCATTTTTGAAAATATTTTTAATATATTTTTTTATGTATATTATGAAAAATATTAAAAATACTATTGAACTAAAATATTCGTGAAATAAGTCTATAGCCATTTTTTCTGATATATAAGCTCCAATATAGATTAGAATAATTATTCTAAGGATGTTTAGCATATATAAAAATATTACTGCGATTAAATAATATTTAATAAATTTGGATATTATTATTTCTTTATTTTCTTTTAGGAAGATCGATGCAGATATAAATAAAATTGTAAAAGCAATAATTGACTGAATACCTGAACAAGCTGGGCCTACAGCTACTACAAATTCTTTTATATGAACAATAAAACCTGTATCTTCTGTCAATGTTGAAATAATAGCTTCCTTCCCAATTATTTTGGAAATCAGATTTATTGATATTTTTATTGGGTAAAACAAAACAGTCCAAAGATTTTTAAGTATCAGTGGGGCTGAAAGAAATGCTAAAATTATTAAAAATAATTTCAAAACTTCTTCTTGAAGATATTTAAATAGAAAATTTATATTATAAATGGCAATTGAAAGACATAAAATTGCTGTGCCACTTAATAAGTAATTTGCTACAATTGGATGAATTGAAAAATTTTGTGAAAGATAAGTAAAAGGAATTGAGAAGAATATAATGGAAAACACTGTAAAGAGAAGGGTTTGACCTGTTTTGTTTTTATATGAGTATGAGTTTCTTATTTTTTTATAATTTGTATATACAAATATTATAATTATAAAAAAAAGTAAAAATTTGTAAAATCCGCTGTTTACACTGTAATAAGGTTGATTTAGTAATTCTTTGTAGTTTGGGAGGAATATATTTGTTAATAAAATTAAAAACATAAATATTCCTGTTCTAATCAAGAATTCTACAAAAGCTTTTTCTTTTTTTTCTTTTATTTTTTTGAGTAGTTGAAACATATTTGATTTTTTGTTTTAGAAATTATAACATTTTTTTAAATTTTAAACAATTTTATGACAGAAATAATTAATTTCTTTTTAAATATTACTGAAGGAATGGGCTATCTTGGCGTTTATTTACTAATGACAATTGAAAGTTCTTTTATTCCTTTTCCTTCTGAAATTGTCGTCCCACCCGCTTCTTACTTAGCCTCAAAAGGGGTTATGAACCTTTATCTAATAATTTTAGTGGCTTTGGCAGGAAGTTTAAGTGGGGCAATAATAAACTATATGCTTGCTTTTCATCTTGGACGTAAAATGATTTATTCTCTTTCCAAAATGAAATTTTCAAGATATTTGATGATTTCTGAAGAAAACTTACATAAATCTGAAAATTTAATTCGAAAATATGGTTCTGTTTCAACTTTTTTTGGCAGACTTATTCCAGCAGTAAGACAACTTATCTCTATTCCTGCTGGTTTTTCGAAAATGAACTTTTTTTCATTTGCTTTTTTTACTGCACTTGGAAGTTTTATTTGGGTAACTATTCTTGCTCTTTTAGGTTATTTTTTAGGAGAAAATCAAGAAATTTTAAACAATTACTTTACAGAGATAAAATGGGCAATAATTTTATTGGCTATTTTGGGAGTTTTAATTTTCTTAAGTAGAAGATTTTTATTTAAACGATCTTAATTTCTTTTGATAAGAAATTGCAAAACGATGAGCTTCATCTCTAATTCTTTGTAATAGTTTTAGAGCTTCATTGTTTTTATTTAAAATTAAAGGAGAAATTTTTTTATTTAAATTTTGACTTATAAAGATTGTTTCCTCTTTTTTTGCTAATGAAATTGTTGGAATCTTTAAGTTTTTTTCTATGAATACTTTTTGTACGGCACTTAGTTGTCCTTTTCCCCCATCAATAATTATTAAATCTGGTGTTTTAGTAAATGATTTATCAATTTTGTTTTTGTTTGATATAAAACAAAAAATACTTTCTTCTTTTTTTAATTTTGAAATAAGTTCGTTTTGGATTTTTGGTTCAATTAAGCCTGCTAAAAGGATTATATCTTTATCTTTATTCTTAGATTTTATATATATTTTTTTTGCTTTTAGTTTTAGAGAAACTTGAAATAATATTTTTTTTAAATCCGATAGAAGTTTTTCGTTTATTTCTTCGATTAAAAAAATGTTTTCTTCTAGTTTGTTTGTTGTTAAATCAAATGCTTTATTTGATTTAGTTATTTTAAAATTTGTTGAATTTTTAATTTTTGAAATATGAATTTTTTCTCCTATATAAGAAAGTCTTCTTCTTAGAGTTTCTTCTAGTGATTTATAATCATCAATTTTGTTTTCAATAGTTTTTAGCTTAAATTTCCTATAATTTGAAAAATTTGGTGCGCCATTTTCAAATACAACCATTGATGAAACTGTATTTGTTCCTCCAAAATGTGAAATGTCATAGCATTCAATTCTTTTTAGATTTTTAATTTTTAATGATTTTTCTAATAATTTTAAGGCATTTTGATTTTTTTTGCTTTCATTTTTCCAGCTTTCTTTGTTTCTATCTGCAAAAATTTTTGCATTATTTAAGGATAATTCAAGAAGTTTTTTGTTTTCTCCTTTTTGAGGTGTCGTTATTTTAATGTTTTTATTTGAAGTTTCTTTTATAAAAATTTTGATTTCTTCTAAATCAGTTGTTTTATGTGGAATTAAAATTTGTGAAGGTAAATCGCTTGTAATTGAATAATAATCCTTTAAAAACATTTCTATTACTTCTTTTGATACTTTATCGTCGTCTTCTAATTTTGTTGATAAAATGAAGTTTTCCTGACCTGTAAGGTGTCCGTTTCTGATTTGAAAAAGGTTAAAATATGCCTTTTGATCGTTTATCAAGTAATTTATTATATCTGTATCTTCTTTGTTTGGAGTAGAAACTATTTGCTTTTCTAATATTTCATGAATTCCTTTTATTTTATCTCTTAAAATTGCTGCCTTTTCAAAATTTTTATTTTTTGCAAAGTTTTGCATTTGTTCTTTCAAATCAATTAAAATTTCTTCTGATTTTCCGTTTAAAAATTTTAATATTTTTTCAACGATTTTTTTGTATTCTTCTGGAGTTATTTTACCAATACAGGGAGCTGTACACTTTTTTATGTGATAATCAAGGCAAGGATATTTGATGACTTTGTTTGAAACTTCGACTTTATTTTCTTCTAATTGCTTTATATTAAGTGAGCAATGTCTGTACGGGAAGATAGTTTTTAGAATTTTTAGTGTATTTTTAACCTTTTGTGTGGAAGTTTTTGGCCCTATATAAACTGCATTGTCTTTTTCAACTTTTCTTACAATTTCAATTCTTGGAAAATCTTCTTTTGTGATTTTTATATAAACAAAGCTTTTGTCGTCTTTCATTACAACATTATATTTTGGTTTTAATTCCTTTATTAAATTGTGTTCTAGTATTATTGCTTCAATATTTTTTTCAACTTCAATGTATTCAATGTTTTCGAGATTTTTTAATAGAATTTCGGTTCTTGATGAATGACTGTAGTTTTTTTGTAAGTATTGATTTAATCTTTTTCTTATGGAGTTGGCTTTCCCTATGTAAATTACTGTATTGTCTTTGTCTAACATTTTATAAATGCCAGCTTTGTCTGGAGCTTTTGAAATTATTTTTTTTAATTTTTTTGCTTTGTCTACTTTCATTGTTTATTATTTCTTTTGAATTTAATACTTCTATGAATAATAATACAGAGCAAATTCTTTTTGAAAAAGTAAAAAAATGGGCTTTTTTGTTAAATATTTGTCCTTTTGTGAAAGCGGTATTTATCTGTAATTCTTTGTCTTATGCTAAGGTTGGTAATGAAAGTGATATAGATCTTTTTGTTATTTCTAAACGGAAAAGAGTTTATTTAAGTCGATTGTTTTTAACTATATTTTTAAAATTTTTTCGACTTAGAACAAATAAAAAATATAAATTTTCAAGATTTTGTTTGAGTTTTTTTGTTGATGAAGATTCTTTTAATTTTAATAAGTTTAAACACAAGAATGATTATTATTTAGCATTTTGGATTAAGTCGCTTAAACCTGTACTTTTAAATAATTTTGATGTAAATCTTTTTTTTAATAAAAATAAATGGATAAATGATTATTTTTTAGATGATTTTATTAATTTTGAAAAGTTGCCTTTATATTCAAAAAAATCTTTTATACGAAATTTTTTAGAACTTTTTTTTATTTCAAAAATTGGAGATTTTTTCGAGTTTTTAAATTATAAAATACAGTTTTATTATTTAAATAAAACTTATAATAAAAAGAATTTTTTAAATTCTTCAATTTTAATAAACAAAAATGTTATCAAACTACATAAAAATGATAAACGATGGCTTTTTAACTCAAATTTCGAAAAACAATTTGGTAAAAATACAAAAATAGATAATAGTAATTTTTTGTCTATTTTGCCTTAGTTTTAGAGTTTTCACCTTTAAATACTAATTCTATTGCCGTACCGTTAAAACCATATTTCTTCCTTATTGAGTTTTCTAAATACCTTGGATAAGTAAAGTGTAAATTTTTGGGATATTTAAAATGAAAGACAAATCTTGGTGGATTTATGTCAGCTTGTGTGGCATACATAAATTTTGGTTTTATATTTTTTGTTGATGCTGGGAGGTGTTTTGTTGTTGTTTCTTTCAAAAATGCGTTTAATTCAGCTGTTTTTACTCTTTTGGCTCTTTCTTTTTTTATTTCTTTTGTTATTTCGAGAATTTTATCTGTATTTTTTTTATCTTTTGCAGAAATAAAAATTATTGGTGCCCATGGTAGAAATTGAAATTTTAATTTAAGCATTCTAATTATATGGTTTTTCTTTTCTTCATCGAGCAAATCAATTTTATTTATCGCAAGTATTATTCCTTTTTTGCTTTTAATTGCAAATTCGGCAATGTGTAGGTCTTGGCTCGAAATGCCTTCGTTTCCATCAATCAAAATTACTACAATATCTGACCTTTCAATTGCTTCAAATCCCCTTAAAACACTGTATTTTTCAATTCCTTTTTCAATTGTGCCTCTTTTTCTTATTCCTGCTGTGTCTATTAAAACAAAATGTTCATTATTTTTTATTATATCTACATCTATCATATCTCTTGTTGTTCCTGCTATTTCTGAAACTATTGCCCGGGTATCGCCTGTAATTGCGTTTAATAAAGAGGATTTTCCAGCATTTGGTTTTCCTAGAATGCAAATATTTATTGCGTTTTCGTCTTTAATAATTTTTGTTTTCTTTTTTGCTTTAATTTTTTTTAACAACTTTAGAAGTTGTTCTTTTAATTCATCAAGTCCAGTTTTGTGAATTGCAGATACAGGAATTGGTTCTCCAAAACCAAGTTCGTAAAATTCATATATATTTGATTTTAGGTTTGGGTTGTCAAATTTATTTGCAATTAAGATAACATCTTTTTTGCTTTGTCTAAGTATTTTTGCAACAGCAATATCGTCTAAATCTGCTTCTCTTGTTATATCTAGTATAAAAAGAATAATGTCGGCTTCTTCTATTGCCCTATTTGCTTGCGCTTTCATATCTGTTTCAAAGTTATCTTTTTCTCCGTCTTCAAGACCACTTGTGTCCATAAAAGTAAGAGGATAACCTTCAAAATCTGTATTTTGAATTATTCTATCTCTTGTTGTTCCTGCTATATCTGAGGTAATAGCTAAATTTTTTTTAAGAAACCTGTTGAAAATAGTCGATTTTCCAACATTTGGTTTTCCTACAATTGCAATTTTAGTCAATTTTCTAGGGTTAATATAAAAAAATTATACTTTTGTATCTTTAGTTTTTCAATAGATTATGTTATAATAATAAAAAACAAATGATTAAATACGCTTTAAAATTTGGATTAATAGTGATTTTCCTAGTTAATATGTCTTTAATTGCATTTGCTAGCGATTTTTCTGAGGTTTCAGGTACCGTTTTGCCTGAAACTAGCATAAAGAAAACACTTGATTGTCAAAGGCTTATGTATGAAGTTCAGCAAGACGCATTCGATGCTGAAAAAATTTTTGAAAATAAAACAACATTTCGTTCTAATTCGCTTAATTTAGATGTTTCAATTAACGATATTATGGGGTGTGGTATTAAAACTGGGATGATGTCCCTTTGGATGGTTCCTTATTATATTAGGTATATTTTAGAATTTATTTTAGGAATTTCAGGGATTATTGCAGTACTTGGAATTATTTTTGGTGCATATTTGTATCTAGTTTCTGGTATTTCAGATAATAAAGAAAAAGGGAAAAATGCTATAATTTACAGTGTTGCGGGTTTTGCAATAACCCTAACTGCTTGGGCTCTCGTAAATATTGTTTTAGCTTTGATTTCTGGATAAATTACCTACCATTAAGATTTTTTTGAAGTATTTCCCATTTTTCACTTATAAATTCCATTAGTTGCTTTTCAAAATTTTCTGTATCAAATTGCTCTGTGTGTTTTCTAATTTTTTCTCTGTCAAAGTTTTTCTCTATTTTTTCAAATTTTTCTATTGCTTTGTTTAAGCTTTCTGGAGTTTGTTCATTAAAAAATACTCCTGTTTCATTTTCTTTAACTGTTTCAAGTGCTCCACCTTTGTTGAACGCTATTACTGGTGTCCCACTAGCCATTGCTTCAAGTGGAGTAATTCCAAAATCCTCAATTTGAGGGAATATTAGTGCTTTTGCTTTTTTGTATATTTCTTTTAGCTCTTCATCTGGCACAAATCTCAAAAACTCAATGTTTGATTTGGCTTTTTTCTTTAAATCTTCATATTCTATTCCACTTCCAACTATTTTAATTTTTTTTCCATTTTCATTAAAAGCATCAACAATAAGCGAGAACTTTTTGTATGGGGTAAGTCTGCCTACAGCAAGGTAATAGTCTCGATTGTTATCTTTGTTTAAGGTAAAATCTTTGAGATTTATCATTGGATGTATTACTTTTGAAAACTTTTTGTAGTACTTTGCAATTCGATTTTTAGTTGTTATTGAGTTGGCAATAAAATAATCTACTCTTTCCGCACTTAATCTGTCCCAAAGCCTTAATTTGTGAAGTTGTCTTTTTCCTATAAATTTTACTAATTTATTCATTTTGTAATTATTTACATAATTATGCCAGTCATCCCATGCATATCTCATTGGGCTATGGCAATATGTAATATGTAAGCATTCTGGCTTGGTTATTATACCTTTTGCGCAACTGTGTGAACTTGAAATTACAATATCAAATTCGCTTAAGTCAAATTTTTCGAATGCGTATGGCATTAGTGTTAGGTAATATTGGTGTTTTGTAGTTGCAAAAGGGAGCTTTTGAATAAATGATGTATTTATATTTGCATTTTCAAAACCTTTTAGTTTTTTTGGGTTATAAACACTAGTAAAAATAGGGGCATTTGAAAACAATTTGTGCAAGACTAAGTTTACCCTTTCTGCTCCACCACTTGTTGTCATCCAATCAAATACTAATGCTATTTTTGCTTTTTCTGGAGTCATGTTTTTTTGTAATTATTTATTTGAAAATAACATATTAGTTGGTCCCAGTAAATTTTTTTTAGCTTTTAGGCTTTTTTCACATAATTTTGTCAAGCCTCTTTTTTCTTTAAATTAGACCTTTTTAATAAATGTGTTAAATTATCAATTGAATTTAATTTTATTAGATATAGATGTCTAAAAAAATATTGATTACGGGAGGTGCAGGGTTTATTGGGTCAAATTTTACTCATTATATTCTAAAAAAATATCCAGAATATAAGGTAACAGTTCTTGATAAATTAACTTATGCAGGAAGTTTGGAAAATTTAAGTGAAGCCTTAGATAATCCCAATTTTGATTTTATTCGAGGAGATATAACTGATAGAGATTTTTTAGATGAACTTTTTAAAAGTAAAGATAGTTTTAATTATGTAGTACATTTCGCTGCGGAATCTCATGTTGATAGGTCAATTGCAAATCCAGAAATTTTTGTGCAAACAAATATTGTTGGAACTCATAATTTGTTACATGTTGCAAAAAAATATGGAGTTGATAGATATCATCAAGTTTCTACAGATGAAGTATATGGAGATCTTGGTGAAGGAAGTACTCATTTTTTCACGGAAAATACACCTATAAATCCCGGATGTCCTTATGCAAACACAAAGGCGGCCGCTGATTTAATGGTTCAATCTTATTTTAGAACATATAATTTTCCAGCTCTTATTACTCGATGTACAAATAATTATGGACCTTTTCAATTTCCTGAAAAAGCAATTCCATTGTTTATGTTTGCAGCATTACAAAATAAACCAATTACACTTCATGGGAAAGGTAGTCATGTGAGAGATTGGCTATATGTAGAAGATCATTGTGAAGCGATTGATTTGGTTTTACATAATGCAGAAATAGGAGAAGTTTATAATATTGGTGGACATAATGAACTTAGTACAAAATCCTTGGCTTTTATGATTTTAGATTTTTTTGGTAGAGATCCTGAAAAAAATATTGTTTATATTCCTGATAGGGCCGCTAATGATATGAGATACGCAATGGATCCAACAAAAATTGAGAAATTGGGGTGGACTCCAAAACATACATTTAATCATGGTTTAAAAGATATGATTAAATGGTATTTTGATCACCAAGAATGGCTTTTTAAGATTTATAATCGAGAACAAGGAGGTTTGAAAAAACAAAGGTCAGATGTTGAAAATATGTTTTCAATTGCTGATTGGAAAGATAAACTTAATTTTAGTTCTGATAATATTATTTAATTTTTATGAATAATTTTGAAAATTTAAAAAGGCCAATGTTGGACAGACTTGAAAAGCACTTAATTGAAAAAAAATCAGGTCGATCATCTTATTCAATCTTGCCAATAGAATTAGATGGTTCACTTATTCCTTTTGATGTAAAAAAAACATATTTTGTTATAGGAGAAGGCCAAGATTCAGAAAGTGGAAAACATGCTCATCTTGATGAAAAAGAATTTTTTGTCGTTTTAAAAGGTAAAGCTACATTTTTCTCTATTGATTCGGAAGATAAAGAATACGAAATCGAACTTAATGAATGTGAAGGTGTCTATGTGCCGAATTTAGTTTGGCATGGTTTTTCAAAAATTTCAGCTGATTGTGTGATAATTGCTTATTCTTCAGAACATTATAGACCTGATAGAAGTGATTATATTGAGGATGTAAATGTTTTTTTAAATTTATCAAAATGAAGCTTTCTATTATAATTTTATTTACTTTTGATAGTGAGGTTATTTATGTAAAAAATCTTATAAAATGGCTTATAAAAAGTGATATTCCTTTTAGTTTTGAGATAATTGTTGTTTCAAATTCTAATTTAAATAAATTTAATGAACTAAAAAATCTTTTTTCTAAAGAAAAAAATGTAAAATTTTTATATAACAAGAAAAATTTAGGCTACGGACAGGGAAATCATCAGGGTATTTTAAAATCAAATGGTGAATATTTTTTAATACTTAATCCTGACGTTGAGCTTTTTAAAGGAAATCTGGATTTCATGATAAATCATATGGAAAACAATAAAGATATTGGAGTTCTTGCGCCTGAATTGATATATGAAGATGGAACTATTCAAGATGTTTATAGGAGGTTTCCTACTATAATTGATTTTGTTATAAAAAGAAGTTTTTTAAAAAATTTACCATATTTTAAACGAAGGCTTCACAAATATTTAATGTATGATAGAAATCCTGCATTAATTAATGAAGTAGATTGGGTGGTTGGAGCTTTAATTTTGGTTAGAAGAAGTATGTATGATGATGTTGGGGGCTTTGATAAAAGATTTTTTTTGTTTTTAGAAGATACTGATCTTTGTAGACAAATGTGGCAAAAAGGTTATAAGGTTGTTTATTTTCCAGAAGCAAAAGCTACTCATTATAATAAAAGGCTTTCAGCAGGTGGTGTATTGGATATTTTTAAAAATAAAATGGTTCGAATTCATATTTATTCAGCATTGAAATATTTTTGGAAATATAAATTTAAAGAACGACCTCATATTTCACCCCGATTTGATAAGAATTTTAAGTCTGATTAGTCTATTTTGAATGATTCTCCTGAAGTATATTTTTCTAAATACTCCTTGGATGATAATTGAGCTTTTACCTGTGTTTGTATTTCTTTTTCTATTGTATTTAAGTTTTCCTGTTTAATATTTGTTTCTTTTATCTCTTTCCCCTCTTTTATTAGTTGTTTTTTTATCATTTCTTTTGCTTTAATATAATTTTCTTTTTCTCTTAAATATTTATCAAATTTATTTTTTCCTGAAATATTGTTGTGATTTTTATTTAACAAAGTGTTTAATATTTTTTTGTAAGGATTACTTTCATCTAAATAATCCAATGCTTTTGCTTTAAAAACCATAACAACCTCATTTCCCGGATCTCTTTCAAGCAATCTTTCACAAACATGTATTACATCAACAAATCGTTTTTCTTTAAACCACATTGAAATTAACTCGATTATTACATCTTCATTTCTTTTAGATAGTTTTGATTTATTTCTTTCGCTTATGTCTTCATTGATTATTAAATTTCCTGTTTTTGTTTTCATTAAATACCAAACATAAATTGCTCCTATTATTACAAATATTATTACTGGTAGTTTAAATCCTAGTTGTAATATAAAGTTGTATAAGGCATGTATGAAAATGGCTATAAATAGTCCTTTTAAGACAAATTTTTGTTGGTAAGCTTGGCTTAGTGGTATGTTGAAAATTTTTGATATACCATTTGCTATTTTACTTGTTTTATTTATTGCCTTTTTTTGTTTACTTAACTTAATCGAAAACTTGCCCATCGCATAATAATATCCAAAAATTCCTGAAAAAATCATATGGGCACAAGCTGTAAAGGTTGATCTAAAAATATACATTCCTGCAAGTTGTCCTGTTGTTAGACTTGGCCAAAATTGGTATAGATAATAAATGTTTTCTGTAAATGCAAAGCCAAGTGCTGATGCAAGACTTAATCTTATTGTGTCATTTACGGTTTTTATAAGAAGGGTTTTTTTATCTACAACTGTAAGTACATACATTTTTATTATTTCTTCAAGTGCACCAAAAAGGGTAAAAATTGCAATAAACATCCATGTTTGACTTCTTATATTGTTTTCAATAAAGGCAGATAAATTGAATGATGGAAATATGTTCCACACTTCTTGTAGTAAAATTAGTGCTGGAGCTGTAAAACAACCTAATATAAACACTAAAAAAACTGTTTTTTTGCTTTCAGTTTTGTTTGAAAAAATTATAAACAACCATATAATTACAGGTATACTTGCAATTATTGTAGAAATACCCAGTAATATAAGTGAATTTTGAAACATTGTTGTTTATCTAAGCTTCGAAATTATAGGTCGAGTTTTCTGATTGAGTATTTTCAAGTGGAATGTCTTGAATTTGACTTGCGTTGAGTTCCTGAGGATTTGGGGGAAGTGCTTGCTCAACTTCGGCGTTTTGTACTGGAATTTGAGCATTTTGTGCTTGTTGAACGATTTCTTGTGAGGGAATTTGAGCACTTTGTGCTTGTTG
>CAYVBX010000009.1:19369-39351 GCA_964449945.1 uncultured Candidatus Peribacteria bacterium
TTTGTGCTTGTTGAACGATTTCTTGTGAGGGAATTTGAGCACTTTGTGCTTGTTGTGGTAATTGTGTTTCAGAAGTTTGCACTTGTGGTGTTTCTTGTGTTAAAACTTCATTTGTAATAGGAGCTGGCACATTTGTTGCCTGATTTGCTTCTGGATTAGCTAGTATTTCTGAATTATTTGTTGGAGAAATTGTTTCTTCAGTAATAGGATTTGTTGGCATTTGTGGTGCAAGTGTTTGCTCTGGGACTTCCTGTGTTGGCATTTGTGGCGCAGGAATTGATGGAGGTGCTTGTGGTGTTTCTATTTGAGTGTTTTGTGCTGGAGCAATTACTTGAGGCTCTGGGTTTACTGCTTGAACAGGAGCAATATTTTGCGTGCTATTTGGCAATGCTTGTGGTGTTTCTATTTGAGGTGGTGTAATTTCTGCTGTAATCCCGTTTCTGCTTTGATCTAGGCTATCGTACATATTTATTAATTGTGTTAATCCCACAACTTGAAGGGTATCTAACACATTTGGTCTTGCACCAAAAATTGCAACTTTACCGTTGTTTTCGGCTAATTTTCCATAAATATCAGTAAGATATCCAATTGTTTTACTGTTTAAATAGCCTAAATTTTGAAAATCAAATATTATATCGAGATTACTTGGGTGTTCGCCAATTACTTCGTAAATTTTTTGCATTTGTTCGTCTACATTTGTTTCATCTAGTTCTCCACTTATTCTAATCAATTTACATGTTCGGTTTTCGGCAAGTGGATTTTGATCTTCAATTATTAGATTTACTTCTGTCATATTAGTTTATTATTAATTTATTTTCGTATGATTTTAATCCCATTTCGTTTTCACGAATGTTTTTTAGAAATTTTTTAACTGATACTTTTATTCCGCCTTGTGGTCTATCTTCAAATTTTAATTCATCGCTCCATTCTCCGATAATTTTAACCAGTCCCCTTCCTCTAATTCCAGTAAAAACATAACCTGCTTCTTTTCTTTCTTGGTAAATTTTTTCCAAATCTTTCGCACTTATTGGTCTTGGGCCTGTTCCAGTGTCTTCAACAATAATTTCCACATAATCATCTTTGACATATTTGTATATTATTCTTATTTCACTTCCTGGGGCGGATCCATACTCAATTGCATTGTTGCAAAGCTCGTCTACAACTGACTGAAATCTAAAAGCCCACTTTTCTGGAAAATTTGTAGTGTTTTTTATCATATTTAGGGTAAAATCCCTTATTCCAGACATAAAATATGCACTTGTAGGCAATGTGATTGTAATTTTTGTTTCTTTTTCTAGGTCCATTTTATTTGTTAATCATATTATTTTAGCATTTTTTCTTTTTTAAGTCAAAAGCCATTTATTCTTTTTATTTTTTTTCTTGCATTTTAGCTTAGTTTCGATTAGATTACACAGCGAAATTTTATAAAAACAATTAACTTTTTATTATGTCAAAGCAAGTTTATAAAGAAATGTTTGAAAATGCTGTTCATGTAGGGCATAGAACTCAAAAATGGAATCCCTTGATGAAAAAATATATCTGTGGTGAAAAAAATGGCTTACATGTTATAAATTTAGAAAAAACTGCTGAAATGTTAAATAATGCTTTGGATTATCTTAAAAAGTCTATTTCTGAAGGAAAAACTGTCCTTTTTGTTAGTACTAAGCCTCAATCTGCAAAATTTATAAGAGATATTTCTACTCGTTTAAAAATGCCTTATGTTGATATTAAGTGGATTCCTGGTCTTTTAACAAATTTTGATACTATTAAAACTAGAGTTAAATATTTATCAAATCTAAAAGAACAAGAAGCAAATGGAGAATTTGAAAAATATACAAAGAAAGAAGCATCAAAATTGAAGAAAGAATTATTAAAACTACAAAGTTCACTCGGTGGAGTTCAAGAGATGAAAGATAAACCAGATATTGTTTTTGTAGTTGATGTTGTTAGAGATTTTATTGCAGTTAAAGAAGCTAATGTTATGAATATACCTGTTGTAGGTTTTGTTCATACTAATGCAGATCCTACAAATTTAGTTTTTCCAATTCCTGCCAACGATGATGCAATTAAGTCTTTAAGCTATTTGTTTTCAAGAATTAAAGACGCAGTTTTATAAAAAAAGAAAATGACAAATTTAAATACCAATAATTATTTTTCATCTGAAAAAATTTGGTCGGTTTTATGCTATTTACCTTTTATAAACATTATTTTCGCAGTTTTAGCTTCCGTTAAATTTGTTGATAATCAAGGTCTTAGATTTCATAGTAGACAAGGTGTTGTTATTTTTGTTTTATATTTTTTGTCATTAATTTTTGTTTTAATAAATTATGGCTTTGGTGTTATGTTTTTTTTAATATTGTTAATATTTTCGTTAATAGAAATTATTGCAATTTTTACAGATACTTTTTTAATTTTGCCTGGGATTGGTCAAATTGCTCAAAAAATTCCAGAATTTTTTCTTTATAGACTTTTAACAGGTAAAGATCCTAGTGAATCGTGGATTTCAAAAGAATAATATTTTTTAATTTATTTATATGACAATTTCAATCGAAGACATCAAAAAGTTAAGAGATTCAACAGGGGTTTCTATGTCTGCTTGTAAAAAAGCACTTGAAGAATCAAATTCTGATATGGATAAGGCTTTTGAAATTTTAAGGAAAAAAGGAGAATCAAAGGCGTCAGAAAGATCAGAACGATCAACAGCAAATGGCTCTATCTGTATTAAAACTTCAGGAGAAAAAGGTGTCCTTTTATCTTTACTTTGCGAAACTGACTTTGTAGCTAGAGGCGAAGATTTTACTAAATTACTTGAAGAATTAACACAAAAAGCTTTAAATGGTGAAATTTCAAGTGACAATTTAGATATTGTAGAAATTAAAGATGCTCAGTTGAAAATGGGTGAAAATATCAAAATTGGAAATATTGCAATAGTTGAAGCCCCAATTCTAGGTTATTATGTTCATACAAATAATAAGCTTGCTTCTTTAGTAGGTATTGAAGGTGGAGACATCGAACTTGCAAAAGATATTGCTATGCATGCAAGTGCAACAAATCCTAAATATTTGTCACCAGAAGAAGTGTCAAATGATCTTATATCTAAGGAAAGAGAAATATGGACTGAGCAATTATCATCCGAAGGAAAGACAGCTGATATTATTGAAAAAATATTAATTGGAAAAGAAAAGAAATTTAGAGAAGAAAATGCATTATTAAAACAAGCATTTGTAAAAAATCCTGAAATTACTATAGAAAGTTTAGTTAATGAAAAGGGTGCAAAAATCTTAGGATTTATTGCTTATTCAATTTAGTTTATTTAAAAAGGTCAGATTTATTTCTGGCCTTTTTAGTTTATTTTTTTATGTATAATATGTCTGCTCCTGCATCTTCCATTGCTTTCATAAAAACATCTATTTTATAGGCAAAATTTTTGCCTTTTCTTGTTCCGTTATCATTTGTATAAATGTATTTTTTATCATAGCCTATTATTTGTAACATATGATAACCTTGGTGTTTGTAATGAGGATTTTTAAGATATTTTGCTGTTGCTGGAGCAACAATTGTGTGATTTTGTGATATTATCTTTTTAATATCTTCAAAATTTGCATTTTCAATGATAATAACTTGTTTTTCATTTAAATTGTAAAAATTTATCGCAAGCTCTTTTAGTTGATGTGCGTATATATCAAAATGGCCATTAAAGTTTTTGTTTTGCCAATCTATCATTCTTATGATCTCTTTATTTGCCTCTGATTTTGTCATTTTTATTCCAAACTCATTATTATACACTTGCAAAAGAGCAGCCTCTTCACAACTTTCTTCGTGAAGTGTCCAGTTTTCGGTTGTTTCTAGTGGTGCTTGACATATAAAATCCGCATTTATTTTAAATTCATCAGGAATTATTATATTTGAGCTTTCCTCTCTTGTAATTTTTTCAATATTTTGAGTTGATACTTCTACATCTTGAGGCGAAATTTCTTCGCTAATTTGTTTCTCATTTTTAAATTCTGATTTTATTTCATTTTCTAATAATTGATTATTTTTTGAAACATTTAGGGTGCAAGATGTTGAAAATATAAGTGTAATTATTAGTAATTTATTCATATTATTTTTTTAAAAGTTTTGCGAATATTATGTTTATTGCTTTTAATTCTTCAAAATTCAATAGTTTTGCAATTAAGAAAAATGAAAAAGCTCCGATAAAAATCTTTGATAAAATGAATAATGGTTTTGCAATATTTATGTTTAATTTTGAGTATAGAAGAATTATGAGAGTCATTAAAAAACTTACTAAAATTAGTTTTAAAATATAAATAACAAATTTTTTCATTTTAAAGCCATCTAAATATTTCTTTAAAAATATTGATAAAAGTATGACCTGAATAACAAAGGATAGACTAAAACCAAATGAAAACCAATTTACTCCATAGTTGGTTGCAATTTTTATTGTTATAAGAATGTTTATAATTATTGCAATTATATTTATAAACATTGGTGTTATTGTGTTTTTTAAGGCAAAAAAACTTCGTGATAAAATATGGGTTATACTTTCAAATGGAATTGAAATTGCAAAGAAAAATAATATTCCTGATGTTAGTGCTATTGAATTTTCATCAAATGCGCCACCACCTAAAATTAAATATATAATATCGGGTGAAAGTATCATTATTCCCATCATTGAGGGAAAAGTAAAAAAGAGAATTCTTTGAATTGTTTTTTGAATGTCTAGTGTGAATGCTTTTTTATTGTTTTCACTTAATGATGCTGTAAGAAATGGGAATATTGCAGTTGAAAAAGCTATTCCGAAAAGACTTACTGCAAAACTTTGAATGTTTCTTGCAAAATTAAATGCTGCAAAACTACCAACTAAAACTTTTGTTGCAACTGATGCGTAAATAATTGTGTTTATAGAGCTTGCGATTAGGCTTATTGATCTCGGGATCATAAGTTTTAGTATTTGTTTAAAGCCCTCAAGTTTTATGTTTAATGATTTTTTTGGTCGATATTCTATATAAAATATATCAACAAGTCTTATGAAACAATGGAATGTAGCCCCTATTAGTGCGCCTTGTGCGGCTGAGTATATTCCATAATTTTTATGAAAAATTATTATTCCTATAATTATGCCAATGTTGTAAAAAATCGGAGAAATTGCGTATGAAAAAAAATGTTTGTAACTCATTAAAATGTTGCCTAGCGTATTGCTTATGGCAAATAACAATGGCAAAGGGAGCAATAATCTTGTCATTGTAGTAATGTTTGTAAGTGTTACTTGATCTATTTCATTCGATGAAAAAATAATTGGCGTAATTTTATCCATAAATATGTATAAAATTATTATCAATATTGATACGAATATCATCGAAACTGTAAGCATGGTATTCGCTATTTTAAACGCTTCTTCTTTGTCTTTTTTTAAGTAATCTGTGAATACTGGTAAAAATGCTGCTGTAAGTGCTGATGCTATAAACATATTAAAAACTGCATCAGGAATAACAAAAGATGCATTATAGATGTCTGTTTGTATACTTGTACCAAAAAAATATGCGATTATTTTATCCCTTAAAAAGCCTATAACATAGCTTAAAAATGAGGTTAATGTAATTAGTGCGGTTGCAGTTTTAGCACTTGAAGCAGAAAATAATTTTTTCATAATAGAAAATTTACTTCGAAATTTTATCTTAAATTATAGCTTATGGCTTTCTTCTGCACTTGTTTTTAACGGTGTAATGTTGTATAATTAGCTAATAATTTAAAATCAAATGATTGAAGAAATAAAAAAATTTAATCTTTTTAATAAAATTTTTAGTATTCATCAAAATGAATGGCAAAAAGTTTTTTCGACATTTTTTTTAAGATTCTTTTATAAAGCATCTTTCGTTTTGGCTTGGACACTTGTTGTTACTTTGTTTATAAATAGTTTTGGAGCATTTAATCTCCCTTTTTTATTTATTATAAATGCTTTTTTTACAATCATCGCCTCTCTTTTTTATAATAATTTTCTTTATAAATATGCTCCAATTAAGTTAATGATAATTTTATTATTTATTTCTGCTTTTTCAATTTTTGGAGTTAGTTTTCTCTACTCTTTTGATAAAAATTTGTATTTGTTTTTACTTATTTTAATTGAATCAGTTTTTTTAATACAGTTTAAAATTTTATTAAATGCCTATATAGAAACAATCTATACTGCACTTGAAAGTGAAAGAATATTTCCATTTACCGAATCAGCAGAAACGATTGGGGCAATAGTTTCTGGTTTTTTATTGTTTACTTTGTCAAATTTTATTGGTTTTAATTCTTTTTTATACATTTGGGTCATTTTTCTTGTCTTTATGCTCCCCTTTTTACTTTTTTTAGATAAAGAAAAAAAACACATAAAACCATGTTTTACTGAAGAATCAAAATCCAGCTTTTTTACTTTTATCAAAAAGGAAGTGTTTGATAAAAATAAAAAAAACTTTTTAAAAGGGCTTATCGCTATTATTTTTCTTCAATGGTTTATTTATAACTTAGTAGAATTTCAATATGTTTCGGCACTTTATGATAATGTTAAAAATGTTGTTTTAGACGGAGGTGGAGGGTTTGAACATGCATTTATACATGATTTGGGAGCACTATTTATGCTTTTTAATATCTCTGCATTATTTTGTCAGCTTATTTTGGCATCTAAGTTGCTTCAATCGCTTGGAATAATCGGATCTATGATTTTACATCCAATTATTACTTTTTTTAGTTTTACTATTTTCTTATTTAATAATGGTTTTTATCCAATTCTTTTTGCAAAAAATAATTTCATGATTAGTTCCGTCGTACTAAACAATTCTTATCATTGTTCTTTTTATGCGCTAAAAGAAAATATTCGCGAGTTTTCGAGGCATTTTTTAGAAGGAATTGTTCGTCCCGTTGGGGCTTTATTTGGAGCACTTTTCATTGTTTTATTAGAATTTCTTTTTCCAATAAATAACTTTTTGTTTGTAAATATTTCTATTCTAGTAATTTCGGTGATATTATTTAAGGCTATTTATTCACAAGATGGGAATTATTTTGAATCAGCTAAAAATGATTTACTTAACATTGATGATTTAAATATTCGCAAAAATGCCATTGAAATTTTAGCTCAGAAAGGTGGTAAAAATAACCTTCGGCTTTTAATTTCTTTGTTGAATAAAAAAGACGAAAAACTATCTGTAAAAATTAAAATTCTTGAAGCACTTGGTGTTTCAGGTGAATTAAAAGTTTTGAAATATATTATTAAGTTTTTAGATTCAAATAATTTTTATTTAAGGGCCACAAGTGTAGATTCTTTGATTGAATTTTTTCATAATTTTTCTTTGTTTAATAAAAAACATCTTGTTTTTCGACTTGAGCTCGTTTCTAAGCTAAAACAAATGTATAAAACTGAAAAAAATGATTTTCTTAGGGTTAAGATAATTCATTTACTCACTTTGATTAGTGGGTTTTCTACTTTAGAATTTTTGATGGAAATTTTAAAAGGACAAAATGGACTTTTAAAAAATCAAGCAATTAAGTCTTTATCTGTTTATAATAATAAAAATTTAGAAAAGGTTCTTTTAGATTTTTTCAAATCGGGCAAGGCAGACTTTCAAATTAATGCTTGTATTGCTCTTGCAAAAATGAATTGTAAGGAAAAATCAGTTTTGAAAAAAATTGAAAGTTTTATTTCTAGTAATGATAAATCTAAAGTTCTTCTTGGAATTTATGCTATTGGAGAAATTAAATTAAAATCAAAAAAGTCTTTTTTAATGGCTCAACTTTATTCTAATGATCTTCTTTTAAAAAAAGAAAGTGCTATTGCGTTGTCTAAACTGGGATATTATGACAGCATTCCTGTTTTAATTGAGCTACTTTTTAGTGATAATATTCAAATTTCAAAAAGTATTAAAAATTCTTTAAAATCGTTCGATAAAAAAGTTTATCAAAATTTGAGGAATTTACTTGATTTAGTTGTTTATGAAAAAATTAATTACTTTAAGAAATCGCTTAAAACTGATGATTTATCTTTATTAAACAAAAATTCTTTAAGTAAACTAAAATTCCTTTATTCACTTGCAGAAGACTTCGATGCAGTAGAAAATATAAATAAATTTCATAACAAATAATAATATGTTTAAATTAAATTTTAATTTTAAAACAAAAAATAAGGATAATAATTTAATCTTTATCTTTGATGGAGAATTAGACAAATATGCACTTTCTAAACATAAATTTGAAATCAATGAACTTATAAATAATTTTAATAAAGATGCAATAATTTTTGATTTTGAAAAACTTGTGTATATAAATAGTGAATCTATTGGCTACTTAATTCAAATTAATGATTTTTTAAAAGAAAAAGGGATTAAATTTGCTCTCGTTGGAGTTCGTAAAAATGTAAAAGATATACTTAATGCTATTGGAATTTTAGAAGTTATTCCTTCTTTTAATAATTACTTAGAATTTATAAATTCATAAACTATGTTATTTTTTAAAAAAAATTTGTTTAGAAAACTTGTAAGCATATTTTTTTTAGTATTTGTGTTGATTTCATTATACTCTACATATTCATACTTTTATTTAGAACAAAGTGTTCCATACTTTGTTCTTCTAATCACTGGAATACTTTATTCTACTCTTTTTTTAGTTATATACTATAAAGAAGTTGTTAAACCGCTAAAGGCTATTGTTGTTGAGATGCAAGCACTTTTAACTGGCAATGAGTTTAAATCAATTTATTCTACAAGGATTGATGAAATTGGAGTTATTGCCTATTTTTTTAATCAAGTTATTAAAAGTCTTGGTAAGGTTTCTTTTGATATTAAAGATAGAAAAAGAATGCTTGAAGAGTTAAATGTTGCTTCAGAAATTCAAAGGGATATTTTACCGTTGAAAAATCCTTCTGTAAAAGGACTTTCAATTGTCGCTAAAAATCGATCAGCAAGTGAAGTTGGAGGTGATAGTTTTAATATTATTACAACTAAAGATAAAGTATTTATTTATGTCGGTGATGTTACTGGGCATGGAGTTGCGGCAGGGCTTATTATGACTATGGTAAACTCTTTAATTACTGTGTTTGCAGAGCTTTCAGAAAGTGCTTATGAAATCATTAAAAACACCAACAAACATATTAAACGGCATATAAAAAAAGCAATGTTTATGACTGTTGTTTTGCTTTCATGGGATATTGAAAAACAAAAATTAACTTATGTAGGTGCAGGGCATGAATATATATTAGTTTATCGACAATCTATTGGTAAATGTGAGGCTTTGAAATCTGGTGGTATTGCCCTTGGTATGGTTCCTGATAATAGTAAACTTATTGTAGAAAAAGAGATAATTCTTGATGATGGGGATTTTGTTATACTTTATTCTGATGGTATTACTGAAGCCAGAAATATAAGTGAAGAATTGTATGGACTTGATCGTTTAATTGCTACTGTTAATAATTTTGCTCCTGATTTTAATGCTGAAGGATTAAATTATAAAATTGCTTTAGATGTTTCTGCCTTTATGAAAGGTCATAGTCAAGATGATGATATGACTTTAATTGTAATTCAAAAACTTTCAGATACAATAAACATTGCTAATATTGATACTCCTACAAAATGGGAGGGTTTAACTTAATATTCAATGAAAACAAGTGATTTTGATTTTGATCTAAGCAATGATTTTATTGCTCAGACGCCATCCGTTCCTCGAGATAGTTCAAAACTTTTAGTTTTTGACACTGCACAAAACAAAATATATCATTTAAGGTTTAAGGATATTAAATCATATTTAAATGAAAATGATGTACTAGTATTAAATAAAATAAAAGTTTTTCCTGCTAGAATTAATTTTAGCTTTAATAATAAATTACTTGAAATTTTTTTACTTAAGAATGTTGCAAATAATAAGTTTTTGGTTTTAGTAAAGCCTGGTAAACTTTTTAAACTTGGAATGACTCATAAAATATGTGAGGAGCTTTCTTTTACAGTAGATGAAATTTTGGCTGATGGATCAAGAATTATTAGTTTTATTCATAAATCTTCAAATCTTCTCGAATTACTTTCAAAAATTGGCAAAATCCCCTTTCCGCCTTATATAAAAAATGCTGAAAAGTTTTCCAACAATTATCAAACAGTTTTTTCTGATGAAAATTATTCTAGTTCTGTTGCGGCCCCAACTGCTGGGCTTCATTTTACTAAAGATTTAATTACAGATTTAAAGAAAAATGGAGTTTCTTTTGTTGAAACAGTTTTAAATGTAGGCAGAGGGACTTTTTTGCCCGTAAAAACAGAAAAACTAGAGGATCATATTATGCATTATGAAGATTTTTATTTATCGAAAGAAAGTTCAGAAATACTGAACGCTTCTTTAAATAAAAGGATTATTGCGGTTGGCACGACTAGTGTACGAGTTCTTGAATCTTCTTATAATAATGGTTTTAGTGAAACTAGATCGAGTACGAATTTATTTATTTATCCTAAAAATTATCAATGGAAAATTGTAAGTGGACTTATTACTAATTTTCATTTACCTAAAAGTACTTTAATTATGCTTGTTGCTTCATTTTTAGAGCATAAAAACGTTGCTGATCCTGTTTCAAAAATTCTTGAACTATATGAAGTTGCAAAAAAAGAAGGTTATCGTTTTTATAGTTTTGGAGACAGTATGTTTATTTTTTAGCTTAATTATACCAATCAGGAAGATATTGAGCTTTTAATAAAAATGGCAACTCTTTGAGCTTTTCTATGTGTTTTAAGTTTATTTTTCCTATATATAAATCTTTCAGATCTCCGCCCGTTTCTACATAATTTTTTATTTCTTTATACCCGCTATAATATAAATAATCTTTTGTAAAAACACCTTTTGCATTTTCATCTCCCACTCCCCTTTTGACTTTAAGGGCGGTACCAAAGGCACTTTTGTTGGTAAAATTATATTCTTTTATTAATATATCTATAATTTCTTTGATTGTTTTGTCTTTTAGGCTCATTGCATAAATTAATGATGCAATTTTGTAGTTTTGATTAAAAGGAATCAATAATTTTTTTTCTACATTATATATTGCTAGGCCTTCTTGAGTTTTTAAATAATCTTTCATTCCATAATTAAAAATTTTATATGGCTGTTTACTGCCGTTTTCGCTAGTAAGAATATGGGTTTCAATTTCGTGAGCGATTAGTTTCTCTAATTTTTCTCTTGAAAAATCTACTTTTTTAAGTAATAAAATTTTATTTTTTTTTGCAGAACAACTTGTTACCATATTTCTTTTTAGTAAAACTTTCCAGTTTGAAAGCTTGTATTTTTCTAGAGTGTTTTCAAGTAAATCTTTAGCTTCATCGAAATTTAGAAATTCGCTACTTATTTCTGATTTTTTATGATTTTGGAGTAATATTTTAGCATTTTCTACTTCTTCTTTGCTTGGTTTTCCATATAGTTTTTCTGATATGTCTGTAAATTTTTCTTTTCCAATATTTTGAATTAGATCTAATTTTAATAAAATTTCTTCTTTTTTTTCTTTAAAAATTGTACCAAGTACCGAATCATCAAAATTTAGATTTTCTAGTCGGCTTATTTCTTCGTCTGGATTAAATTTTAGTTCTTTATATTTTAATTTTGGTATATATGAATGATCTTCTAAAAATTTTCTTTTCTCTTTAGTAATTTTTATTGGTTTTATGTAATTTACTATTTTGGCTTTAGTATCTGTTTCAAATAAAATATTGTCTATTTTTTCATAGTCTGTTTCTTTTATTTTTTCAATTATTATTGGCGATGGTATAAATTTTTCTTTTTTAGCAACTAATGTTGGGTCAATTAAATAATCACTTAAATCTCTTCTTCCAATTATAATTTGATATTCTTTATTGTCTCCATCAATTAAATCCATAATAGTAGTCATTCTTTTTCCTTTCATTGAAAACTTTACTTTTATTTTATGGTTTTCTTCGTCGTATGCTTTTTTGTTTTTTAAAAGTCCAATATTTTGTGCATATTTAAATCTAATTTTAGATATTTTTTTTGTAGTATCTATTTGCGCATCTGCCTTAATTATCTCGTTATTTTTCATAATTTCTATACTTTCGACGGGTTTAATAACTGTTTTACCAGAAATTTGTTTAATTTCTTTTTCAACAACATTTCCGAACAAATCTTTTGCAACTCTTATAGCTTTTGTAGGATTTGTTACTTTTATTTTTTTAATTTGTTCTAGCCTTTCTTTTAATGGTGCCATATTCGCAGATTGGATACCTAGTCCTGCCCTTGCATTTATTTCTAGAAGTACAGGTCCTAGTGTTTTATCTATGCAAATATCTGCGGCCAAATAACCTAAATTGGTAATTAGTTGAATTCTTGAAGCAATTAATAGTATTTCATCCCAATAAGGAATTTTAACTCCTCTTATGTCTCCAATTTCAGGAATTTCGTCAATTTGCCTATTTTTATAGCTCATATATGTAGTTTTTCCTTTTGCAATATCTATGCCAACTCCAATTGCCCCCATATGCAGATTTGCTTTACCCTCGGATTCCTTTGTGGGAAGTCTTAACATCGCCATTACGGGTATTAAGTTGTGAACAATAATCCTTATATCTGGTAGGCCACCGTAGCTATATTTTCCTATTCTTTCATCTGATACTATTAGTTGTTCGAAAAAGGCAGTGTCTGGAGAATTATTTAAGGAATATTTTCCATCTAATATGTCTAATATATGTTTTTTTAATTGATCTTTAGTTAATTCTTTTCCTGAGGCTGTAATATATTTTGTATTTTTTTTGTTTATTATTGGTATAATGCCCTCTCCTCCGTACCCTTGGTTTGGTTTTAAAACAAAACTTAAAGGAAGAGTTTTAAAGTTTAGCTTTTCTAGCTCAGCTCGATCTTTAATTATATGATAAAGTTTTGGAACTGGGATTCCTCTAGTAGATAAGAATTGCTTTGTCTTGATCTTATCGTCAGCCATTTTTATAGCTTTTTTAGGATTAAAAGGTCTTAAATACAAAACATTTCTAGCATTTATGCCAAGTACGCCTTTTTTCTTAAATAAATTTTTAAAAAATTCCATACTTTAATCTAAATTTCTAATTAAGTATCTGAAACGAATTCTTTCGAGTAGCCTTAGTCCTGTCCATTTTCCAATTAGTATTGTGAATATCAATAAAAATGGGATTGTTTCGGGGTGTAAAAGAAAGAATTCCTTAATTTTTGTAAACTGAATGATATATGAAAACATTGATATTTGTCCACCTACAAGGAAATAAATACTAACGCAAATTAATAGTAATTGAATAGTTAAGTTTATATTTTTTTTAATACCTTTTTCATTTTTTATTACTTGTTCTGTTATTGTCGCTAAAAACAGTGTGGGTATTATTGCTATAGAAAAAAAATGTGTGTCAAATATTTCCAAAAAATCATTAAATATTAGTAAGATAAAAACCAAAAATGAGTTAATTATTAAAACTATACCTGTTTTTGTTGTGTAAAGCATTGCACTTTTTTTTGTCAGGTTTTTTGTTGTATATATTGATATTGATGAAAGTATTAGAATAAATAATCCTGCATATAATCCTATTACTAAAAATGTTAATATAATTAGTGTTGGAAAGACAATATTTGGAAATACAAGGCCTATTATTTGTCTATAAAATATTAAAATCGAGATTATTACGGGAAGAAGTAATATTAAAGCTATTGTGCTTTCAGGGACTCCTTTGTTTATAAGTTTGTTTACTGTATATGATACGATGTTCCAGATTTTAACATTGCCTGATTTTTCATCAATTTCAATAAATTCTACGCCAAGATTTATTAGTGTTTCTTTTAATTTGTCTTCTTTATAATCAATAATTCCATAAATGCCCATTTCTTTTGAAACAATCATTTTTTTTGGATTTAACGTTTTAAAATGTGCGCTAAGCCTTTGAGTGTCCATAGAGTTGATGTCGCCTATGATAAGAATATTTTTTTCGTTTAATATCGGCTTTAAGCTAGTATTAACCTGAACGAGTCTTGATAATGCATTTATTCCTGAATTTTCCTCTGTCCAGATTATTATGTCTTTTGATTTTTCAATAATTCGCGTTTCTTGAGATAGTTTTTTAATTAAAATTTCTTGAGAAATGAAGTCTGTATTAGCATTAAAACTATCTATTGTGATTAAATAAATATTTTCTTTTTTGGCGTATTCATCGAAAAATGAGTATTTTTCCTTGAATTTTTTTGAGTCAGAAATTAGCAAAACAGTTTTATTGTATATAAATAATTCTTTTTTAATACTTTCTGTATAATTATTTGTTTTTATAGTTAAAACTACTTCAAATTTTCCTGTTTTTTCATATATATGAGAAATTTTTTCGCCTTTTTTCTCAGTTCCATCGCCTAAATCCCAAACAAATTCTATTTCATTCCCAAAATTTTCCTCTATGAAAGAGTCTTTTGCATCAAAAATGACTTCTTCTCCAATTTTAACATTTTGAAGCGAATCAATGACAGGTCTTATTATTTGGCTTTCTGAAGGCTGAAATGCTATTGCTGGTATTGATTTTATTGAAAAAATAAAAATCAATAGAAGAACGCTAATTATTTTCTTGGATTTTAGCATTTTATTAAGTTGATTGTAGTTTAAATTTATAGTATAATATAGGGAAAACAATGAAATTATGCAAGTAAAAAATATACTAAAAATTGGCGCGATACTAGGACTATTTTTTTCGCTCTCAAGCCTTTCTTATGCAAGCAATAATTTGTTTGTAGTAGATGCCGAAAATAGTTTTGCAGGCATTGATACTTATATTAGTAGTTCTACAAATATAATAAATACAGATTTGTATTTTAATGTAGAAAATCCCAAAGGAGAAGTTGTTCGAATAAATACTAAAACGAATAATGTTGGTTTTGCTAAATCTAGACTTACTGCTGAATATACAAAAACTTCTGGTACTTATAGGGTATCTGCTCATATTCCCTCTGAAAATTTAAATTCGCCTACTTCCTTTTTTAAGATTTTTCCTTCTACAATGTCGATGGAAAAATCTTTTATTACTCCCAAAGATCTTCTTGCAAATACAAATGAAACTGTCTCAGTAAAATTAACGCTTTTAGATAGTTTTCAAAATCCTATAAATAATCGTTATATTAAACTTGTTCCTTCAGATACTGGTCTTTCTTATGAAACGAAGGCACTACTTACAAATGATAAAGGAATTGTTGAGTTTTTTATTAGTTCAAGTAGCAGTAAAGCTTATAGCTTAAGTTTTTTTGATGTTTCAAGCAATAGCCTTATTGATTTAAAAGCGAATGTTGCTTTTGTAAATTCAGATAGTTCATTTATTTTAAATGCTGGAAATTCATCTGGGCCTGCTACAGTTTTAAAATTTGAAAATTTTCCAAATGATATTGGTGTTTTGGAGTACGTTTCTTTTACAGTTTCAGCATATGATAGCATGAATCAGCTTGTAAATGATTATCGTGGACGTGTACGATTTTCTGTTGTTTCTGACAATGTTGATGATGTGATTCTTCCTTCTGATTATGGCTTTGTGACTTCCGATCAAGGTTCACATACTTTTTCATTAGCTCTTTTATTTAAAAAAGAAGGTGATTTTAAAATTTCTGTTCAAGATATGAATAATGCAAATTTAAAAGGCGAGATAGATTTAAGTGTTGGAAAAAATGGTTTTACGACACCGTCAAATTCAAGCATTATCATTGAAAGTCCCCTTTCTGGTACTTATAATTCAAATATTCAAACAATTTCCGGCACTTCACAACCTGCTTTAAAATTAAAGATATTTGATAATAATATTTTGCTAAGTACTATTACTGCTGATTTTGAAGGTAAATTTTCTTATACCACAAATCCTTTAGTTAGTGGTGAACATACACTTTATGTTTCAGCTTTTGATAGTAATGATGTAGAAATTGATAGATCAATTGAGGTTAATTTTGTCATTGATACTGATGGTCCTAAAATAGTTTCAGAAAATATTACAAATAATAGTACTTTTGAGGCCGGTGCCGATATAAATTACTCTATTTCAGTAGATAAAACTCTTAGTTCTGCGAAGGTTTATTTTAATAATGATGTATTCGATTTAAGTAAAGAAGCAGACAATATTTATTCAATAAACTTAAAAGCTCCGCTTATTGCAGGAACTTATACTTTAGGGCTCGAATTAAAAGATTCATTGCAAAATGAATATAGAAATTTAAACAAATTAAATTTTATTATAACTGAGAAAATTACAAATGTTGCTATAGTTGAAAATCTTAAAGCTGTTGGATCTGATAAACGAGTTATTCTAACATGGGATAATCCTAGTAATTTAGAAGATATTGATTTTTATAGAATTTATTATGGTTTTTCCCCAAATGAGCTTATTAACGCGGTTGACACTTTTACTTCATCAAACACTTGGTATGTTCCAAATTTACAAAATGGTGTTAGGTATTACTTTAAAGTTAAAGCTATTGGGCTAGATGGCAGTGAAAGTCCTGAACTAAGCTCGATAGCATCAGCTGAAGCAGTTTTAAATATTTCTGATCCACTATCTCCTGATATTTTACACGGTGTAGCTGGATCTGATATTTTAAGTGAAATGGAGTCCGATGTAAGTAATACTGGGCCTGCATTAAATTTTTTAATCTTATTTACGATTATTCTTTCAGTTTTGTTTAACTTTAGAAAAAAACTTTTTTATTAAGTTTTATTTGAGTTTTCTATAAAAATTTTCTAATATTGTCTTAATTTAGTAAACTTTTATGAATAATTCTTTGGAGTTTTTAGTCTCTTTTATAAAAATTACAAGTAATGTAATAAACTTTTTAATTCTTGCACGAGTTCTTATGTCTTGGCTTTCCGTTGGAAGACCAATTCAAATGAATAAAATAACTATAATGATTTATGATGCTACTGAGCCAATTTTTAAGCTTTTCAGAAAAATACCTCTTAGAATTGGAATGATAGACTTAACTCCTTTGGTGGCTATGATTGCAATTGATTTTATTGCAAATATTCTAATTTCAGTAATTTTATCAATTTAGATCTGTCTAAAGAAATAGATATAAATCGTCTACATTTCCCGATCCCCCCATTGTTATTGCTATATCGAAGTCTTTTTCATTTTCTTTGATGAATTTGGCTGTGTGTTCGAGACCTTTTCCGTTTATTGCATTATTTGATATTTTGTTTATTTCATTTACTAAAATATCTGTGTTTACTGACTCAATATCTTTTTTTGAATCTCTTGCTTCGAAAATGTCGGGGATTATTACCAAATCTGCGTCTTTAAAAGATTTTGCGAATTCATATAATAATTCTTTTGTGCGGTTGTAGGTATGAGGCTGAAAAATTGCGAGTATTTTTTTATTAGTATTTTTTTCTCTTAATGCTTTTAATGTCGCTTTTATCTCAGTTGGGTGATGTGCAAAATCATCAAAAAAATCTATATTTAGTTTTGTTTGTTTTTCTTCCATTCTTCTCCATGCTCCGTTGTAGTTTTCTACTACCTTTATAGCTTTTTCTTTATCGATCCTTAGTATTTCTGATGCGGTTAAGGCCATTGATGCATTTTTTTCATTGTGTAAACCTGATATTTTTAGATTTAGGGTATATTTATTAAATGGTGTTTTTATGGCCTTTGTTTCTTTAAGTGCTTTTAGCGTGTTTTCATCTTCCGGGTCGTAAATAATATATGAATTTTTTTCCATTTTGTTTGCAAGCTTTTTGAAGGCATTTATGTAGTTTTCTTCAGTCTTGTAGTAGTCTAGATGGTCTTTTTCAATATTAGTTATTATTAAAATATATGGATTGTAATTCAAAAATGCCTCTTTATATTCACATGCTTCAATAACAAGGTAATTGCTTTTACCTGATTTGTAGTTTTTATTAGCTAATTCTTTTAGTAGTGTTCCTACAATAATTGTTGGGTCTTCATTGTTTTTTTCTAGTATTAATGATGTGAAAGCTGTTGTTGTAGTTTTGCCATGAGTTCCTGTAATTGCGATTAGTTTGTGTTCTTCGCTTAATTTTGCTAGGGCTTCAGCGTATGTTAATGTTTTTATTTTATGTTTTTTTGCCTTAGAAAATTCTGGATTATCTTCTTTGATTGCTGTTGTATAAATAAATAATTCTGTGTCTTCATCGAGGTTGTTTTCATCATGTTTGTAAAAAACGCTAATACCTTCATTTTCTAGTGTATTTGTTAAATCGCTTTCTGATATATCACTTCCTTTAACAATAATTCCTTTTTCGTTTAAAATTCTAGCAATTGCTGAAACTCCTATTCCCCCTATTCCACAAAAAAAAATTTTTTTTAAATCTGTAAGTTTCATTTTCATTTGTTATGTTGTTTTATAGTTTACGCTGTGGTAAATTTTTTGTCGATTATTATTTATTTATGAAAAGTAATTTTGGGAAATTAGTAATTTTTTTAGAATTTATTCTTTTGGCTTATTTGATTTACTCTTTAACCAAAAATGTTTATCAAAATTATAAGGTTGATCAAATAATTGAGGCTTATAGAAGGGATAATGATTTAATAGAATTGGAGATTAAGAATAAAACAGAAGAATATTTGTATGTTAGTTCTGAAGAATATATTGATAAAATTGCAAAACAAAATTTAGGATATGTAAATTTGGGAGAAGAAGTAATTATTCTTTCTGAAGAAGTTTTGAGTGAAAGTTTAGATGGAGAACTAGACGGCTTTGGGCTGGGATATAGTAATATTTCAATCAAAGAACAATGGAAAAATTTGTTTTTTGTGGATTGACAATTTTTTTATATCTAATTATATTGGCAATACTTGACGCGGGGTGGAGCAGTTGGTAGCTCGTCGGGCTCATAACCCGAAGGTCACAGGTTCGAGTCCTGTCCCCGCAACCATGTTTTTTTTCATAGCAGGGTAGCTCAGCTGGTTAGAGCACAGGATTCATAACCCTGAGGTCGGCGGTTCGAGTCCGCTCCCTGCTACCAAGTGATGTGAGATGTGTACGCCCAAAAGTGGACACTAAATTGTTTACATTTTTTTAAAATGAAATTGAATTACTTGACTTTTTTTGGTCTAATACTATGATACAATCTTGCAATTTCGCAAGTGTCATTTGAAAAGGAGACACAATAATGAGGTTTTTTATTTCTTTGTTTATCTCTTTCTTTTTCTTTTCTTTCTTCTTGGCTTGCACGCCGAGAAATTATGAAATGAAAACGAGTAGTACTGCCACGACAGTGCTAGAAACAAAAACTTCTGTTTATCTCGTTTCGTGGAATGAGATAAATAACTGCGATCTGATCATAGATCCGACCACAAGGTTGGACTGCTATGTATCGCTTATGGGGACCCTTGAAAGGGCGAAACGGCATCATGCCGAAAAAGCCCTGATTTATCAGGACATGTATAATGTTGTGCAGGCGAAAGCCTGTGCCGTTTATACAGAGCTTGACAAGGAGAGGGATGCCCCGAAAGCTTGTGGCTTTGTAGAACAAGTTTTCGTGATTGCAGTTGAAGCTCCAGAAGTTGGTCCAGTCGTTATGGATGTGTACTTGTGTGAAATTTGTCCTTCGGTGAAGTATTTCGTCCGAGGGGCAGATAATCCAAGAACTTATCCAGAGGGCTGGAAACTTGCTTTGGTTAAAGAAAGTGGAAAGGAATTCATTCAGCTTGAAATCAACGGAAATCCCGTTGGGGCAAAGATGGATAAGCCTTTCTCACACTATGTCATCGAGGCGAGGTCTCCAGATGAAATCTTGATTATGAGGGTTGAGGGGTATGAGACCCCCTGTGATCCCTTAAATCAAGTCTAAGCGTGGGGGGGCAAAAGTTGTCCCCCCATTTTTTTTATCACTTTTAAAAGAGGGCAAACTTTCGTTTACCCTCTTTGCTCTTTGCTAAGGAATATATGTTTTTTCCTTAACATCAATTTGTGGCTCTCGACAAACCGACTTCGAGGGGTCTTTGCAGTCCTCTTTTGGCGGTTGTCTTTTTGCCTTTGTAGTG
>CAYVBX010000009.1:39451-42428 GCA_964449945.1 uncultured Candidatus Peribacteria bacterium
CATTAAGGAGAGAAGTTGACCCCTTTCAGTCTGAGAAAGCTTATCCCAGTGAGTTGACATTATTACACTAGCTTCCTTTTGCGCTATCTCAGTAAGTTCATTCGAAAAAGCCTTGACTGGTGCAAAGGGAAACGAAACAAACGAAAGAGCAAAAATAAGAAAAAAGCGCATTTTGGCCTCCTTTTAAAAAGCCTGTTTTGGTTTTAGCAAATTGTGAAAGAGCAAGACTGTATTATTATTCACATCTTGCAAATTTGTCAACAGGATTGTTTTTTAAAAGATCTTTAATTATTTTTTAATTTTAGTTTATCTTTAAACTTTTTTTCAAAATCTTAAGCTCCTAGAATTTTAGCTAATGGGTTTCCTCCGTCGTTTTCATTCTTTTTATCTAAATCAACTTGCGGAGAGTCGAAGTCTATACCTATTCTTGTTGTGATTTCTTGATCCACAAATTCCTTCTTTCTTGCATATTTCAATCTTGAAATTTCTCGTATTATTTCTGCGGTTTTTTCATTCTTTTCACTTTCATCCCATATTGTGTTTACTGAAAAAGGTTGTGATGTAGTGTTGTTTATATTTAATTTTAGATATAATTTGTAATTTGAAATACCAATAATGTCTTGTTCTGAAAGGAGTGGAGCATACTCTTTTGCTAAATATTCAGCATCATCCGCCCCAACCTTAAATGATCCGAGTGTTCCAACGTTTCCAAAAACAGCGTCTCTTAGCTGTGTAGATTGTGATCCGTATTTTGATACTACTAACTGGCTTATATATTGGTGAGCCATAATTAGTGATAACTTATACTTTCTTGCTTCAGATAATATTGAACAAAAACTGTCTGTAGCAAAGTTTTGAAACTCATCTACATATAAATAAAAATCTTTTCTTTCGGATTCTTGAATGTCTGCCCTAGACATTGCGGCCATCTGAATTCTTGCAACCATTACAAGTCCTAGTAATTGTGTGTTTAAATCTCCAACTGTTCCTTTTGAAAGGTTTACTAGTAAAATTTTACCTTTATCCATTACTTCTCTAAAATCAAATGCCGATTTTACCTGCCCGATAGTATTTCTCATTATTGAGTTTGTGATAAATGGGCCAAATTTCGAGCTAAAATATGGTATCATTTCTTGTTTTTCTCTATCTCCTGTGTTTGCATATTCGTTTTGCCAAAACGATTTAACCACAGGATTTCTTACTTTTTTAACTTTATATTTTAAAAATGCATCATCAGTAAAAACACGAGGAATGTCTATTAGCGTAGCCCCTTCTTCATCTTCCATTAAAGTAAGGCAAGCATTTCTAAAATAATGTTGAATTCGTGGTCCAAAAATTTCATCACCAAAAATTTTAATAAAAATCTCTGTTGCTTGCGAAGAAACTAAGTCCTGCATTTCTGGAGTTTTTGCTTCGAGAATATTTAATCCCATTGGCCTTTCCTGATCTGCGGGATTAAAAACTATCACATCTTTAGCTCTTTCCTTTGGAACATAATTTAAAACATCGTCTACCAAATCACCATGTGGGTCTATTAAGCAAAGGCCTTCGCCTTGTACTGCATCTTGTCTTGCCATATATGATAATAATGCAGATTTACCAGATCCAGATTTTCCTAAAACATAAAAATGCCTTGTACGATCTTTTCTCAGAATTCTAACTTCTTTTTTTGCTCCCCTATATACATTATGACCTAGTAGAAGTCCTTCTTTTGGCATAGTAAGTGGCGCAGGTAAAACCTTATAATCCATCCAACGAATTACTGGCGATCTGTTGTATCTCCTATTCGGAAAATGAAAAATTGATGCTAGCTCCTCCTCTGAAAGTAATGATTTTTTTTCTCCAAAAAATAAAAATCTTGTATATAAAAGTCTATGTTTAAAGTTATATAAAAACATTATGTCGTTTAGCTTATCTATTATAAAGAGTCTTCTAGTTTGAAACCAATTCGAGTTGTTGTCTCTAAATAAGTTAAAACTAGTTATCATATTATTTGTAATCTCAATTGCCCTCTTTTCAGTTTTTGCTGTAGCAAGTAGCCTAATTACAGTATCAAATCCTGATCTACCAGCTTTTTCTCCCATTCTTTTTGCAACCTCTTCTTTTGCTTGAAGCATTCTTACAAAACCTGTATTTTCGTCTGTTTTTTCAATTGTCATCTTATCTACTCCGAAAATAATACCTTTTAATAAATTCATAAAAGGCCCTATTATTGGAATTTTTATTTTATTTATATTTTGACCTTTATAATAAGCGTCTCCTTTTTTTCTTGCGGTTTTTGTCCAGCTGTCATTTACTGGTTTTATTATAACTTGTATTACCGCAGTTTCTTCTGCATCCATTCCAGAAAAAATATTTGTCAGATCATTTAACGGATCATTTTCTACTTCTTTAAAAGTTTTCACTGGAAACCAATATTTGTTTTGAGTATATGCAAAGAAACCTCGGACTTTGTTGTCTGTTGTTTTATGGTCGTATCCTTTCGATAAATATTCTATATCTGCATCATTGTAAAAAGATGTAATTTGATTTTCAATAATTGGTTGATAATATTTGTCAGTTGTAATAATAAAATCTACTTGTTTATTTTGAGCCACAATCTCAAACGAAAATGTGTTTTTTCTAAAAACTCTTGATAATATTATATTGTATATATTTAGCTCTCTTGTTTCGTGTAAATTTCTAAAAAACTGAGCCATTATTGAGACTTTTTCTCTAAAATCTTTTTCAGTATCTTTTTCATTATCTTTCTGAGATTCATTTTTTGGCAATGTAACCCTCATGTATATAAGGTTTTTACTTTGTTTTACTCTATATACAAACAATAATGTATACCTTAATGCTGTTAAAATAGGGATAGATAATAATATTGCCCAAATTATCTCTTTGTAATATCTAATTATAAAATCCATTTTTTGTTTTATATCAATATATTTTATCACTTTTTCACTTAATTTTCAAGCATACAAAAAAAGAC
>CAYVBX010000010.1:0-41401 GCA_964449945.1 uncultured Candidatus Peribacteria bacterium
CATAGTCAATATCAAACCACCATTCATTATTAATCCAAAACTTTTTAATATTTTGATTTTGAAAAAAATTATTGAGGTCCATGTTCGTTTGTTTAGTGAAATTTGTTTTTTATTTTAGAATAGTATTGTTAAAAAAATGTTAAAAATTTCTAAATTTTTTCTAAACTTCAATGGATGCATTTTTATTTTTTTGCTAATTTGTTGATGTCTTTAACTTCTCTTCAAAAATGCCTCCTTGTACATTTTGTAAAATTGTTTCTCGTGAGCTTTCTTCGAATGTTTTGTTTGAGGATGATTTTGTTGTTGTGATTCTTGATATTGATCCGATTTCGGAGGGACTTGAGTTTGATTATTCCGAAAAAACATATTCGGGATTTTGGCGAATTGGAGGAGGGGACTTGGCTTAGTGTTTTGAAATTTGCGAAGAAAATTGTTTCAATTTTGGAGAAGGATTTGGGGTTTGATGGAACGGAAATTAGAAGTGTGAGTCGGGCGTTTCAGGATGTGCCGCATTTGCATTTTCATGTTTTTGGAAGGAATAAAAAGGATGAGGGGAAATAGGGGCGGGGGGGATTGATAAGAAAATGAGTGCTGGTTTTTTTGTTGGTGAAGGCGGGGCAAAGGGGATTGATAGGGAAATGAGTGCTGGTTTTTTTGTTGGTGAAGGCGGAGGGGATTGATAGGAAAATGAGTGCTGGTTTTTTGTTGGTGAAGGCGGGGGCGAATTGGGGGGTGAAGGTGGGGCAAAGTGTGGGGAATGTTCTGAAAAAAAGTTGCAAGAGATTATGGAGAGGGTTAGGGCGGAGTTGTAGGGGGCGGAATGTTCTGAAAAAAAGTTGCAAAAGATTATGGGGAGGATTAGGGCGGAATTTTGGTGCGGTTTTTTTTGATGTTTTTTTGGAGGGGGTGGGGCTTTGTTGATTAACGTGTTTTGTTGAAGGAAGTTTTGACAGATTGTCGATGAGTTGTTTTTTTTTGTTTGGAATTTTTTTCTATTTGAACTGTACGGAATTTCCGAACAACTGGAAAATGCTGGTAGGGGAATGTGTGTTTTGTTTATGAAATTTATTAAAATATTTTTGCAAAGGGTGCGAACTTTATTTCATCTCTTTTTCAGTTCTTCTAAATTATAATATTTAGTTGGGTTGGTAGAAAAATCGGAAATTCCGGTTTTTCTTATAGAGTCAGATTCTGTTAATTCCTTTTCTTGGTATATGTTTAATATGTGTTCGTTTATTGTAGAACGACCTTTGTTAAATAGTTCAGCCATTTGGTCAATTGTCAGCCAAACAGTTTCTCCTTCAAGTCGCACCTCTATGCGAGACTTACCGTCGGCATTTTCGTAAATGTTTATCTGATTTTGGTTTGGGTCTTTCATTTGTTTTTTTTTAACTTAACTTTATTTTAGTTTGGTTTTTTTCTTTAGTCCAACAAGTTCTGTTGCTCAAAAAGAAACAACAGAAAATTTCCACAATATGTGTTATCTTATAAATGTCTTCGCAAAAAGTCTTTAATAAAACTTTTTATATGAATCTTAGTCCGAAAATTCAAAAAGCCTTGAATGTTGCATCTGTTCAACATGAAGGACAGAAGCGCAAAGCGGGAGGGCTTCCGTATATTACGCATCCGTTTAGTGTTGCGATTATTTTGAGCTCTTTTACCGATGATGAAGATATTTTGTGCGCTGGGCTTTTGCATGATGTTCTTGAAGATACTATTGGTTATTCATACGATGATATGAAACGGGATTTTGGCGTACGGGTGGCGGATTGTGTGAAAAATGTGTCGGAGGATAAGGATCCGAGAGTGAAAAGCGATGAGAAGGAAAATTGGCAAGAACGAAAAGAAAAATATTTGATTCAGCTTGGGAATGCGGATGAGGTTGCCATATTTGTGAGTGTTGCTGATAAAATTCATAATCTTTCTTCGATGATTGAGGCGTATAAACTAGAAGGGGAAAAGCTTTGGGAGCGGTTTAATTCGCTGCTTCTAAAAAATATTGGTTTTATGAGGAGGTTTATAAAATTGCTTCGAGAAAGCTTCAGAGTCCGATTGTGGGTTTACTGAAGGAAAAACTTGAGGAGTTGAAGGGGGTTTCTTTGTGATATATTTGTATTAAGTCTAATCAAAAAAAATGGAAAAAGCGATAATGATCGATATTGACGGTACTCTTGCCAATATTGATCATAGAAAGTGTTTTATTGAACAAAGACCGAAAAATTTCAAGGATTTTTTGGATCCGTTAAATATTTCTAAAGATAAGGTGAATTTATGGTGTAGTGCAATTATTGAGAAATTTTATGGTGATTATAAAATTGTTTTATGTAGTGGAAGAACTGAAGATTGCAGAGGTGAAACTGAAAAATGGCTTTGGGTTAATGGAATTGTTTATGACCATTTATTTATGAGGGCTAGTTTGGACTATCGAAAAGATTTTGAAGTGAAAAAAGAAATTTTTGAAAATAAGATTCGAGATGTTTTTCAGGTTCTTTTTGTGGTTGATGATAGACAACAAGTCGTTGATATGTGGAGGAAGCTTGGGCTTGTGTGTTTGCAATGCGATTATGGGGATTTTTAAATTATGGGGCGTGTAATGGGGGAATGAGATTTTTTAAAGATTTTCATATCGAAAAAATATGTTTTTTTTGTGTATTTTGTTAAGCTTGTTTTTGGAAGTGGGATTTTTTAAATTTTAGTTTTAAATGAAAAATTGTGTTTTTTGTAAAATTATTTCTTGTGAGCTTTCTTCGAATGTTTTGTTTGAGGGTGATTTTGTTGTGATTTTTTTTGGCAAATGTTATTGAGATTTGCAAAGCTTGTAATAAGGTTTTTCTAATTTGATTTTGTTGTTGTGATTCTTGATATTGATCCGATTTCGGAGGAGGGAATGTTCTGAAAAAAAGTTGCAAGAGATTATGGAGAGGGTTAGGGCGGAGTTGTAGGGGGCGGAAAAAATGCAAAAGATTGTGCTGAGAATTAGGGCGGAATTTTGGTGCGGTTTTTTTTGTGTTTTTCTTGGAGGGGGTGGGTCTTTGTTGATTAACGTGTTTTGTTGAAGGAAGTTTTGACAGATTGTCGATGGTTCAAAGATTTTTTGTATCAATTAGTTTTTTTCAATTCTTTTTCTTTGTCTTTTATTGCCTTTAGAATCCTGCTCCAAAAATCAGAATTGATGAATTTTTCGATTTGTTTTTGGGCTTCATTGTTTATTCTTTTTTTTGCTTTTAATATTTCCCAATACTTTTTTGTATTCATCTTCAGCATTGTTTAGCTGCCAAATGATTTTTATTTTTGGATACTTTTCTTCGAGTGTGTTTTTTTCTTTTTTCCATGTTTTTGGAAAATCTTCTTTGAGTTTGTCCAAATCAATAAAACATAATATTAAATCAAAACTAAAACTTGAGCTTTCCTTCTGGCATTTCTCCAATATGTTTTTTGCTGAGCCTCCCCATGCACTATCGTACTGAAAAATCCAGTTTGAGCTGTGGTGTTGGAATTTTTTCAAATTAAACAGTGTAATAAGGAAGTTTTTATCTCTTTTTCCTTCACCGTAGATGAAACATGTATATTTAGGTTTTATTAATCGTTTTGTCATTTTAAATTCTAATTTTTGGAAATGCTCCGTATGCTCCGGTCATGTATTTAGAAAGGAAATTGTCGTCACTTCTGATGCCTTCGATTTGGTTTAGCCTGTATACAAGTCCTTCGCTGTCGGCATTTTTTTCAACCAAATATAGTTGGTGCATATCAAGTTTGTTCATAAAGCCGAGGGAATGCGAAGAAAATATTATTTGGGCGTGTTTTTTCTCGTTTTCGTCGATGAAGTAACTAATGATTTTATTCAAGGCTTCGGGGTGAAAACCTGATTCGATTTCGTCGATTATTATCACATTATTGTTTTTCAGACCGCTTAGAAGATTTGCCAGTGTGAAGAATAATGACTGTGTGCCTCTTGATTCGTAAATTAAATCAAGCGTGTTGTTTTCTTCCTTGGTTTTGTGAATACCTTTTACCGATATCAGCATCTTTTGATCTTTAGGTTCTTTTTTTATGATAAAACCTTTTAAACCGATGTCAAAATTGCGAATAAAATCTTCCATTAATTTTTTGAGCTCTGGGTCTTTTAAATATAGTTCAAGAGAGTTTAGTTGATGTACATAATTGTTTATTATTCCGTTTTCGTTGATGTTTGTCTTGAATCCCTCAAAATAATTGTAGATTTTGTTTACAATTTCTATGTTGTAGTGGGCTTTTAAGAAGGCAATAAGCGAAACATCCGCTCTTATGTTTTTCAGAAATTCCATTGGAAATTTTTGAAAATGATCCTTGTGGAGGTGCTCGATTATATTCTTATTTCGAGAAAAAATTTCTATTAATTTTGAACCTTTTGAGGTGTTTTTGAGGCTTAGTGTCTCTTTTTGAATCGCGTTTTCTTTGACGCGGAACTCGTAAAAAAAGATTGTGTTAGAAGTTTCAAATTCGATATGAAAATCCGAGGATTTTTTGTTGTTGAAAAATGTTTTGTAGGCGATATTAAGTGCTCCAGCGGATTCGTCTTTACTACTTTCGCAAACGAAATATCTTAAAAAACTGAATAGTCGCATTACATTTGTTTTTCCCGAAGCGTTGCCACCGACAAATCCTGCGATTTTTGTGACTTTGTCTCTGGTTTTCGAATTGAAGTAGTCGTAAGTGTTTTTCTTTTTGGCAAGAAAAGTGATTTCTTGCTTGTTTTTGAAAGAATAGAAATTGTTGAATTTTACCTTTCTTATCATGGTTTTATTTGTTTATTGGTTGATAATAGTTTATCAAATTTATTTTTAAAAGTCAATTTGATACAAGTTTTTGTATCAAGTCCTTGTTTTTGCTGGTTTTTTGATTTGATTTTGTGTTGTTAGGTCTTCGACAAATTGTTGATGATGATGTTGGTTTTATATTCTTAGATTTTTTTTCAATTGGCTATGCGAAAAAGGGTAGCAGGGATTTGCTACCCTTTGTTGGTTTTGGAAAATTCATGAGAGAGGGGCTAGGGCGTAGTGTCTGGCTCGATGCATTCGAATCCGCTGAAAAGGATTCTCACAGCTGAATCGTTAACGCCATTGTTTACGATTGCTGAGCCTTGGGACTCTATGCCCACTTGGTAATTCCAGTTGAGATTGAAACCGTAGGTGTCTCCGATCAGAACGACATCTTTAAGCCTGATTCGGAAACGCAAGTATTCTCCTTGAGTGCAGTTGATGTTCCCACGAATTTGGAAAGTCGTGTGGCTTCCTTTGGCTAGTTTTTTCGCTCCGTAGAACGACAAGTATCTCTCACTTTCTTCTTCTTCAATGCGAGAAGGTAGTTCCGTGTAAGTGTCGTCTCCATTTTTGAGATAGAGGCGGAGGTCTTGCACGGTGTCTTCATTGCCGAAGAGATTTAGACGCAGTGTTTTGAGTGTCGCTCCCTCGGTATCCAGGAAGAGCGAGAACATTCCTATTGGAACATCCGTTGCTTCTTGAGCTTGAAGGAAATATTCATCCCCTTCAATATCGAAATTGCCGATGAGGTGGTGTGGCCGGTTGTCTTCGATTTCTTCGGTGGTTTCGTTCTCGTTTGGGCCAATTTCCGTCAATGCGTCGTCGCAGGAAGCGACGGTGATCGTGAGCGCGGTGAGAGTGAGAATTGCAAAAGTTGTCGTGAGGGCCTTCTTCATTTTATTCTTCTCCAAAACTAATTGTTTAAGGACAAGCAGTAGCACCGCGAAATGCGGACTAGTGCGTACGATATTGGGACTTTAGTGCTTTTTGTATTTTTGTCAGCTTCTTGAGGTATTTTATTACTGTTTATGAAGTAGTTTTTTTTGTTTGGAAATGTTTTTTTATAATTTTAAGAATTTATAAATAATGGATTGGAGATTTTATATTGTATTAATGTTTTTAAATGAAAGGAGTGCCCGTCGCTTTTAGCGACGGGCACTCGGTAGGGGCATAAATATTTAGAAATTCATAATTATTATTTCTTCTATTCTTGAATCAATATCTTCGAATTCTTCTTTTTCTTGTGCTAAATTTATCAATTCAATTGTTATTTTTCTTAAAGATTCTATGCAAATTTCGAGTTCTTGTGTTCTGATTAGATCCCATGTTTTTTCCATATATTCTTTGAAAGATTGAATGAAGTTTTCGTTTGAATTTGTTAATTTGGCATATTCTTTTGAAATTGTTTGAGTCCTTCTATCAAATTCCAAATTTTTTCCTCTGGCTTTGTTTGCATCACTTATACCTGACAATTCATTTTCAAATGAAATTATTTCTCCTTTTAGTTCTTTTATTTTAGCTTTTAATTTTGAAACTTTTGAATAATTTGGATCTTTTTTGTCAGGATTTCTTAAACTAGAAATTACTTCGATTAAAATTTTTAATTGAAACAACTCTTCTTGAATTTTTTTGCGTAATTCTTCTCCTAACAATTCTATTTCATATACTTTTTTTGCCTCTTTTACTTCTTTTACTTCTTTTACTTCTTTTGTCGGTCTTTTTTCTTCTTTTTGAGTTAGTTCGAATATTGAAACGAATGAATCCCCATTATTGCTTTCTGGTTTGTTATGATCGTCGTTAGTTGTTTGTTTTATATCGCTATGAGTTTGGGGCAAATAATAAATTTCTTCTTCGGTTTGTCTTTGATTTTCGGCTTTTCTTCGTTCTTCAGCTATTTGTTCCTTTCTAATTTTTTTTTGTAACTCTTTTTCGTCTAGTTCTCTTTGTTGTCTTTCTGCTTCGGTTTTTTCTTCTTGAATTTTCTTTTTAAGTAATGAGCGTATAATTTCTAAATATTCTTTTAATTTGTTTTCGTAGTCAAGGAGTTGTTTTTCTTCTAGAAAATAACTTGAAATATATGGTCTTCGTTTAATGTTTTCTAGTTCGTAGTTAAAAGCATAAGAACTTTTTAGTTGTTTTTCTGCGTCTTCCAATGCTTGATTGATTTCATTTTCGATTCTTTCAAGTTTTTCAACTGTTTCTTGATGTTTTTTATAATAACTATTGTATTCTTCTGCTTTTTTTTCGCTTTCCAGTTCCCATTCTTCTTCAAGTGATTTTAGTAGTTTTTCATATTCTTCTTTAAATTCCTGAATATATTCTTCATAGCTTTTATCATTTAAAACAGGATTAAAATTGACTGAGTTTACTGCATTTTCAATATGGCTTTTCATTGCTTCTTGGTATGATTCTTCAAAATGTTTAATAAGTTTTTCTTTTAATGCTTCTATATCTAAATTGTTTTCATAAAGATGCTCAATTCGAATTGAGTGTTTTACACCATAAGGTAGGTCTTCTGCCCAACTAGGGGCTTTTGTATTTTTAATACCACCTAAATGAATTGTTGTTTTAACTTTTTTAACTTCTAATTCGCCTGCAGGTCTCCTTTCGTCATCTGATTCTGGATAATATTCGGTTGTTTTATATGATTGCCTTGCTATATATGCATCTCCAGAGGCGTGTTTTAAATAAAATATATCATCCCTTAATTCTTGTATTTGTTTTTTGAAAAAACTTTGATTAGTCAAGTTATCAAAGAGTTTTTTTGCGTATTCCTTGGGTGAAATGCTGTGTTGTTTAAGAATGTTTATAATTTTTTCTTGTATAGATTTTGGTATTTTTTCAAAAAGATCATTATAAATTGTTGGTGCTGAGTTTTCGTATATTGAAGCGATGTATCTATTTAATTTTAACTGAGGAAACTTATCGCAAATATAGGTTATATATAATGTTGAATTTGTTGAGTTCTCCTTTTTTTCAACAATGACGTCTTGGGTTTCTGAAAATTTATAATATGCACCATCAAACATTTCATTTGCACTTAAAGTTTTAATTCCATAATCGAATTTTAGTCTAATCATTGTTTTATCGTATGAAAAATTTTGAGGATTTTCATCTTGAAATATTTCTATTTCTTTTGCTTCACCAAATATTTTTATAAAGGTTTCATTTATAAGTCCTTTCCATGTTTCTTCTTCTTTTTTTGCTTGTAAATATTCTGCATTTGCAATTTCTATTTCTTTTTGTGAAATTGGTGATGAAAAACTGGAATTTCCTTTACTTGAAACAGGAATTAATTCTTGGACTTCTCCTTGTACTCCTTTTGCAATTTTTCCTACTGCTTTTAGTTCCCATTTTTCTGGTTTTGCACATTCTTCACAAACAACTTTTTTGGCTGTTTCGCCTTTTTCACTCGATTGAATTTTTCCAATTATTACTTTTGTTCCTATTGCTAAGTTTTCTCCTCTGCAAGGTCTTAAATGACTACAAAGCTCTGAAACATGGCAAAAAATTCTTTTTCGATTTTCTAAAGTGATAAAGCCAAAACCTTTTTCTGCGTTCCAATTAGAAATGGCTCCTTTAATTGAAGAGTTTTTTTCTTGAGAATTTAATAATTCATTATGCTGTGGTCTTGAATACTTTGAATTAGACATAAAATTGTGCGTTTTAATAAATGAAAGTAATCGTACCCGCTTTTTGCTATATTGTCAATATGTTTTTTTGTTATGAAAAATGGGGGAGCTTTTTTAAGAAAAATGGAAGATTTTTTATGTCTTTGTTTATTTTTTTTTGCGATATGAAAAATTTTTTTATTAAAAAAAGCCCTGTTTTAATTGCAGGACTTTTTAATTGTTTTTATTTGTCTGGTGTATAAATGTGTAAATTTAGTGGTCTTTTAGATTTTTTTGTTGCTTTAAATTCGGCGTAAAATTTGTTTATCAATTTTAGGGCTTGTCTATTGTTTTTTGCATAATAAACATTTTCTAAGTCTTTGGCGTCTAGGAGCTTAGCTCGGAGCGGATAAGCTTTCATCCATTGCAAAAGTTTTTTCCACATTTTTCCAACTAAAATAATCGGAATTTTGTGAATATGTTTTACTTGGATTAGTTGAAGAGTGTAGTAAAGTTCAAGAATTGTGCCAATTCCTCCCGGTGTAACTACTACAAGATGAGAGAAAGCCATAAAAGTATCTAAACGATGTGAAAATTTTTCGAAATGTTTTCTTACTTCTAAAACTGGGTTATCTGCTTCGTGCGGAAGTCTTATTGTAAGTCCAATTGAGCTTGCATTTTGGTTTTTGTCGCCTTCCATGTGGCCATCGTTTGCGGCTTGCATTAAGCCTGGTCCTCCGCCTGTAATTAAGTCTAATTCCATTTTTCCAAGCTCTTTTGAGAGGTTGAATATGTTTTTATAAACTGCATCTTCATGTTTTATTCTTGCAGAACCAAAAATTGAAACTCTAAACTTGTTTAGGTCTAGTTCTTTTGTTAGGTCAACATTTTCAAATTGTAATATTTCGTGCTTTCCTGCATGGTCGATTTTTTTGTTTGGGCTTTTGGCTGGGGCCTTTTTTGTAGTCGATTTTTTTGTGCTAATTTTTTGTGATTTAGTTTTTTTTGCAGAATTTTTTATAACTGATTTTTTTGTAGCGATTTTCGCTGTGATATTCTTTTTTGATGACATCTTTGTTTTAGAAATTGATTTTTTTGCTTCGCTAGTTATTTTTTTTTCGCTTGGTTTTTTTGTTGTGATTTTTTTTGTCATTATTTTTGTAGTTATTTTAGATATTTAAAACTTTTTAAGATTTTTTTAGAAATTATTAGAATTTCATGTCTTTAACTTCTTTCGGATCATCGCCAAATTCAACGATGTATTTGTGAATTTCGTTAATTTTCTTTTCAAGATTAGAAAGAAGTGTTTTTGATTTTTTTGCAAAATTTTTGTTTGATTTTGCATAGGTTTCAATAATGTCTTTTGCGAGTTGGTATCTTGAAACGCCATTTCGAAGCTTTAAATCAAATGGTGTTGTTGTAGAGCCTTCTTCGCTGTAGCCATGAAGTGTAAACCGTTTTGGGTCGGCGTAATCCCAAAGAATATGTTTTAGGTCTGATGTGTATCCATGATAGCTGAAAATAACTGGTTTATCTTTTGTGAAATATTTGTTTAATGATTCTTCGCTATTTGCACTGTGTAAATCTCCGAGTGAAAGTGCTGTTAGTTCTGAAACATTAACAAAACGGATTTTGATTTCTGGAGCCATTTCTTTGACTAGTTTTACTGCATAAATTCCTTCTTCGGTAATATAGTCGCCGGCTGTTGCGAGAACTAAATCTGGAGATTTTGCTTCTTCTTTTGAGCTAACAAATTCCCAAATTCCAATGCCGTTTTTGCCTTGTTCAATTGCTTCTTTCATTGTTAGCCATTGAGGAATGTCTCTTTTGTCAGAAACAATTACATTTATTCCGCCTTTTTTGGGAAGTGTTTCTGCAAGTGCCACAAGGAGCATATTTGCATCTGCGGGATAATAAATTTGAGAAAAATCGCTGTGTTTTTGTAAAACATTTGAAACAAAACTTGGGTTTTGGTGTGAATATCCGTTGTGTTCTTGTCGCCATCCGACTGATGTTTGAATGTAAAGTGCGCTTGAAATTGGTTTTCTCCAAGATACTTTTTGGGCTTGTCTTAAAAATTTTGCGTGTTGGTCAACCATCGAATTTATGATTGCTGTAAAAGCTTCGTACGATGCAATGATTCCATATCTTCCTGTGAGGATGTAGCCTTGAAGCCAGCCTTGAATTGTTTGTTCGGAAAGAATTTCGAGATTTCTACCTTCTGGATTTGTGTCTTCTGTGTTTTCGGGAAGTGGCCATTGATAACCTCGTTTTGTGTATTCAAAAATTGCGGTTAATAAATTGGAACGAAGCTCATCTGGGCAAAAAAGTCTGAAGTTGTCTTTGTTTAATTTGTATAAATCTCTCATATATTTTCCACCTTCAATCATTGAAGATGCGAGAACTTGTCCTCTTTTTTTTGTATCGACTTTGATTTCAAATTTTTTGAGATTTGGAAGTTTGATTTTTTTCATTATGTCGCCTCCAAAAGCATGTTTGTTTAAGCCCATTGCATATTTTTTCTTTGGAACGAATGCTAAAACTTCTGGTTTTGGTCTTCCTTTTTCATCGATTAGTTCATGTATTTTGTAAGATTTAAGCCATTTTTCTATTGTTTGTAATGCGAGAGCTGGGTCTTTTTCTTTTGTTGGATTGTTGATTGGAACGCCATGTGATCTGAAACTTCCTTCAATTGGATGTCCGAGATATTCTTTTGGTCCGGAAAGTCCTTTTTTTGAATGGACAATAATTACTGGCCATTTTGGTTTTAAAATAGCTGTTTTTGATTTTCTTGCTTTTGTTTGAATGTTTTTAATTATTGAATATGCTTTTTCAAATGTTTTGATTATATCTTTATTTATGTTTGCAGATTTGATAATTAACGGTTCATAGCCGAGTCCTTTAAAGTGAAGTGTTAGTTCTTCATCAGACATTGTGGAAAAAATTGTTGCGTTTGAAATTTTGAAATTATTGAGATGAATTATTGGAAGAACTGCACCGTCTTTTTTTGGATTTAAAAATTTGTTTTGATACCATGCTCCTGCTAGGGGAGCGCTTTCTGCTTCACCATCTCCGATAACACAAGCAACGATTAGTTTTGGATTATCCAAGGCGGCGCCAAAGGCTGTGGAAAGGCTATAGCCGAGTTCTCCACCTTCTAAAATTGATCCCGGAACACTTGGTGTTACATGGCTTGGAAGATGAGAATATGGCCAACTGAAGTCTTTCAAAAGTTTTGCCATTCCTTTATGATTGATTGAATATTCTTTGTAATATTTTTCAAGTGCTCCTTCTGCAAAATGATTTGCAAGGTTTGCGGGAGCACCATGGCCTGGTCCGTTTATGAATAAAATTTCTGCATTTGTTTTGCAGATTAAATAATTTAATGCACTGTAAATGAGATTTGTTCCCGGTACGGAGCCCCAGTGTCCGAGAGGGCGAAGCTTAATGTCTTCAACTTTTAGTGGTCGCTCAAGGGTGTAGTTGTCTCGTAAATAAATCATTGCAGTAGCGAGATAGTTTAAATAGCGGTTATAAAGTTTTAACCACTCCGATGCGGAAATTTTTTGTTTTGGCATAGGAAAATTTTTATGAGGAAATTTTATATTTATTATACAGATAAATTTGTTTTGGTAAAACTTTGTTTTAAATTATTTTAATAATTTTTCAAGATTTTCGAACAATATTTCGTTTGAATTTTGTTTGTAATTATTTAGTGCGTTTATATATATGTTTTGATTTTTAAGGAATGAATTTATATGTTTTTCTTCTAATTCCATTTTGTAATCTCCAAAAGATAATTTTTTTAAGTAGTGTGCGTTTAGAATTTGTTCAAATTGATTTTTTAAAGGAATTGCAAAAAATGGTTTTTTAAGAAAAATACTTTCGGTCATCAATGAAAAACCACTTGTTGAAATAACTGCTTTTGACTTGCTCAAGTCTTCTATGAAACCTTCATTAGAAAAGTCTTTGAATAATATGTTTTTATTTTTTTCGTTTTTATTAAATCCATAGGCAATAAATTTTTCTGGGATTTTTTCTAAAATCTCGACTAGTCGTGGGTATGTTTTTCCACTTAAATAAACTAAAATATGGTCTTCGTAGCTCGGAGTTGCATTGATTATTTCATTTCGGATAATTGGGGGAATAAGTTTTGTGTTTTTTGATTTTGTTTTTGTGTCGAAAAAAGTTGAGATTAAATAATTGTCGCATGCTGGTAATTTTGATGAAACTATTGCCTTTGTGAAAAGAAATGAATTTTTTTGGTTTTTTGGATATTCGATTTTTGCACGAGAAATTATGTGAATATTGTCTATCGCAATTATTGGTAGATTGTGTGTTTTTGCGTATAGATAAACTAAACTTTCAAAATCACTTATGACAAGATCTGGTTTGAAATCTTCAAATGGACTTAAAAAAACTTTTGAATTTTTAATGAGTTTTTGTGGGATGCTGAAGATGTTTTGGCTTATGCTTTTAGGTATATTGACTTCGTTGTTTTCGATTGAAAGAGTAAAACCATCAATTTTTTTAATTATATTTGGAAAAATTTTTTGAAGAAAATTATAAGCTTTATTTGAGGTTATTATTCTTACTTGATGATTTTTTTTGAGTAAATGTTCAATTATTACTTTGCTTCTTGTTGCATGTCCGAGTCCTTCGCCTGCGATGCCGTAGAGGATGTTCATAATTTTTTTTAATGTTTTTATATTGATTATAGGTGATTTTTGACGAATTTTGTATAGAGAGAAAAAAACCTCGCCGAGGGGGAGGTTTTTTTAAATAACAATTTTATTTAAGATACTTGTGAATTACTTCGCTTTTCACAATTTTACTGTTTTCCTTCTTTGTTTTCTTCTTCAACTATTTCAGCTTCGACTGCTTCATCTTGTTTTTTTCCTTTTTCATAGACTCGAACAGATTCATCGTCTGTTTTTACATCTGATCCTTCTGGTGTTCCTGCGGCTTTGTAAAGCTCTGAGCCATATTTTTGAATTTCTGTGTTTAGTTCTTCGTATGCTTTTACTATTTCTTCTTTTTTTGCATCTTTATTTTCAATAACTTTTTTAAGTTCTACGATTTTTTCTTCGATTGTTTTTTTCATATCTTCTGGAGCTTTTTCTCCTGCATCTTTTAATACTTTTTCACATTGAAAAATTAAACTTTCAGATTTGTTTCGTTCTTCAATTAGTTCTTTTTTTACTTTATCTTCTTCGGCAAATTTTTCTGCTTCTTGTTTCATTCTTTCTAGCTCATTATTATCGATGTTTGAAGAACCTGTGATTGTGATTTTTTGTTCTTTATTTGTTGCCTTATCTACAGCTTTAACATTTAAAATTCCATTTGAATCAATGTCGAAAGTGACTTCAATTTGCGGAACTCCTCTTGGAGCTGGGGGGATGCCATCTAGGGCAAAGCGTCCGAGTGATTTATTGTCTTGAACCATTGGTCTTTCACCTTGAACAACATGAATTTCAACTTGTGGTTGATTGTCGGCGGCTGTTGAAAAAATCTGAGATTTTGATGTTGGGATTGCGGTATTTCTATCAATTAAAACTGTGTTTACTCCTCCGAGTGTTTCAAGGCCGAGTGAAAGAGGAATAACATCTACAAGTAATATGTCTTTAACATTTGAGTCTCCTTGTAAAATTCCTCCTTGAATTGCGGCTCCAAGTGCTACAACTTCATCTGGATTGATTCCTCTGTGTGGTTCTTTGCCAAAAACTTCTTTAACTTTTGCTTGTACCAAAGGAATTCTTGTAGATCCTCCAACTAAAATTACTTCATCTAAGTCTGAAAAATAAACTCCAGCGTCTTCAACAGCTTTTTTACATGGTAGTACTGTCTTTTCGACTAAATCTGCGATTAAATCTTCAAATTTTGATCTTGTTAATTTTGTTTCAAAATTTTTAGGTCCGTTTTGGTCAACTGTAAGGTAGGGAAGTGATATTGTTGTTTCGTTTAATGTTGACAGTTCTCTTTTTGCTTTTTCTGAAACTTCTTTTATTCTTTGAATAGCAAGTTTATCAGTTGATACATCAATTCCTTGTTCTTTTTTAAATTCTGCGATTATCCATTCCATTATTTTTTGATCGAAGTCGTCTCCACCAAGCTGAGTGTTTCCATTTGTTGATTTTACTTGAAATACACCTTCTCCAATTTCAAGAATTGAGATGTCGAAAGTTCCTCCACCAAGGTCGTAAATTGCGATTTTTTTATCTCCGCCTTTTTTATCAACTCCATAAGCAAGTGCACCAGCTGTTGGTTCGTTTATGATTCTTTTGACTTCGAGGCCTGCAATTTTTCCGGCATCTTTTGTGGCTTGTCTTTGAGCGTCGTTGAAATAGGCAGGAACCGTAATTACTGCTTCAGTAACTTCTTCTCCGAGATAAGCTTCTGCGTCAGCTTTTAGTTTTTGTAAAACCATTGCTGAAATTTCTGCTGGTCGTTTTTGTTCTCCATCTAGCATAATTTCAATTTCTCCGTTTTTCCCTTTAACACATTTATAAGAAAGGTTTTTTATATCTTCTTCGGATTCATTAAATTGTCTTCCGATAAGTCTTTTTGCTGAATAAATTGTGTTGTCTGGGTTTGTGACGGCTTGATTTTTTGCAGGAATTCCGACTAGTCGTTCTTTATTTTTCATTGCTACAACTGATGGAGTTGTGCGTGATCCTTCTGTTGATGGAATAACAATAGCTTCTCCACCTTCCATAACAGCGACACAGGAGTATGTTGTTCCTAAGTCGATTCCAATAATTTTTCCCATATTTTTTAATGTTAGAATATAATTTTTTATATTTTTAGCACTCATTATTATAGAGTGCTAGCTTTGTTTAGTCAAGGGGGGGTGCGTGATTTGTTATTTGAGCCTTAATACAGTTGATTTTTATGATAATCGATTTTAATAGAAGTGTATTTTTTAATCCTTTTTTTGCCCGTTTCCGATTTTTACTTTTGCGTGTCTTATTACAAAGTCTTGAATTTTGTAGCCATCTTCAAGTGTTTCTAAAATTTTATTTTCTTCTCCTTCCGCTTGAAGTACTGCTTCGTGAAGTTCTGGGTTGAAAAGTTGATTGTCTGTTTTCATTTTTTCAAGTCCTGCTTCTTCTAGGGCTTTTTCAATTTGTCTTATTGACATTTCAATGCCTTTTTCCCATTCTCCTGCGTTTTTTGGCATGTGTAAAAGTGCTCTTTTAAAGTTGTCAAGGCTAGGAAGAAGTGCTTTAAAAAGTAATGCATTGGCAAATAGTGTTGTTTTTTTTCTTTCTTCTTCGTTTCTTCTTTTTAAATTTGTCATATCTGCCATTAGTCTTTTTGCTGTTTCAGTCATTTCTTCTAATTCGAATTTTAATTTTTCGTTTGAAATTTCTTTCTCGTTGTTAGATTTTTTTGTATTATCTTTTTCTTGAGTTGATTTGTCTTTTTTAATTTTATCGTCGTGTTTTTTCATAGATCTTTTTTATATTATTTGATTAGTTTTTTTATTTCTTCAAGCAAAACGATGTTGAATGGATAATTCATTCTTTTTGGTCCAAGTATTCCAATATATCCTTTAAATCCATCTTTTTGATATTTTGAAACTATTATTGAACAGCTTTGTATTTGTTTTATTATATTTTCTTCTCCGATGAATGTTTTTATATTTTCGTCGATGTTTAGGGTTTTAAGTGTTCCTATAAAATTATTGCTTCGTTCTAACACTTCAAATACTTCGGAAGCACTTATAGTGTTTTCGGAAAATTCAGGTTGGCGAAGAACATTGGACATTCCTAGAAAAAAGGTGTGAGGATTGTCTGGCGTAGTTGCAAAGCAAGCTAGCTTTGTTGCTCTTGCAAGAATTTGAACGGCGTCAAAAAGATCTTGACGAAGTTTTTCAATTTTATATTCTCTTGTGATTGTCGTAATTATGTGAATTGCTTCTTTTCTTGCTTTTTCAAAATCTGCCATTTCATCAACAAATAGGCGATATCCTTTATCTGTTGGCACTCGGCCTGCGGAAATGTGAGGTTGGAAAATAAGGCCTTCTTTTTCGAGTTCCATCATATCGTTTCGAATTGTAGCGGGAGATACACTAAACTTGTATGAAACAATTAGCGTCTTTGAGCCAACAGGTTCTCCTGTTTCAACAAAATGTTTAATAATATCTTGTAATACCTTTCTGCGTCTTGCTTCGGACATTTAAAAAAATGTTAGTTTTAGCACTTGATATTGTACAGTGCCAGTTTTTGTTTTGCAAGGGTTTAGTGTTAATTATGCAAACATTTGTTTTATGGATTTGAGTAGGTGTATTAAATAATTTTGATAATTATTGTGATGGAATAGTTTTATTTCTTTGTTGAAATATGTTTTTCTAAATCTTTTATTTCTTTGTTGAAATATATTTTGCTAGGTCAACAATTCTCGCACTGTAGCCCCATTCGTTGTCGTACCAAGCTAAAACTTTTATTAAATTTCCGTCAATTACCATTGTTGATTTTGCGTCGATTATTGAGGAATTTTCGTTTCCTTTGAAATCAACAGAAACAAGCTCATTTTCTTCAAATGCAAGAATTCCTTTTAATTTTGTGTTTGCTTCTTTTTTTAATATTTCGTTTAGTTTTTCAACTGTTGTTTTTTTATTAACAACACAAACTAAATCAACAAGTGAAACTGTTGGAGTTGGGACTCGGATTGAGTTTCCGTTTAATTTTCCTTTTAAGGCTGGAATAACTTCTGAAACTGCTTTTGCGGCTCCTGTTGTTGTTGGGATCATCGAAAGGTTTGCAGATCTTGCTCTTCTTAAATCTGCATGTGGAAGATCTAAAATTCTTTGGTCATTTGTGTATGAATGGCAAGTTGTCATAAAGCCATGTTTGATTTTTAGTTTATCGTGAATAACTTTTGCGAGCGGAGCGAGGCAATTTGTTGTACAAGAGGCGTTTGAAATAATGTTGTGGTTCTTTGGGTTGTACTTTTTTTCATTTACACCAAGCACTATTGTTAAATCTATTTTGTCTTTTGCAGGAGCTGTAAGTATTACTTTTTTTGCACCTGCTTTTAAGTGTTTTTTAAGAAGTTCTTTTGTTGTGAAAACTCCCGTTGCTTCAATAACAATATCAATTCCTAGTTTCTTCCAAGGTAGATTTTCTGGATCTTTGATTTGAAAGGTTTTAATTTTCTTTCCGTTTACAAGAATTTCATTTTCATTTTTTGTTTCAACTTTTGCTTTTAATTCACCGTAAGTTGAATCGTATTTAAGAAGGTGGGAGAGTGTTTTGTTGTCTGTTAGGTCGTTTATTGCAACGATGTCAAAATATTTTTTGTCTAAATTGATCCGAAAAACTTGTCGGCCTATTCTTCCAAAGCCATTTATTGCAACTTTTGTTTTTTTCATTTTTGTGTTTTTAAGTTTTTATTTATTTTACCATTTTTTTTGTATTATTGCTATAGATGAAGGCGGGGAGTGTAGGTCAAAATGGACGGGGAAATGCTAGTAAGTGTAAGTGCAAACAAGTGCAAACAAGTGCAAACAAGTGCAAACAAGTGTAAACAATTGTAAATAAGTGTAATCGATATTTTTAAGAGAAAAAATTGATAAGTGTAATTATTGAGCTAACACCTCCTAATACAAGTATTCCTGATATCATTGCACCAATTGAAATAAAGGCAATTGCTGTCCAATATTCTATTCCAAAAACAAAAGATACAAATGCTCCAGTCATGGTTCCTGATCCTGGTAGTGGAATTCCAACTAGGAGTATTAAAAAAAGTGGGCCGAGTTTTCTGAATTTTGTGCTGTGTTCTTTTCTGGTTTTTTCGAATAATTTTTTTAAAAATGCGTCTAGAAATTTTGATTTATTTCTTGCAAATTTTGTGAGTGGATCAAGTACAAGCAAGTATATAACTCCCGGAATAATCATTCCTGAAACTGAAAAAATATAGGCAGTGATTTTTGAAAGTCCTAAGCTTAATCCTAAGGGGATTGATGCTTTAATTTCGATAAAAGGTACCATTGCCGAAAAAAATACAATTATTTCTGCTGAGATTTTTCCCATAAAGGACTTTTAAATTACAAAGCTTAGTATAAATATTTTTTAAACTTTTTAAAATGATTTTTTTGCGAAGTTTGTTCAATTTTTTTATTAAAAACAGGTCTTGTATAAAAAAATTAAGCTTTATTTTCGAAATATATCAAGTGTTTATTTTTTTTGTTCTTGATTTTGTCGCTTTAAAGACTTAATTTGAAAACGAAGTTGAGAGTAAAAAAATAGCACAGAAATGGAACATATATCTGTTTTGATAAAAGAAGTTGAACAAGGATTGGATTTGAAGAAGGGGGATGTTGTAGTTGACGCCACGCTTGGACTGGGTGGACATTCAAAAGTTATTTTAAAAAGAATTTCGAAAACAGGAAAGCTTTATGTCTTTGATCAGGATCTTGATAATTTAAATGAAGCAAAAAAACGGCTTAAGGATTATGAAAACCAAGTAGTTTATATAAAAGATAATTTTCGAAACTTAAAAACTAGGCTTAAGGAAAATGGAGTACAAAAAATTGATGCAATATTGTTTGATTTAGGAATTTGTTCGACTCATGTAGATATTTCGGAAAGAGGTTTTTCTTTTATGAAAGAGGCAGATCTTGATATGAGATTTGATAAAAATAATGAATTTTCTGCAAAGGATTTGGTAAATAATTATTCTGTTGAGGAATTGTCTAAAATATTTAGAGAATATGGCGAAGAGAAGTATGCTTATAAGATTGCTAAGGGGATTTCTGAAAGGAGAAATACTAATAGATTTGAAAAAACCACTGATTTAGCACAATTTATAAAAGATATTTATCCTAAGATTAAATTAAAAGTTCATCCTGCGACAAAAGTTTTTCAGGCAATAAGAATAGAGGTTAATGATGAAATGAATGCTTTAAAAGAAGCTTTAAGTAGTGCCTTTGAAATGCTAGATCTAGGAGGAAGAATTGTGGTTATTTCTTATCATTCTCTTGAAGATAGAATAGTAAAACAATTTTTTTCAAAATTATTGAAGCCAGTCGCTAGTGAAAGAGAACAAATTTTTAGAACATTTTCAGAGCCTTTAGTTAAAAAAGTTAATAAAAAACCGATAATTCCAACGGAAGAAGAGATGACAGTTAATCCTAGAAGTAGAAGTGCAAAACTAAGAACATATATTAAATTAATAAAATAAAAATCGTGAAACTAGAATTAAATCCTCAAATAAAAGCAGTTAATAAATCACTTTATAAAAAATATTCATCTTTTGTGTTAATTTTTTCTGTAGTTTTGAGTATTTGTTGTATCACCGTTATCACTTTGATGTATTCAACAAAGCAGGTTACAAAAGGTTATGTAATTAATTCGCTTGATAAGGAAAATCAAAAACTTTTGAGAGAACTTGAGGTTTTAAATATGAATTTGAATGAAAAAAGGGCGTTAAAAAATATTAGTTCTTCAGATAAAATCTCAAAAATGAGAAATCCTTCTAGAATAGTTTATGTGAATTCTGAAAGTTCGATTGCAAAAAGATAAATTGCTTGCGATTGTTTTCTGAATTGTATTATAGTTTTAAACATATTTATTAGAATGATTTTAAATTTTGTCTATTTATGAGTGAATTGAATGAAAATGAGATTTTGATAGAAAAACTTGTATTAAATGTTCAAAAAGGTGACAAGGATTCTTTTTCCAAAATTTATGATTTATTTGTAGATCCTTTGTATAGGTATCTTTTTTTTCGTGTGAATAAAGAGGATGTTGACGATTTATTAGTGCAAATTTTTTTAAAAACTTGGGAAAATATAAAAAAATATAAAAAAACTAAGGGGAGTCGGTTTAGTTCGTGGATATTTAGAATTGCTCATAATTTGGTTGTTGATTATTACCGAAATAATAAAATTAAGGATGTTTCTGATTTGGATATTAATATTCCAAGTTTTGATAGGGAACACAATCCTCTTATTAAAGCTGAGGATAAAATAAATATAAAAATATTAAAAAAAGCTTTAAAAAACATTAAAGAACATTACCGTGAATTTTTGGTTTTAAAATTTATTAACGAATTAACAAATAAAGAAATTTCCGAAATGCTTGAAAAAACTGAAGGAAGTGTGCGAATCCTTCAGCTACGCTCTCTTAGGGCTTTAAAAACAGAGCTTGAAAAACTTGGCGTGAATTCGTCAAGTTTTAAGTAACGAATTCTTCATTATTTCGTTTGATAGATTGTAAGAAAAGATTATGAGAATATTTAATTTGTTAAAATCAGCAAAAAAAATAAATTACTCCAAAAAAAGACAGTTAAAGGAGAAATTTTTTTGTATTATTGAGGAGAATGAGTTTTTTAAAGAAAAGATTTTTTCTGAAGCTAAAACATATTCTTTGGATAATGTAAAAAAATCTTTATTACGTGAGAAAATTTATGAAAAACTATCAAAACCATTGTTTGTGTTTGATATATTTTATTTTCAAAAAATTTTTAAAAAAACATTGTCTTTTTCTATGATGTTTTTTTTAGTTTTCGGGTTTTTTAGGGGATATATTTCAAATGAAAATGTTGTTTTTGCTGATGTTTTTACAAAAATTGAATCTTTTTCTGGTGATGTTTTGGTTTATAGGGATGATTTTAAACTCAAGGTTTATTCTGGGATGGAGCTTAAAAAAAGAGATGTAGTGGTTACTAAAGATGATTCTTTTGTTAATATTTTATATTTGGATGATAGTGTTAGTAGGCTTAATGGAAATACAACACTTTTGATTTCGGAGCTCGCTTCTTTTGATAAAAAAGGATTTAAAACATATATTGAAATAGAAATTGTTCGTGGTGTTGTATGGAATAAAGTTCTTAATTTAGTTGAAGAAGGATCTTCTTTTGTTGTAAGGGCTGATGATGTTTATGCTAAGGCAAAAAAAGCTTCGTTTAATGTAGAAGTAGCAGAAAATAAAACCGAGCTTTCAGTTTTTAAAAATAATGTTGAAATTCATACACCTTTTGCAGGGGAAAGGCTTGGAAATGTAGTTACGGGGCAAAAAATGGTTCTTGATAAAGAAAAAAATAGTATTGAAGTCCAAAAACTCGAAAGTGCAAAGAAAAGTGATGTTTGGATCGTTGAAAACTTAAGTAAGGATAAGGAATATTTGGCAAGTGTTGAGGAAAGACTCGTTGAAAATACACAAAAATCGCTTCTTGAAAGAGAAATTATTCTTTTTAATGATGTCGAAAAAGAAAAACTAGACTTTCTTTTGGCAGAAAAAAACTTTATGGAAGCTCAACTTGTTTTGATTGGTGAAGAAAAAAGTTTAGAAGAAATTGAAATGGCTCTTTTAAGCATAGATTCTTTTAGTGAGAATTATAAAAATTATTCGGATTTTATTGATAAGGTTTCAGAGATTGATGAAAAATATGCATTTGATTTAAGAAAAAGTCTTGATGAAACAATGATAAAACATAAAAAGAATTTAAACTTAATTTTACCAGATTCGCCTGTTTATGTTGCAAAGCAAGAGTTGAAAAAAATTTCATATTTTGATTTAGAAGGCGAAGATGTTTTGACTAAGAAAAAATTAGATGATTTAAAGGAAAACTTAATTGAGGCCGAAGAAATGGCAAATAAAGGAGAGCTAGGAATAGCTAAGGAAATTGTTGATGATAGTATAAAAGTAGTGAGAGAGGTAAAAGAAGTCGTTTCGGTTATGGAAAATGAAGATAAGTTGAGTTTAGAAATTTTTGATTCTGAGTTAATGGTTTCAAATCTAAAAGAAAATATTATACCTGAGGCTGGTGAGGTGTTTAATTTAATTGAAACCGGCAAATATGGAACTTCTGTGATTGGTGGTAAAGAAATTGATCCACTTCTTGATTTAAAATAGTCATCTTTTTAAGTTTTGAGTTTTTTAGTTAAGTGGGGTTTAAGATGGGGGAGTAAAGAAATTAGGCAAGAGAAGTCTTAAATCAAGAGAAGACTTAAATCAAAAGAAGGAAGGCTTAATCAAGAGAAGGCTCCTTTTTTTATAGTAAGTTTATAAGTCCAAGTATTGTTCCCATACATACAAAAATTCCTCCAATTATCCAAAATCGCATAACTACTTTGCATTCTTCCCAGCCTTTTCTTTCAAAATGGTGGTGTATTGGAGCAATAAGGAAAACTTTTCGTTTGAATAGTTTTTTAGAAGTGATTTGAATAATTACAGAAAGGGCTTCAATTACGAAGATGAATCCGATTATTGGTAGAACTAATGTTTGTTGTGTGAGCATAGCCATTACTCCGAGGGTTGCTCCTAGTGAAAGGGCTCCGGTGTCTCCCATAAAAAATTTAGCTGGTGGTATATTAAACCATAAAAATGCGAGAGTTGCTCCACTTACAATTCCACAAAAGGCGGATAATATAAACATCCCTTGAGCGTAGGCGAGTATTCCAAAAGATATATAAGCCATAATTATAAGCCCTCCTGCTAAGCCATCAAGTCCGTCTGTGAAATTTACTGCGTTGGCAGTTGCTATGATGATAAGCATAAATATTGGAATATAGTAGATTCCGACTTGAATTGGATCGATTCCCGGAATTGGTATGGCAATGCTTGCGAATCCGAGTTTGAAATAGAACCAAAGGCCTCCTAGTAAGCTTAATAACAATATTGAAGCAAGTTTGACTTTTGCATTTAGTCCTTTTGTTTTTCCAATTCCTAAAATGTTTAGATAATCGTCGATTGCTCCGAGTAGTCCGAAACTTATTAGTGTGAAAATTGCTATATAAGTTTCTTTTCTATTTATTAATGATCGATCAATTACTCCAAAAATTGCTAAAATTTTTGAAAAAGCGAGAACGAATATAACTGTTAACCAAATTAAAAGACCTCCCATTGTTGGTGTGCCTGCTTTTTTTGCGTGCATTTCATTGAATATTGTCGACTTTTCACCTGTTATGGCATTTTCACGAAGTTTTTTTCCAATTTTATATTTTTTAAGGAGATATATAAATTTGGGAGCGATAATTATTGCTATTGTGAAAGCTAAAACTCCTGACCCAGTGATTAGAGAAATTTTTTCAATTGTGTTTTGTAATGCTATTTGCATTTAATGTTTTGTTAGTGAAATATGCTTTTTCAGCCCAATCTATTAATATTTTTGTATCATTAAATCTACTATTACTACCTAAAACAACTGTTAAAAGTTCTCTGCCGTTTTCAAGTTCGGCAATTATTACAAGACATTCTTTTGCAACTATAGTTGTTCCTGTTTTTAATCCTTTTATATTTAGATAGCTATCTAAAAGGTGATTTGTGTTTTTTAGATAATGAGTTCTTGTGTTTTCAACATTTGTAACTTTTGTGTTTTTTGTTATGACTATTTCTTTTATTAAGTCGTTTTTATAAATTTGTTCTGCAATTTTTGCTATATCTGATGCGCTTGAGTAGTGGTTTGGGTGGTCGAGTCCTGTTGGGTTTTGAAAATGTGTATTGTAGAGGCCAAGATTGTTTACTTTTTGATTCATTTTGAAAACGAAGGCTTCTTTTGATCCTGCATTATGTTCTGCAAGAGCTGTAGATGCATCATTTCCTGAGTTTATTAGTGCTCCATATATTAGATTTTTAACAGTAATGTTTTCTCCAGTAAAAAGTCCCATTGTAGAACCTGGTTCGGAGGTCGCATTTGAGCTAACTTTTACGATTTCATCCATTTGATTTTCTTCTAAAATTATAAGAGCAGTCATTAGTTTTGTGATTGATGCAAATGGAGCTTTTTTGTTTGATTCTTTTTCGAATAAAACGGTGGATGTTTTTAAGTCTATTGTAATAGCACTTTTTGCACTTATTATTGGAGCAATCATTAAATTATCTTTAACTAAAGATTCTGAGCTGTTTGAGGTTTTTATTAAAGAATCACTTTCTTTGATAATATCGCTGTGTAGTGATATGTTGCTTGCGAAAATTATGCTAATAAGGCTTGAAATCATTTTTATTGTTAGTTTTCAACTTCTGTATTTTGAGTAGTTTCTGTACTAGGTGTGGAAACAGTGTTTATTCTTAAGTAGTAAAATGGGTCTTTGATATAGTTTTCACTTGAAACATAATCATCACCAATTTCAAGAATAATATCAGTATCTAAAATGTATTCAATATATTCTTCAGGAATTTCGCTACTTTCTTTTCCCGAAATTATTTCTTGAAGAAAGTCTAAAGAGTCTGGTCGAATTGATATTTTTTCTCCATTTTCGTTTATTCTTTCTTTGTAATAATAAGTTGTTTCTTTAATGTTTTGATTTCTTCCATTTCCAAATCTGTTTACTAGAAAACAATATCTTATAAGAATTTGTCTAGTTTCAGTTGCAACACCTCCTTTTTTTGTGCCGTTTAGTATGTGTATTTTTGTGCTAGTACTAGCTTCTTTTGAATAATTAAAAAGAAGATTGAAGTATTTGTGAAGGTAGTCAATTCCTCCTGCTGGGAGAAGAACGAACGATCCGCCATATTCAACTCGTGGGGGGGTGTAAAGTAATCCACCGCAAGAGTTTGGGTCGTCGTGAAGAAGGTGTGAGCTTATGTTATCTTTGCTATAATCTTTGGCAATAGACGCAAGTGTTAGTATTTCGCCAACGCTTATATTTGTTTTAATGTTTTCTTTTAAGGAATTTAATATTTCAGAAATTTTTTCTGTTGAAAGTAGGGTATTTAGAGAAAGAGCTTTTTCTTTTGTGGCAAAAATTATTTCTTGTTGTCTGTTTGAACGATCAAAGTCTGATGTTGTTTTTCTTGAACGGGCATATTTTAGTGCAGTTTCGCCGTCTAAAGTTTGTAAACCTTTTTTTATTCGGAAGGTTTCATATAAAATTGTGCCATCTTTTGGGTAGTATGGGTCGTTAATATCTTTTTCTACATTTACTTCAATTCCTCCTAAAGTGTCGATAATTTCTTTGAAACCTTGAAAGTCTAGCATTAAATAGTAATGAATTTCAGTGTCAATGAAGTTTTCAATTTTTTCCTTTAAAAAATTTATACCAAGAATATCGCTTTGAAAGTGTCTTTTTGCATAAAAATAGACTTCATTTATTCGAGAGTTTCCAAGGGTAGAGTCTCTTATGTAGAAATCTCTGGGAATTGAAACCATGGAAATGTGTTTTTTCTTGTCGTCGAGGCTTGCAATTATTATTGAGTCGGTGAGGTTTCCTCCTTCATGATTGTCTCCACCAATGCCAAGTATTAAAAAATTTGTTTGGCCTTCGTCGTCTGTTAATAGCTTTGTGCCAGCTACTTTTAATAAAACTGAATAGTCAAAGTGTGAAATAGTTTTGTAAATGCCATAAGTCATAAATCCTATGCCAAGAAGTAAAAGAAAAACAATTAAGTTGATTCCAATTTTTGGAATTTTATTTTGAGTATTTTCTTTTTCTTTTTCCTTAAATAAGAGGCTTTTTGTTTCTTTAGGAAAACTCTCTAAAGAATTTTTTGAAAGGTTTTGTTTTTCTTTATTGCTAATTTTTTGAGTTTTAAAATTCATTTTTTAATTTTTTTTACCGCTAAATTTTAATTATTTTTAGATAAAATTCAAGTTTCTTCGTTTGCCAAGAGTTTTTCTTCTGTTGAAATCAGTTTTTAATAATTTAAAATTTTTTAATCATTTTTTAATGATCTTTTGATATTTTTTTCTTATGACTATGAATAAATATTTTGTTTACATTCTTTCGACTTTTAGTTTTGGTGTTTTGATGATGACCTTTATTTTGTTGAATAATTATTTTGCTATTTTATTGTTTTCATTTTTCCTTCTATTTATTTTAATTTTTTTGTTTTTTAAAATTAAATGGCATTTTTTGCTTTTGTTTTTATTATTTTTTTTGCTTGGGATGTTTCGTTATTCTTTAAATTCTTTTGATAATGATCTTTCAAAATTTTTTATTGAAGAAAAATGGAAGATTGTAGCCAAAGTTCATCTAGAACCTGATAAAAGGGCCGATAAGATTAAGTATGTTCTTAGTGATGTTAGAGCAAGTTTAAATGGTGATTTTTTTAACTTGGATGGCTTTATGATGCTTAATGCACCACTTTATCCTGAATATTTTGTTGGTGAAACAATTTCTTTTAATGCCAAAATTGAAAAACCTTTTTCGAGTTTTGATTTTAATTATGAGGAATATTTATATAGATATGGTATTTATTATTTTGTAAAAAATCCAAATAATCTTTATAAAATTGAAGAAGCTAGTTTATTTGATTTAATTTTGGGAAAAATCTTTAAATTTAAAGATTTAATGATAACCCGTTTGGTAAATATTTTTGGAGAACCATACGCATCTTTTATGTCGGGAATTCTTTTGGGCCTTAGAAAAGGCTTTTCCAATGAGCTTTCTGAATCCTTTAAAAATTCTGGGCTTACTCATATAGTCGCTGTTTCTGGCTATAACATAACGATACTTATTGTTTTTGTGTATGGTGTGTTTTCTTTTATGAGTCAAAGACTTCGTGTGTTTTTTTCACTTATTTTCATTTTGATATTTGTTTTTTTAACAGGCTTTTCCGCGAGTGCTGTTAGGGCAGGGATAATGGGTTGCGTGAGTCTTTTTGCTGTTTTGTTTGGGAAAAATTATCATGTTAAAACGGCTTTGTTTTTGTCAGCATTTTTAATGATATTTTTTGAACCGAGAATATTATATTTTGATGTCGGATTCCAGTTATCTTTTTTGGCAACTATTGGCTTGATTTATGTGAGTCCGTTAATTGAGAAGTATTTTTTATTTATCCCAAATATTTTAGAACTGAGAAATTCTTTTGTCTTAACTATTTCTTCGACGATTTCTACTTTGCCGATTTTGGCGATGAATTTTGGCATTATTAGTCTTTTTAGTCCTTTTGCAAACATATTGGTTCTTCCTTTTATTCCATTTGTAATGCTTTTTTCTTTTCTTGCTTTGATAATTTCTTTTTTTAGTTCTTTTTTTTCTTTAATTATTGCATTTCCTGCCTTTGTTATTAGTTCCTATATTTTTGCAGTCATTAAATTTTTTGGAGATTTTTCTTTTTCTGTTTTAAATGTTGAAATGGTGCCAATTGTTTTTTGGTTTTTATATTTTTGTTTTGTTTTTTTTGAAATATTTTTGAGTAAAGATGAAAAAATGCTTAATAATATTTATAAAGAATCTTTACTTAGTTAACTTTGTTTCTTTTAGTAATCGATCTTTTAATATTTGTACTAGGTTTAATTGTTTTTCTTTGTTTTTTATTCCAATGTCGTTAATGATTTTTTTTGAATAAAAACTGCTTAAATTTGTGAGTTTTTCTTTTTCTAGATTTAAGGCTTTTTTTGAACTAATTATTTCGTTATTGAAGTAGAAGTTTGAAACAAACGTATCGGAATTTTTATCCGTTTCTTGCTTTGATATGTCAATTGTTTCGTTTGAGCTGGATATTAGTTTTTTTGAAACATTTATTTTTTGAATTTTTTTAGAAAATCCATTTCTATCTATGAAATTGTCTTTTTCGTTTTTATAATAATCTCTTGTAATTTCTTTTTCGTTTTCCCTTGAAAATGTTTTAAGATTTTCAGTCTTTTTTCTTTTAAGAGCGTCTTTTTCTCCTTTGTGAAGGGCTTCGTTGATCATTGCATTTTTAATACTTTCTGCAATAAATTTTTCTTGTTTAATAATTTTTTTAAGAGAAATAGATTTTATTAGTTCTTCAATTTTATTAGTGATTTTATTGTTCTCTTCTTCTTCTTTGAGTTTGATTTCTTTTTCGTTTACTTCATTTGTTTCCATTTCTTCAATGTAATTTAGTAACATTTTAATATGAAATTTGATTTTTTCAGTGTTTCCAACTTTTCTTTTATAATTTAATAGTGCTTTTAATCCATCTTCTGGTCTTCCATTGGCTAAGGAAAGTAATGCTTCTTTTATGCATTTTTCTTCTAAAATTTTATTTTTTTCTTCTTTTGTCTCATTTTTCTTTTCAAAAGCTTTTTTATTTGTTTTTTCTAGGTTTTTTACTTCAGGTGTTTTTAGGCTTTTTTCAACCTTTTTTTGCGGATAAAGTATTTCTGCATTTTTGATAAAATTTTCTTTTTCGATAAAATCAAGAGCTTGAAATTCTAATATTTTATTGTTTTTTTCTTCTGGATAGTGTTTGAATATTTCAAGTAACTTTTTTAAAAGTACTTCTTCGTGGTTTACAATTATTTGCCAGTCTTTTATGAGTGTTTTTTTTAATTTTATATCTTGTTCTTTGTAATAACTTAAATAATAGTTTTTAGAGGCTTCACTCATTTTCAAAACTTTGTAGGGAAGGTCTGGGTGTTTTGAAAATTGGCTAAAAATGACTATTTTTTCCTTTTCTTCTTTAAACAATTTTTCGTGATCTTCGATGCATGCTTGTGTTTGTGTAATATCTGTATCTTTTAGTTCTTTTTTTATTGTTTTTTCTATTGTGCTTAATGTTGTTAATCCATTTGGCTCAATGTTTTTATAAAGCAGTTTTTCAAGTTTTTTGATTGAGTTTAAAAATGCTTTTTTTTCAAGGTGATGTAGTTTTTTATAATTCGGGTTTGAGCTTAACGAAACATTATATTTGAGTGCTAGGTTTGAATATGTTTTTTCAATTTTTTCTTTTTCGTTTAAATTTCGTTTGAAATTTTCCAAAACACTTTCTCCTAAAATCAATGAATCTCTAGTTATTTTTTGAATTTCTTCTTTTGTGAAATATTCACTGTGTTTTGAAAGAAATGTTTTTAGCTCTTCGTTCCTTTCAGTTTTTTCTTTGTTTTGTAATATGGAATCAATTTGATCTTGTGTGTCAGATTTTAGATTGTCAATATATACAAAACTATTATTTTTTTTTGCGTGGATTATTACGCTTTCTCTTTGTTCTTTTTCAAGAGTTGGAGTTTCTAGGTTTCTCATTTATTTTATTTCGTTTGTTGCTAAATGTTTTTTAGATTGTGCATACTGTAAAGCCACATGCTTTACAGAGTAAACATCCTTCTCCTATTTCAATTGTGCTTGAACATTCAGGACATTTTTTTGATTTAATAATGTCTTTTTTGTTGAATGAAACATGTTCTCTTTCTTCTTTGATTGGAGGAAGAGATACTTCTTCAAAATTTTCTTTCTTTTCTGCTTTTTCGATTTTTTCTTCTTTTTTTGGACTTTCTTTTTGTAGGTTTAGTACTTGTTCTTGTCTTGATCCATCTCTGTAAACAGTTATTCCTTTTAGGCCCATTTCCCATGCCATTACATAGCCATTTTTCACATCTTCTCTTGTCGCACTATTTGGGAAGTTGATTGTTTTTGATATTGAATTATCTACATATTTTTGGAAAGAAGCTTGCATTTTAATATGATCATCTGCCGAAATATCCATTGCTGTTACAAAAACTTTTCTAGTTTCTTCAGGTATTTCTTTTATGCTTTGGACTGATCCTGTTTTTTGAATTTGTTGTAATATTTCGTGAGTGTATAAATTTAATTTTTTTAATTCTTTTTCAAGATATGGGTTTAGGTATGTTAGTTGTTGGCCTCCCATTACTTCTTTGTAGTAGGCAAGTGCAAATACGGGTTCAATTCCAGAAGAACAATCGTGTGCCATTGAAATTGTTCCTGTTGGTGCAACAGTTGTAAGGGCAGCGTTGCGCATTTTTACATTTTTTCCATCTTCGGCGTAAATTGAAAGTTCCCAGTTTGCAAAAGTTCCTTTTTCTTCGGCTAGTATGTTTGAGTAATTATGAGCGCTTTCTGTGATTGTCTTTTGAACTTTTTCTGCAATTTTTCGGCCTTGTTCTGAGTTGTACGGTACTTTTAATTGGTAAAGCATGTCTGCAAATCCCATAACTCCAAGTCCAACTCTTCTGTTGCTTTTCGAGTTTCGGTTTACTTTTTCGCTTGGATAGTTTGATAAGTCTATTACATTATCAAGCATTCTTACTCCGATTTTTGTAACATGCTTGAGTCTTTCATAATCGATTTCGCCGTTTTTAACAAATTTAGATAAATTGATTGATCCTAAATTACAAACATCTCCATCATGTAGCCATTGTTCTCCACAAGGATTTGTGGCTTCAAGTCTTCCAAGTTTTGGCACTGGGTTTGAACGATTTGCAGAATCTGGGAAAAGAACCCCCGGTTCTCCGTTTCTCCATGCGCTTTCAATGATTTTATCCATTATTTGTTCTGCCGTAATTGTTTCTTCCTCGGCTTTAATAAAAGCACCTCTTTTGTTTCTGATAATTCTTCGTGGTTTCATTTTTTGTCCTCTCCATTCACAAAGCCAAGGCTCTTTGGATTTGTTTTCAACTTGTTTCATAAATTCATCAGTTAGTGCAACTGAGATGTTGAAGTTTTCAAGTTCGCCTTCTTCCCATTTTGATTCAATGAATTCTAAAATATCTGGATGATCTACTCTCATTACTCCCATGTTTGCTCCGTGTCTGTTTTGTTGTTTTATTACGCCAAAAGCTTTGTTGAATGCGTGTAAAAAGGAAACTGGTCCGGAAGCGACTCCTTGTGTTAATTTTGCTCTTGTTCCGGCTGGTCGAAGTAGGTGCCAAGGGAAGCCAAGTCCTGATCCTGCTTGTTGGAGTAGTGCGGCATCCTTTAATGTTTGAAAAATTCCATCCATTGAGTCTTCGAAGTGAAGAACTATACAGTTGGCAACAAGTCTTGTTGTCCCTCCTGCGTTTGTTAGTGTTCTGCCTGCAGGTGTGAATTCAAAAGTGTTTAAAACTTCTCTAAATTCGGTCCTCCAATATTCTAAATCTTTTTCTTTTGCTCCATATTTTTCTTCTGCTTTTGCTAGCGCAATTGCTACTCTGTCAAACATTTCTTCAGGTATTTCACAAACATTTCCGTTTTCATCTCTTTGTAGGTATCTGCCTGCAAGAACTCTTAAGGCATTTGTGCTTATATCAAGTTTTGTTGATCGGCCATTTAATAAGTTTTCGTATTCATTTCTTATGTTTTTTCTATTTTCTCTATATAGAATGAAAGATTTTGCTGTTTTTACTAATCCTCCCTCCATTAAAATTTTTTCAATGAGATCTTGTATTTGTTCAACTGTTGGAAATTTGTCGTCATTTTTAAAGAAAACTTCTAGAACTGCACAAACTTGATTTGAAATTTGTTGAGGGATCTTTTCGTTTGTTCCTCCAGAAGCTTCATAGGCCTTGCTTATTGCACTTGTGATTTTTACTTGATCAAATTCTACAGTTTGACCTGTTCGTTTTACGATTTTGGTAATAGGAGACATTGAAAATGGGGTTAGGAATGAGGGGGAATTATGTAAAATGAGGGGGAAATGCCTACTACATATTGTGTGTTTCTCTTGCGAGTACATACTAGCTGTAGTGTGCGTCTCTGATATTATTGAAAATGAGGGGGGGTGTAAAGGGTAAAAAATAGAATGTACTTGCGTGATGTTGGTAAATATTTTTTGAATGATTGCGTGTGGCTTTTTTGTCTTTTCTAGGCGAAATTCTTTGCTTTTTGATTTTTTGTTCTTGCTTCTTAAAAAAGTTGTTCAATTTTTTGTTTGTTTTTTCTCTTAGAATAGAAATCGTGCAATAATTGTGTTCAGTTTTTTTCTTAATAATATTTTTGTTTTTTTTGGGTAGTCAGTTTTTTTTTAATAATTTTTAATAATAATTTAATGTTTTTAGTGTATATTGGTTTTATAAATAAAATATTTAATGAAGAAAATAATATTTTTTGACTTAGATGGTACTATTAAAAATAAAGGAAATGATATTTCTGAAAATATTTATCTTGCATTTAAAGATCTTTGGAAAAGAAATGTGTTTACCACTCTAAATACTGGTCAAAATTATCATTCTTTAAATTATATTTTAAAGAAAAATATAAAAAAAATTATTCATCCAAGCTTGCCAATAGGTTTGGAAAATGGAGCAAAGGGAGTGTGGGCAAATGGTGAAATTTTCTATACTAAAAAGTTTAAAAATGAGGAGTTGGATTTTTTAATAGATTTTGTAAAAAACAATTTGAATAAAATTAGTTTTTTAGCTTTTTCTAATGGAGAAAAAATTGAAAAATCTAAGATTTTTGTCTTAGATGATAATTTTTTTAATTCGGTTAATGAGAGATATTCAAAATTTTATGAAATACAGACTTTTAATTTATCTATTTTTGTAAAAGAATTTTTAAAAGATAGTCCGGGAATGCTTTCAATTCGTCCGAAGGAAGTTATTGATTTAAATTCTTTTCCATATTTTGAGGCTGTTAGAAATGAGGGCTATGTTAATATTGCGCCAAAGGGTGTGAATAAGGCTTTATTTGTGAATAAAATCTCAGAATTTTTAAATCTTGATTATTCTAGCATTGCTGTTTGTGGAAATGATGAAAATGATTTTTCAATGTTTGAGCTTAATGTTTTAAAAAAAATATTTGTATTAAGTGCTAAAAAAAGAGAAGAAATTGTCTTTGATAGAGTGGATTTTTGTGATGAACCGGACTTAATTACTGATTTGCTTGAAGATATATAAGAAATTTTTGAATAGATTTTTATATGTGTTTTAATTATTGGGTATTAACTCTTGAGATCTTTTTGTGTGAGGCTTAATAATTAAGGTTTTTTGGGAGTGCTTCAGATCTTTTAATAGTTATGCTTAATAAAAACTTGGTCTTTAATGGTGAAAATGCTTTGTAATGGATAGTTTTCTTTCAAATTATAATAAGCTTAGAAGTTTATAATTATAAAAAAAACACATTATTTTGTGCTTTTGGTAGGGCCAAGGGGGATCGAACCCCTGTTGCCAGGATGAAAACCTGGTGTCCTAACCACTAGACGATGGCCCCACGGACTTTAAATTTACAAAAGTTAGTATAAGAATTTTTTAACGATTGTCAAAGAATTTTTAACTTTTTATATAAGTTTTTTCTATGTTTTCAATCATTTTCCTTAATTTTATGCTTTCTTCAAGATTGTTTATTGTGCTTTCTTCAATAATTCGTGTTTTTAATCTTTGTAAATTATCATATAATTCTTTTTTTCTAATTTTTTCTATTTCAAGGCTGTATCCATTTTGTGCACCAGTAGACAACATGTTTAAGTAAACACCAAGTAAGACAAAAATCATCGAGCTAAGTGTTATTAAAAGAGTGATTGTTGTCTTTCTTTCTAATGTTTTTAGTGTTTCTTTTCTATACATTTTGTTTAGTTTTGTTTTAAGGGGTGCTTATTATTTCCATTTGAACATGAATAATTCCTGTTCCAAGCCATGCTATTTCGGAAAATGCAGATGAACTTAAGTCAATAATTCTTCCCGGTCCATATGGGCCTCGGTCGGTAATTCGAACATCAACAGATTTTCCGTTTGCGAGATTTGTAACTCTAACAATTGTGTTGAATGGAAGTGTTTTGTGTGCGGCCGTTGCTTTGTTTAAATCGAACCTTTCTCCTGATGCGGTGAGGTTTCCTTGAACTGCTTTGCCGTAAAATGTTGCTTTGCCAAATTCCATATTTCCTTTTGAAGACATTAAATGTCTATACATTATTCCTGCAATATCTCCTCTTGTTTGGTTTGCAAAAGGATAGATTTTGTTTGAGGGATATATTTCTACTAAATCTCTTGAATCTGCGTATCGAACATATTTTGCATACCATTCGTTTATGTCTATGTCTAAAAAATAGTTTTTAATTTCTAATGGGTAAATTAAGTTTTCATATGATTCAAGATAAATCTTTAAGGCTTCAACTAACTTTATTGCTTGACTTGGCTTAAAGGATCCATCGGGATAGCCGTTTATTATTCCTTTTTCTTTAGCTACAAAAACATAAGGAGTAAACCAATCAGATAATTCGGTGTCTGTAAATGGTTTTTCGTTAATTTCAAGTGAAGAAATTTCTTCTTTTGTTAAAACTTTTGCACTTTCCATGAAGATTTTAAGGGCTTCAGCTCTGTTTATCTCTTGTTTTGCTTTAAATGTGTTGTCGCTATATCCTTCAATAATTCCATTTTCTTTTAGATAATTAATTTCCACATAGTGTTTTGAGCCTTCTTTTATGTCGCTGAAAGCAAATGATTGTTGGTTTAATAATAATAAGGATAGGATGAGGAAAAAAGTTGTTTTAGCTTTTTTCATTTTATTTAAGTTTAATTACTAAATGGCGTGCTTCTCCTTCACTTTTTGAGTAGGTTTCAATGTCTTCAAAGCCTGGGCCCATGCAGTAAAGGTGGATTTTTCTTCTAAGGTATGCAGACATAGGTGGAAGGGCTTGCTCTCTACCAGTTTTTCTTGCGTATGCAATTTTTCGTTTTGCAAGGTTTAAAGAATTTTCTTCTTGTTTTTTTCTGTAGTTGTCAACATCTACCAAAATATTGAAATGTTCTGTTTGAAGTTTTTTCCATGCAAGAATTTTTAGAATATGTTGAATGGCTTGAATTGTTTCTCCTCTTGATCCAATTAGTTCGCTTGGGGAATTGCTTTCAATGTTTATTGTATAATTGTTGTTTTCTTCTTCAAGAATTTCTATCTTAGAGTAAGAAAGGCTTGTTTTTTGAAGTAGGTCGATGAGTATGTCTTCTAATGTTTCTTTGATTTCCATTTTATAAAATTTATTGATATTATTTTTTTTCAATCACTTTTACTGTTGCTGTAGATAAGGATTTTTTCTTGTTTATGTATAGCTGTTGAATTATTCCGTAAATAGTTGAAATTCCCCAGTATAAACCAACTCCAGCAGGCAGAGAAGCTGTGAAAACGGCTATCATCACTGGCATAATGTACTGCATCATTGCAGTTGCTGACTCCATTTCGCTTGCTTTTTTGTTTTTTTCTTTTTTAACTTGCGCTAGTTTTAATTGAGCAAATTGTAGTCCTCCAATAATGAGAGGGAGTACATAAACATTTGGTTTTGTAAGGTCTAATATTCCTAAAAACATTGTGTGAATATTTTCTGGTTCAAACCCGTTGTAAGGCATATATAAAAGATGCATATTGTCAGGATTTAAACCACCTTGAATTACATAAAAAAGTGCTATTAAAAATGGGAATTGAAGTAGTAAAGGAAGACAAGAGCCAAAAGGGTTTACTTTTTCTGTTTTCCAAAGGGCCATTGTTTCTAGAGATATTTTTTGTTGATCTCCTTTATATTTTTCTTTGATTTTTTCAAGTTTTGGTTGTAGTTCTGCAAGCTTTCTTTGTGAAAGCATTGCCTTATTGTTTGGTATTAAAAGGAGTGTTCTTATAAATAGTGTAAGTAAAATTATTGCAAAACCGAGATTGTGTTTCGGCATAAATGCAAGAATTATTGCGAGTAAATTGTAAATTGGTTTGTAGAAAAGTCCGTAGATGAGCTGTTTTATAAGACCTTCTTTTTCAACAATAAATTCATTTGAATTAATTGTTATTGTTTCATTTTCTTTATTTGTGTGTTCATATTCAACTTTATATCTGCCCATTTCCCCAAAAAGTGCAAACGACCAATTGTCGAATGGTATAATTGTTTTTGAATTTGCTTTAATTATAAAGTCTTTTGCATTTTCGCATCTAAGTGTGGGGGATGTGCTTTTGGCGATCCATTCTCCGTTTTCATATCTATAAACTGAAAGTGGTTCTTTTGGACAAGAGTTTTTTATTGTTATCTCTTCACTTGTATTGTTTTTTACTTCAATTTTTATTGTGTCTAGTCTTGAGTATGAATTTTTTTTACTCTCTATTGCTATTTGATTCTTTTCGTCTATCACCTGAGGAGGGGCATCTTGGCAACTTTTAAATATAGCATTTAAAACCAAAAAAATGCTTAAAAAAAGAATTATGTTGATAAGAATTTTTTTAAATTTGTCCATTTTTTAGTGTTTTAAGTAAATCTTTTTTAATTTCCCAAAAGTCTTTTTCAAGTATCCCTTTTTTTGCAATAAAAATAAAATCTTTTTTTGGGTTTAAGTTTTCTTCTTTTAAGATTATTCTAAAGGCTTCGTAAGTTCTTCTTCTAATAAGGTTTCTTATAACGGCTTTCTTACTTATTTTTTTGCTAACAACAACTGCAATTTTTGAGTTTTTACCTTGATTTTCTTTTTCTTTGACTATGAAAAATAAGCTATGCGATAAATCGCCCTTTTTTTGTAAAAATTTGATTTCGTTTTTTGGAAGACGAAATGCCTTTTTTATCATTTATTTGGCTTTTGAATGAATTGTGACAGCAAGCCTTTTTCGGCCTTTTGATCTTCTAGATTTTAAAACATTTTTGTGCTTTCTTAGTCTGTCTAAAAAGCCATGTTTTCTTATTCTTTTGATTTTACTAAATTTTCCGAGCATTTTTTTATGGTAAGTTGATATTATAATTTTTGATAACGAGCCGATTTTAGCCTTTTAGCCTTTTTAAGTCAATTTATATTTTTGAAAGGCAAAAAGATCTTTTTTCTGCTTTTGTTTTTTTGATAAAAAACAGCTTTTTTTGTTGCGACAAAAACTCCTTTCTTGTATATTTTGCAATAGATTTTTAATGAAAAATATTATGCCATTAAAATTAGATTATGAGTTTCTATTTGTGGGAAGAGATGAAAATAGCTTTTTAGAAAATTATTCTTGTGATTTAGAAAAAGAAAAGGGCGCAAATTATGGTCAGATTTTTGCTAATATTGAGGTGAAAAATAATCCTATTGATGCAGAGGATATTGCTGTTTGTATTTATGATACAATGCAAACTGTGTTTTTTGAAGATTTAGCTTTAAGTCCTTATGAGCGTTTTGAGGCAACTTTAAAGGTTGTTAATAAAAAACTTTTAGAGTTCTCGTCTTTAAAAGATGGTGCATATATTGGAAATTTGAATGTTTTGATTTCTGCAAGAGTTGGAGATGAACTTTTTCTTTCTCAAACTGGAGAAGCAGAGGCTTATTTGATCCGAAAAAGATTTGTCAGTGTTGTTAGTGAGGGGCTTAGTGATGAAAAATCTTCAGACGATATTTTTTCAAATATTGCTTCTGGAAACATTGAAACTAATGATTTTATTTTATTTACGAATACAAGAGTTCTTAGATATATGTCAAAAAATGATTTGGCAATGTGTATAAGAAAGGCTGGTGTTTCAGAAACATTAGCAGAAATTAGAGATCTTTTGTCTACTGAGATGCTTGGTAGGTTGAGCATGATTGGTGTAAATGTTTTAGAGTGCGACAAAGAAATTGCAACTGAGGATGCTTGGATTGATGATTATAATGTAGATGAAGATAGTGTTATGGAAAAATCAACTTATACAGAAGATTTGATGAAGAATGATGGAATTGGAGAGTTTTCTTCTCATGAAGAAAGGACAATTATTCAGAAAAAGAAAAAATATGATTTTTCTAAAGGAAAAAACATTTTTACTAATTTCTTTTCTTTTTTTGGAAGGATTTTTAAAGGGAAAGGTTCTTCAAATAATAAACTTTTAGCGATTTTGCTTGGAATAATTGTGTTATTGGTTGTAAGTATTTTTCTTGCAAATAATATGAGTGATAAGCGTAAAAAACTCGATTCCCTTGATAAAGTTTTGGAAAGCGTTCAAGCAAAAATTACTGAAGCTGAAACAAAAGGCACATACGATAAGGAAAGTGCAGCAATGATTTTAGATAAGGCTTATTCAGAAGCTTTATCAGTTTTGAATTCAGGATATTATCGAGATAAAGCAAATTTATATTTGGTTCAAATAAATGAAACAAGAGATAGACTTGATCAAGTAAACAGAGTTGAAAATGATAGTATGTATATTGATTTAACAAAAGTAGATCCTTCAATAAATGCATTGGGTTTTGTGGAATTTTCTGGAAGAAGATTTGTTTATACTGAAAACAAGCTTTATGAAATTACGCTGGATTCTGTTTCTTCTGGAATTGATTTAGATTCTTCAGAAAGTGTTTATTATGCAACAGCTTTTAATGATAGAAAATCTATAGTTTTTTTAACCAATTCAGGAAAGCTAATGGAGTATAGAGAGGGCACTATTTCGTTTTTAAATACAGAGGATACGGTTTTTAAGAAATCTGTTGCCATTGATGATTGGGCAAACAGGGTTTATTTGCTTGATGCAGAGGAAGGACAAATTTGGAAATATACTTTTAGTAATGCAAGAGAGAGATTTGGAGTAGCAGAGGGGTATTTTTCAAATGCTCTTGAGGAAATTATTGGGGCAAAGGATTTTGTAATTGATTCTTATATTTATGTTTTAGATGCAAGTTCTAAAATTTTGAGATATTATGGGGGCAATAAGTCTGAAGTTACGATTGTAAATGCTCCATATAATGGTTTTAAAACAGCAAATAAAATTTACACAAATGATCAAGTAAATAAGCTTTATTTGATCGATGATAAGGCAAATAGGGTTTTTGTTTTTGATAAAGATAATTCGAAAAATCGACTTAGTTATATGTCTCAATATTTATTTGATTCAAAGATGAGTTTAAGGGGTGTTTTAACAGATAAAGATAGCGGTAGAATTTATGTCTTAACTGATAAAGCAATTTATGAGCTTTAATCTTAAATAAATATTTTAAGAATAATTTATTAAAACAAAAACATTATGTTTATTTCATTACTTCTTCTTTTACTTGGTTTAGTTATTTTAATTGTAGGAGCTGATTCTTTAGTAAGAGGAGCTTCTTCTATTTCTAAAAAACTAGGAATTCCTCCTATTGTAATTGGTCTTACAATTGTGGCTTTTGGAACTTCAGCTCCAGAACTTATAATAAATGTTTATTCTGCGATTTCTGGAAGTACTGATTTGGCTCTTGGAAATATCGTTGGAAGTAATATTTCTAATTTATGGCTGGTCCTTGGTATATCTGCAATTATAGTTGATTTAAAGGTTAATAAGCATACAACTTGGAAAGAAATACCGTTTTCTTTTTTGGCAGTTTTGGTTCTTTTTATTATGACAAATGATATATTTTTTGATGGAGCTTCAGATAATTTGATAAATAGGGTTGAGGGTATTACTCTCCTTGGATTTTTTGGAATTTTTATGTTTTATACGGCAACTTTATTGAAGAAAAAAGATGGGGTAAGTGCGGAAATGGTTCCAGATATTAAGCTTTATCATAATGGTATTGCAACAGTTATGACTGTTGTGGGCTTTTTTATGCTCTTTTTAGGAGGAAAGCTTTTAGTAGACAATGCTGTTATTTTGGCGAGAATTGCGGGGATGTCGGAAATGTTAATTGGTCTTACAATTGTTGCTGTTGGAACTTCTCTTCCAGAGCTTGCAACATCAATTATGGCGGCTTTAAAGAAACAAAACGATATTGCAATTGGAAATATTATTGGTTCAAACATTTTTAATATTTTTTTTGTGCTTGGTTTTACTGCTGTTGTTCGACCTATTCCAATAACACAAGCTGCGAATTTCGATATTTTTGTTTGTTTGACTGCAACACTTATGCTTTTTATTGCACTTCTTATGGGGAAAAAACATCAACTTCAAAGATGGCAGGGAATTTTAATGCTTATTGCTTATTTTACTTATATAACTTATTTAATAATCAGAGGATAAATTATGAAAAATAAATCTTATTTACTTGAATTAGTTGTTTTTTCTTGTGGTGCAATTGTTATGATTTTTGAGCTTGTTGGTGCTAGGGTTCTTGGTCCTTACTTTGGAACATCTTTTTTTGTTTGGACTGCAATTATTGGTGTGATACTGGGAAGTTTAAGTTTGGGTTATTATTTAGGGGGAAAAATTGCTGATAAAAGGCCTAGTGTTCAAATGCTTTCTTCAGTTATTTTCGTTTCAGCCTTACTTATTGCTTTGTCGTATTTTTTTAAAGAAGTATTTTTAATATTTTTGAGTGGAACTATAAAAGATGCAAAAATGGCGTCTGTAATAGCTACTGTTGTATTGTTTTCGCCAGCAAGTGTGTTTTTAGGGATGGTTTCGCCTTATGCTGTAAAGCTTCGGGTGGATAGTCTAAAAACTACAGGGGCTGTTGTGGGAAGGCTTTATTCTTTGTCTACTTTAGGTAGTATTTTTGGAACATTTTTGGCAGGTTTTTATTTAATTCCAAGTTTTGGAACAAATATGAATTTAATAATTCTTACAGTTTTTCTTTTTTTCCTTTCATTTTTGTTAATCTTAAAAAAACAATTTTTTTTAAGATTTGCGGTTGTATTAGTTGTTTTTAGTTTTTTTTATTCTATAGATTTTAGTGTGGCAGGAAGAATTGATGTGGATACTCCTTATAATAGAGTTTGGATTTATGATTATAAACATTCATCAACGGGTAAAATTACAAAGATTATGGGAATAAACAATGAAAATCACTCATCAATGTTTTTGGATAGTGATGAACTTGTTAATGTTTATACAAAATATTATGACTTAATAAATTTTTTTAAGGCTGATTTTGAAAATGTTTTAATGCTTGGTGGTGCAGCGTATTCTTATCCTAAATATTTTGTGCAAAATTACTTAGATTCTTTTATTGATGTTGTTGAAATTGATCCTAAAATGACTGAGCTTGCCCGAAAATATTTTAGGCTTGAAGATAATGATAGAATGCAAATTTTTCACGAGGATGGAAGAGTTTTTTTGAATAATACATCAAAAAAATATGATGCAATTTTGGGCGATGCCTTTGGTTCGAGATATTCTGTTCCTTATCAATTAACAACACTTGAGGCAGTTGAAAAAAAGTATAATGCGCTAACTGAGGATGGGGTAGTGATTTTAAACCTGATTTCTTCATTTGAAGGTCAAAATAGTATGTTTTTGAGAGCTCAATATCGTACTTATAAAGAAGTTTTTCCTAAAATTTTTTTATTTAAAGTAAACAGTATTGTTCCTGATGATAAATTACAAAATATTATCTTAGTTGCTTTTAAAAAAGATTTTGAAAAAGATTTTAGTAGTGCTTCAGCTGAGCTTTTACCACTTCTAAATACAATTTGGAAAGGAAATTTGCTTTTAGATCTTCCAATTCTCACAGATGATTTTGCTCCAGTTGAGTATTATATGAATAATGCAAATTTTTAGTTTTTTACCCAGATTCAAGGTTAAAACCGACCACTTTCGATAAGTAATTCATAAATTTGGT
>CAYVBX010000011.1:0-18810 GCA_964449945.1 uncultured Candidatus Peribacteria bacterium
GTATATGCGGTTCGCTCGTTGCACTTCGCTCTCCCATATTTTGCTCCGTTTCACTTCGCAAAACATCGCATATACTGAAACGTTATGAAAAAATTTAAGAAAAAACAAATTGCACTATTCGCTTTGATTGGAGTTCTTCTCATTTCTTTTTTTCTTGCTTATCGACAAGGGTTCGTCCTTTTTACATCGAATTATACAGATGAAGTACATGGTTTTAAAATAAGTTATCCATTAGGATGGAGTATTAACAACGACCAGTGTACATCACTTTCGTGCACTCATTTTACTGGACCAAGGCAAAGAAAAAATTTTGAGTCCTGCGAGACACAATATCATCCCGCTACACTACTGGTAGAAAAATTGCCGTTCTTTCAATTATCAGAAAATGGAATACCTGAGTATGCAGAAAGGTTTGGCATCATAGAAATTATTGAATATGAAGAGGGAAAATTATTTATCTCTCCGGGAGTCGGATCATCATTAGCCTGCTGGGGCTCAAGATACTATGTTATTGCAATGTTAAACAACGGACAAGCTTGGAGTATTAAACTAGAATGGGATCGCAAAAGTATTCACTCAGCAAAACAGATTTTTAGATCACTTAGCGTTGAATAGGAAAGCATTAAAAATGATAAGCAAATTGATACAATTATATTAACACATGCTATTCATAATTTAGATCAAGATGAGAAACAGTTTACAAAAACATAGAAATATGACAAGATACGTATCTAAATTTTTATCAACATATTTATGGAAAACCCAGAAGTTAAAAAAAGGTTTCAATCAAATCAAGAACTGGCTAATGAATATCTCAAAGTAAGTCGTCCATATTGTAGAGATTTTGAAAAATGTAATGAGATTGCAGGCATTATCCGTGAAGCAGAAATTGATATTACTGAATTTTTTAGACAAAATTTAAGCTTGTCTGGTTTAAAAATTCGAGGTATTGGAAAAGTTACAATCGGTATACTTGAGCCGATTTTATCTCAAGGAGGGGAAAAAGCAGGTTCTGACATTGTACAAAGACGTATTGATGATATGTATAAACAAGTAGTCCGCGTTACAAACCATGCTCCGGGGATTAAGGAAGATACTTCAGCCTTGTATGATCAATGCGCGAAAAAAAATGATTAAAAAGGAAAAATTCACCAAAGTCTAAAAACTAAAATAGTCGTTTTGGTTCTTATAAATGTTCTCCATAATCAAATTTGTTATTAAAATATATTTCTAAATAATCGTTATGAAATTCACAAACCCAAATCAATTTGAACAAATAATGAAGGCAGAGGGTTATAAAAATCCTGAAGATATTTGGGACCTTGAAACATTTGGGTATATACAAAAATCAATTGAGCAACTATCCCATAATATTAAAGAATTACTAAATGAAGAAGAACTTAGCTTAGACACAAAATCATGCCTAGAAATAACAAGATCTTTTTGTAAAAAATTATCCGATGAGTTTAAAAATGATTTTTTATCACTTTTAGAACAATATAGAAAAGAAAGACGCCAAATATCTCAAAAGATTGTGGATTATTTATTAGAAGCCAATTTCGTTCTTCCAAGTTTTACGATTGCAAGACAGAAAGAGGCAAAACATTTGCTAGATGAATATGGAATTAATGATGATATTAATCAAGAAAACTTATTACTAATTTTCCAATTACCAAAACCGCTTGCTCAATTTTGGTGGAAAGGAGGTGCAAATTCATGGGGCAGTCTTTCAGAAGATATAAATGATACAGCAATAGAATGGGGGCATTTTTACAGAGAACTAATGCCAGTAGTGTGGGAAATACAAGGACTTTATGAAAACGAACAGGGTTTAAATTTTGGAAGAATAAATAAAATAGGAGAACATGATCCCCAAAATTATTATTATATTTGGGAAATATCCGAATGGTAAAACTCCAAAGATAGATGGGATTAACAACATAGTTTTCAATACATAATGCACCTTTTAATCGTTTACTTTCTTTTGCATCTATTTTTCAAATACTTACAAATCTTATAGAAAAACTTTTATTTTTTTATAAGATTTACTGATCATAACAATCAGTTTAGGAGCTGTTTTGTGATGATAATAAATCAAATTGAAAGAAATCTTTTTATAAAATCGTAATAATTAACATCTACACAATACAAATGAAAATAATAAAAAAATTCAACAGATTTGAGCTTAAATATATTGTTTCATATAAAACGGCTATAAAATTAAAAAAACATATTTTAAGGTACACATTCCCTGATCATTATGGGGATGATAAGGGGAAATATATCCTTACAAGTTTATATTTCGACAGTCCTGATTATCAATTTTATTGGGAAAAAATTAATGGAATAAGAGTTCGTCGAAAATTACGTATTCGTTGGTATGAAAACGAAAATCGCCTTACTGATGAGTCCATCGTTTTTGTAGAAATAAAGCAAAGAGTTGATCGAGTGACCCAAAAAAGACGTATTCGCTTGAGCTATAAGGATGCACTTTTATTTTGCAATGAAGGTATAATTCCACCCCACAAGGCAGAGGATAAAAAAATAATTGATGAAATGTATTCAATGTTAAAATTATATAATTTGCGACCGACTGCTATAACCTCATATGAAAGACAGGCCTTTGTTGGAACGGATTACGATATAGGGTTGCGAATTACTTTTGACACACATGTTGCATATCGCATAAAAAATTTAGACCTTGATGCTGGTACATATGAAGGATTTATAATCCCTCCTAATTTTGTAATTATGGAAATAAAAACAAATGAAAAAATACCATACTGGATATCAGAGCTTGTATCAGGACATGAATTGCAGATCAGTCGTATTAGCAAATATTGCCAAGGGCTTGATAGTGCCTCAGCATTTAATCATATTAATATTTAATCAAAATCTATGGAAGCATTTCAACAATTATTTCAAGTTCAAGATTTGACAGGAACTTTTACGGTCGCAGACATCACTGTCGGCTTGTTCTTAAGTTTTGTGTTAAGCGCATTAATCGGTTTGCTTTATAAAAACACACATAAGGGAACTTCATATACTCAAAGTTATGTGCACACGCTAATAATTACATGTATGGTTGTTACCATAATCATGTTAATAGTTGGTTCAAACATTGCACGAGCATTCACATTGGTAGGGGCATTATCAATTATTAGATTTAGAAATGCCATAAAAGAAACTCGAGATGTTGGTTTTATCTTTTTCACCATGGCAATAGGAATGGCTACAGGAACAAAATTTTATTTATTATCGATAATTGCAACAGCAGTGATTGGTATAGTTATATTAATTATGAACCGTTTCAATTGGTATGCTCGACCTATTAATAATCAAATTCTTAAAATTCAGATAAAGAATGATGCCGACTTTGAAAAAATGTTTGAAGATATTTTTATAAAATTTACAGAAATCTCTGAGTTGATTAGCATTGATTCTATTCGCGCTGGAGCTCTTACTGAACTAATATATAACATTCAACTTAAAAAGAATATAAGTAAACGAGAGTTTGTAAGTGCAATCAAAAGGATGAACGATAATCTTACCGTTAACTTACTTACTGGTTATAATGCTGTAGACTTATAATATATGAATATAACACTTAAAAGACATTACAAACTTATCATTTATTTACTAGTAGTAATAGGATTTTGTTTTTCCATTGGATCAACGAGGATTATTGCTTATAACTTTGGTGAAGGGAAAAAAATAGAAATAAAAGGGAATAATTATACTAACGAAATATATCTTTATGATGATTCTGTGATTCATGAAATAAAAATTGGATTAAGTTCAGAAGACTATAATAAAATGATAGAAACATATCAAGAGACTGGAGAAAAAGAATATTTTAAGACATACATTGTCATTGACGGAGTTACAATACCAAACGTTGGAGTTCGCTTAAAAGGAAATTTAACGCTTCGTCAAACATTGGGGGGAGAAGGGAATGGTCAGCAAAGAGAATTCAATCCACCAAATATGGATAGGGGTATGAACAATGAAAATAATTCTCTAATGCCACAAAAAGGACGTGGCTTTATAGAAGGAATGAACGACATGGGACAAATACGACTCCCTGCAGATTTAGAATTTCCTGAAAACTGGGATAAAATGACAATTGAAGAACAAAATGAGTTTATGCAAGTTAATGTAATGAATGCATCCTTTTTAACTGGCAGGGCAAACAGGGGATTTGCTGAACCTATCAACAGAGAGGAAACGACAGGAGAAAACAATGTAAACATAGAACTCAAAAGAGATGGGTTCGGTTCTATGATGGAAGGAAATGGGGGAAATCCTCCTTTATTAATCAAAATTGATAAATATATCGAAGGACAAACTTATCAAAATTATGCAGAAATTGCTCTTCGTTTAGGGTCCGACAAGGCTCTCTTGAGTGAACCTATTACATATTTTGTCCATGAAGAGTTCGGACAAATAGTTCCAGAAACCGCCTTCGCAGTAGTAGAAAGTTCTAAATACGAACCAAGTTTGTATGTTATTTGTGAACATTTGGATGAAAAATATATTGATAAATATTTCTCATCTACAAATGGTGTTTTATATAAAGCTGGAAATTTTGTTGGATTTGAATATGTTGGAGACGACCCTACTCTTTATTCGGAAAAGTTTACTCAAAAAACTAGTAAAAAGGTTGATGATCTTGCTCCTTTAATCCGATTTTTGAAGTTTGTCAGTGAATCAACCGATGAAGAGTTCGAAAATCAGCTTGCAAGCTGGCTAGACCTTGATTCCTTTATTAAAATGATGATTTTGGATGATATTCTTTCTAATACGGATTCTTTTGGTGGTATGGGAAGTAATTTTTATTTATATTACAACAAAGATAACATGAAATTCACCATGCTTTCATGGGACATGAATCTTTCAATGGGAGGAATGGGAGGGATGGGAGGAAGAGACATGAGATTAAACAGAAATGATCAAGAACTAAGTGAAAATGAACAAAAAAAGCAAGACATTTTTGAAGAATGGTTAAAAGAAGCAGGGTTTGATAAAGAAGGAAAAAGCGCACAAAATATTAATGGTTTTGATAGAGGAGGCGTGGGGGGTAGGCATGGAACAAACGTTTTGAAAGAAAGATTTATGAATAACGAAAAATTTCTGAACTTGTACGATGCAAAATATGAGGAAATAAAAAATGCAATTTTAGGTCAAAATTGGGTACTAGATAAAGTTGATCAATTTTCATCATTATTTACTGAGTACAACACTAAAAATGAAATAATAAAACAGGCTGATTATGATTCAGGAGTTGAAAGAATTAAAAATTTTATTCAATCAATGAATTAATATGTAATCTTTTAATCTCCTCAATTACCAAAAACAGATCAGTTAAATCATGATTTTCTACACATTTGAAACCCACATAAAATCTCAAATTTCTCTTGCATCAATGACTTTGAAAGTTTTAGAATAAAATATAAATTATCAATTAGATTTGATAATTTATGTTTTTATCATTTTTAATAATTATTATGACGCTATATTTTCTAACAGGAAATGTTAACAAATTTACCGAAACACAATCAATAATTCCAAATATAGAACGGCTAGACATTGATTTACCAGAAATACAAGAAATTGATGCAAGGGAAGTTATTAGAGCAAAACTATTGGAAGCAATAAAACACAAACAAGCCGAATTTATTGTTGAGGATACATCATTATATTTTGACTGTTTAAATGGATTACCAGGTCCTTTAATAAAATGGTTTATGCAAACAATGGGAAATGAAGGTTTATACAATATTGTTAAAAAATTTGAAAACAATAGAGCAGAAGCTAAAACCATTATTGGATACGCAAAAAATATCGATGAGATTTATTATTTTGAAGGTTCTATAAAGGGAGAGATTGTTTTACCAACAGGAAAATTCGGATTTGGCTGGGATCAGATTTTTCAACCCGAAGCTTATTCCAAAAGTTTTGCCGAGTTAACTCAAGAAGAAAAAAACGATATTAGTATGAGAAGAATTGCTCTTAATAAGTTGAAGGAGTTTTTACAAAAATAGTGTATTAAAAATTTATTAAAAGCCCCAAACTCTTGCTTAGTTAAAGATATTTATTTTTTTGCTTATAAATCTCCTTTTTTAAATTTCCGTGTCCAATATGTTTGTAATGTATACACACAGTCACCCTCACATATTTGTCAGTGATCCTACTTTGGTGTATTCTATCACTGCAAAGATCGCATGATCATGGACGTTGCAAGACATTGCGTAAATTTTTGACTATACTTAGCTTAAATTATTAACCTAAAGATCATGAAGTACAAAACAAATTCATATACAATCGGCTTTGCTGTAATAGTTATGGCAGTCGTTGTGGGCGGTGGTATTTTTCTTTGGCAAAACAAAACTGACGACACAACAATAAGCACTGTTTCAAATCAAGTTTTAACTGAAGAGTTCGCAGATAGCCAAGAAACAAAATTGGAATGTCCACAAAACTGGACAATGTATGAGTCACAAAATATTTCGTTCTGTTATAATAATTCGTGGCATACGCCAAAACTTACAGACAAAACCCACAAAGACGGCAAAGGAAAACTCTTCAAAATTGGCTTTGAAAATGAGGAATATACTACTGTTGATAATGCTCCATCAACCCCACAACTTTGGTGGGAAACGAAAGATTTTGCTCCGACAGTAGCATCTTATAACATTACTTGTTTTGAATGTATTAACTTCAATCAGTCAGAATCAGAAATAATAGAGGCACTCGGCTACGAAGATAAAAATGCCACCGCCCAAAAAGTAAGCGTGGATGGTAAAAATGCATTTCGTGTAAAAACAGACTATTTTGAAAAAATGTTTGACCAAGGGCAAATCAGCCGACTGAAATATTTTGTACCAAATGCATTTGGTGATTATCACTTTCAAGCAGTAGTAATTTCCAGCAATGCTGATGAACTTGATACTTTAATGAACACCTTAATCTTTAATGAGTAGAAAAATTAAAGCAAGATCACACAACATTGCATACCAAAAATATCTATAGCAAGAGACTTCAGATCCGCCCAAAACATTGGCTGAAATAACCCTTTTCGGACTACCGCCCGAACATCGGAAAAATATATAAAAATTGATTTCTTGTTTTATAAAGGGTAAAATAACAAGAATAATTTAATAATTTAACCGAAAACTATGAACAATCTAGAAATGGGTGGCTATGAGTATCCCGAAGATCCAAAATCACCTGAATTTACACGCGAGAAACTTGCCGACATGCAAACACTCGAGGTGGAAATCATAGGAGATTTTAATTCTGTTCTACAATCAGTAAGAGAATCCACAGGCGCAAATCTTGAGCCTCGCCCAGACGGTTTTCATCTCACTATAGTTGGTCCGACCGAAAGCAAAATTTTGAGCACCATCGACGATACAACACTTGCCGAACTACAGCATATTAACGAACAAATTCAAAGAGGAGAGGGGATTAACATGAAAGGAATTGGATTTATTGATGGCGCCTCATCTCAACATCAAACGCGTGAAGTTGATAAAGTTAAAAAAACAGCTTTTGTAGCACTCGATATTCCAGCATTGCAAACATTCCGTTCTAAAGTCGGATTACCACCTAAAGATTTCCATGTCACGCTTGGTTTTGAAGGTGGTGATATACATATGCAAGTGTTGAGACAAGAACCAGTCAAACCAGGAAGTACAAAAATGAAAGACATTACAGGACCAATACCAAAACAGGCTGACCCCCGATTTAGCGAAATAGCTTTACCTGAAATAAGTTATGGCGGACTAGATGGGCAAGTGAAACAAAGAAAATAATTAATAGATCATAAACTATGTTTCAGATCTATTAATTAAAGAATAAATACAAAAAACAACTAAGTCATTGAGGCTTTTAAGAAACCTGAACAACGTGATTGGGGCATTGAGGGCAATATGATTGAACTTATGAAACAAGTTGGAGAGCTTGGAAAAAATGTTATGATGTTTGAAAAATATTATCTAGCTAAATGGATGGATAATCCAAACTTTCAACATTGGCTAACACTCAATTGCTACAAGAGCGAAAGCTACGCTCAAATTGTATCGCAGAAACTTTTGGTATATACTGGCGACAATATATTTAACCACATTTAATACAGTATGGAAAAATCTAAGAAAATACAATTTGGCATTTTGGCTCTGATAGTGGCGTTACTAATTTTTTCTTTTCTTGCTTATCGACAAGGGTTCGTCCTTTTTACATCGAATTATACAGATGAAGTACATGGTTTTAAAATAAGTTATCCATTAGGATGGAGTATTAACAACGACCAGTGTACATCACTTTCGTGCACTCATTTTACTGGACCAAGGCAAAGAAAAAATTTTGAGTCCTGCGAGACACAATATCATCCCGCTACACTACTGGTAGAAAAATTGCCGTTCTTTCAATTATCAGAAAATGGAATACCTGAGTATGCAGAAAGGTTTGGCATCATAGAAATTATTGAATATGAAGAGGGAAAATTATTTATCTCTCCGGGAGTCGGATCATCATTAGCCTGCTGGGGCTCAAGATACTATGTTATTGCAATGCTAAACAACGGACAAACTTGGAGAATTGAGCTGGATTGGGATCGTAAAAATTTTCGCTCAGCAAAACAGATTTTTACATCACTTGTCGCTGAGTAGGTAGAGTGTTAAATGTGTCAGCATATAGGCAATGAATAATTAGATAACACACTCTTAGTCTTCAAAAAATTTCTCACCAATAAGAAGGCAATTTTTTTAAGACACTTTGTTTTACATAATTAATATTTTCACAGTCACCATGAAAACAATTTTAGTAGATGCAATCAACACATTCATTCTAAAACACGATGGTATCTTTGAAGAAATGTATAAAATGCTTGAGCAGTACCCAAACAGGAAAATTATCTTAACAGGAGCAAACGATGAGCAGATGGAAACTTTTGGCTTGAATAATATGCCCTATGAAGTCTTCACACTCAAACATAATCCCGAAAAAACAGACCCAAAGTATTACGAAACTATGCTCAATCATTTTAATCTTGAAGCAAAAGACACTGTATATTTTGAACATAATTTAGAAGCGGTAAAAAGTGCCCAATCTCTTGGAATTGATACTTTTCATTACGACAAAAACACCAAAGACCTTGAATCGTTAAAAAAGTTTATAGATGAAAACCTGTCAAAAAAAACTGGAATTTAAAAAATAATTGATAAGCTAATTAAAAATATGAACACAAATTCTCTATTACTTGTAGTTTTACGAATAAAAAGACAAGGTACCAGTAAAATGTATCAAATATTTGAGCATTCAGCAGTCTCAAACTTTTTTTATATAGGCTTAATCGTTACACTTTTTTTTATATACTCATGGATTACACCAATTCAAACGGAGGCCACCTATAGTCCTTTTGGAATTATTGTAAACCTAGCTGGAATTATTTCATTATTCGTATTTCAATATAGGTCTTCTGGCCATATCCACTTGCTCTAAGGTGTTTAGTCCCATAATATACAGTCAGTGAACTATAAACATCAACCACCCCTATCTCAAATTAATTAAAAAAATTTTATGTGGAAGACATTATCATCAAAAGAAGTTTTTAATCATCCTCGCTTAAAGTTATTGGAAGATGAGGTACTATTACCTAACGGTGTCAAAACCGATTACTTAAGATATAAGGATGATGGTAGCTGTTGTGTAACAATTATTGCTAAAAATATCGAAGGCAAAATATTGCTTCAGTCTGAGTACTCATATCCACCAAACCAAAAAATTTTTCAGTTTCCGGGCGGCCTAGTTCCAAACGATGAAAAACCGGAAGTTGGTGCGAATCGTGAGTTAATGGAAGAATCTGATTTGAGTGCAAACAAACTTGAGTTGCTAGGTTCATATTTGCTCAATAATCGACGGTCTTCAGCAAAAATGTTTGTTTATTTGGCAACTGATATTGAAGAAAAATCTTTAAAGGGAGATCCTGAAGAAGAAATTGAAAATTTTTGGTTCTCCGAGGATGAAATAGATAGAATGATCAAAAATGATGAAATATCAAACTGCCATGTACTATCATCTTGGTGCTATTATAAAATTAAAAAAGAATTACATAAATAACAAAAACCCATGAAAAAAAGACTAATCATATCTATTTTAGCAGGCGCAATTTTGGGAATATTCTGTATAGTCGGATTAAGTATTAGGCTTGGTGTCGCGGGGAATGAGCTGTTCATATTTGCAACATGGATCAACAGAGTTGTCATGGGCTTAGTAATCGGTTTAGCGCCATATTACAAAATAAAAAACACCACCCGAAACATAATAATTCGTGGAGCATTCTTTGGATTAGTCATTAGTGGTTCCTTTTATCTCTCAACAGATTTTAAAGACACTCTCGGATTCTTCGCTGGAATTGTTTATGGAATAATTATAGATTTTATTGCAACAAGGTATGAAAAAAAATAAATATTCTAACTAAGTATATTTTTTTATTAAAAAACTCAATTATGGAAAAATGGAAAATACTAAAAGAGCTTGATGTATCGCCGAGCAAATGGTTTCCCGTATTGCAGCAAACTGTTGAATTGCCAAATGGTAAAATAATTGATGATTATTTTCTTTCCCCGATGGGGGATGCCGTAATGGTTTTTCCACTTACCTCAAAAAATGAACTTGTCTTAGTTAAGCAATATAGACACGCAATAGGCGAGATAGCGATTGAGTTGCCAGCGGGTTTTCAGCAGAAAGGAAAAACTTTGGAGGAATCAGCGTTGGCAGAACTCGAGGAGGAGGTTGGAATAAAAACAACAGCAGAAAATCTAATATTTCTTGGTAAAACTGCAAACAATCCAACCAAAATAAACACTTGTATATATTGTTATTTGGCAAAAAATCTCGAGTTTAATTCTAATCAAAATTTTGATGAAACAGAAGATATCGAAATACTCAAAGTTTCTCCCCAAAAAGCATTGGATATGGTAAAAAGTGGCGAGATTTGGGTTTCTGATTCTGTTGTAAATATAACAATGGCATTTCTAAAGTACCCTGAGATTTTTAAATAAAATTTTTTTAATGTAATTTTTCAAGGCTTCGCCCAAATTTTTACTTTATTCAATTATTATGAAATCATCCAAACAGATCAAAGTAGCTTCTCAAATGGTGGAAAAATATAGTAAAAAAGCGAGTGTAATAGCTATCAGCCTTTTTGGCAGTGTTGCGGAAGGTAGGGAGACGCCTATTTCAGATTTAGATATTGAAATCATAGATGAGGAAGCTGAAAAATTCAGCTACGAGACAAAGCAGATAGGCGGAGTTTATGTCGATCTTGTAATACTTCCCAAAAAATCCATACAAAAAAGACTAAAGGACTATCCATATCTAAATTACGGCTATATAAACAGAAAAATACTTTATGATCCTAGCGGTTTTATGCAGAAAATAAAGGAAGAGGCCAGCTTATATTTCAGTAAACATCCCGAGATTGTTAAATTTTGGGAAGAAAAATTAGAATATGTGAAACGAATGAAAGCTGAAGGAAAAAAGCCAGAATCTGCCTTCAAAACATACGATGAAGCAGAGATTTTATTTTCCAAAGAACATAAAATTACGCGCGACTTTTTTATTTCTAACGAATAAACATGACCATAAAAAAAGCAAACAAAACTGACAAGCAAGAAATTCAAGTCCTTATGGATGAGCTAAATGAGTATAGAAAAAATATATTTAGCAATGATACCAAAGATTTTCATGAAAGAATTAATCCATATAAAAAATTAGAGGACGATGATTTTGAAAACTCAATTTTTTTCGTAGCAAAAGATGCCTCAAATAATGTCATCGGTTTTATTCAAGGCACTATTCATGAAAGAAAAAATCATAAACTACACAATTTGGGATATATTGATGAATTGTTTGTAAAAGAAAGCTTTCGCGGAAAAGGAGTTGCCAAAAATCTTTTTACAGAACTAGAAACTGAATTCAAAAAACAAAACTGTGATTCTTTAACAACCCATACAGATATTGAAAACGATCTTTCTGCTAATTTATATTTAAAATCGGGAATGAAAAAGACTACAATTGAATTTTGGAAGAAATTATAGGGCTGAAATTTTCGCATTCCATAAAGATAAAATATAGTTTGAATAGTCAAAAAAACAGATATAATCTAATACAAGTTTTTCATTCAAAAAATACTTTTTCCCGAAAAAACATGCCCCAAAAATGCTTAATTTGTGACAGAATTTAAATAATTATTGAAAAAACAAATCCATATTTTGTTGAAGAACTTGAAACAGGCTTCGTCGTAATCGGTGATTATCAGTATTTTAAAGGCTATACTTTATTCCTCTGTAAGCAACACAAATCAGAACTGCACGAGCTTGCTCCAGATTTTCGTGTAAAATTCTTAAAAGAAATGAGTGAAGTCGCTGAAGCAGTTTTTGTAGCCTTCAAGCCTGAAAAACTAAACTATGAACTACTAGGCAACACAGAAAAGCATTTGCATTGGCATATTTTTCCGCGACACAAAGACGACCCTTTACCGAAAGTCCCAATTTGGTGTATAGATAAAGAGCTTAGGTGTGCCGAAAAAGAAAGGCCAAACGAAAAGGAATTAAGCATCTTAAAAGAAAAATTATTAAAAGCGTTAAAAAGAAATGACGATAAAATTAGCCACAGAGCAAGAAAAAAAAGAGATAATTCAATTTTTTAATAAATATTTAGACATCACTAATGATGCAATAACTTGCGAAGAGTTTCTTTGTCCATTTGGCGTAAGTTCCGCAATTAAAAGAAAACAAGTGATAGTTGCAATGAATGATTTTGGCGAAATAATCGCATCAGTAAGGTTTTATCCAAGAAAGAGAGATAATATTGTTTCGGTATATCAGTTCGCAATTGATGAGAAATTTAGAGGCCAAAGTGTTTTAAAGAAAATGCTTATCGCAACAAACTATAAAAATTTTGAAGTTCTTTGTCCTTTGAATTCAGGGTTTAATAAGTATTACGAAAAAACAAATTGGAGTTTAAAAAAGAAAGATAAAAAGTTTAACGTCTGGAATTTATCTGTTTAAAATAGAAATTAGATGAAATTGGACGCTTGACTGCAATTGGTTCGAAATAAAAAACTTAAAAAACATTTTGTAATATTCAATTCACTCAATCAGTTTAGAAAAATTTAATAAATAATTTAGAAATATTTAATATTAGAAGTTTATAATTTATAAAATTTAATTATAAACATTGAAAATTATAGACACAAAAAAAGAATATAACTCACTGATTATCGATATCGGCAAGCTCCTAGAACAAGGAAGACGCCAAGCATTTAAAACTATTAATTCAATTCTTGTAAAATCCTATTGGTCAATTGGGAAGAAAATTATTGAATTTGAGCAAGATGGAAAAATGAGAGCGGAATACGGGAAGAAGCTCCTTTCATATCTGTCAAAAGATTTAAAACAAGCTTATGGTAAAGGTTTTTCAATAAGCAATTTACAATACATGAGGCTTTTTTATATCAGTTACCCAGATTTACCAGACGCGTCTGGTAAATTGACATGGAGTCATATTGTCGAGCTTTTAGGCGTTTCCGATAATTTAGCCAGGGGTTTTTATGAAAAACAGTGCATCAAAGAAAAATGGTCAACAAGAGAACTAAACCGCCAAATAAATTCCATGCTTTTTGAAAGAATAGCACTCAGTAAAGATAAAAATAGCATTTTGAAGCTTGCAGAAAAAGGACAAATTCTTGAAAAAGGTCATGATCTTCTAAAAGAACCATATATTCTCGAATTTCTTGGTATTCCTGAAAACAATCAGTATTCAGAAAAGGAACTGGAGCAAAAAATTATCGATAATCTACAAATGTTTCTTCTTGAGCTTGGTAAGGGATTCACTTTTGTAAAACGACAATTTCGCATAACATTGGATAACGAACATTATTATGTTGATTTGGTTTTTTATCATCGAATTTTAAAATGTTTTGTTTTGATTGATTTAAAAATCGGAAAAGTAAAACACACAGACATCGGACAAATGAATATGTATTTGAATTACTTCAAAGCAGAAGAAGGATCAGTAGAGGATAACGAACCAATCGGATTAATTTTGTCAGCAGAAAAAAATGATATAGTTGTGAAATACGCCCTTGGCAGTATCTCAAATCAATTATTTGTTTCAAAATATCAGCTTTATTTACCAAAAAAAGAGGATTTAGAAGAGGAAGTGCGGAAATTATTGGAAGAATAAAATGATTATGTGCTTCACTAAATAATAATACTAAAATGCAATTAATCATTTGGTTTGCGAACGATTCAAACACAAATAGCAATTTCGCAATTATTTAAGTTGAAGTCAGAATAGTTATTGGAATTCTTAATTTGAAAACTTACAGTGAACTCAGATTGAAAAGCCATAATGTTTTAAATAAGAATAAATTTCGCAACAAAAAAACGCCCTCAAATTCCTAATTTTCAAATGAACACTAAACTACTCTTAATCTTATAGAGAAACATAAAGATTTTATTGATCCTTCTTTTTACAAACATCTTCCAAAAGTGGCGATTTTTAGGTATAATTTAAAGATTAGTAATTTAAAAGTATTAACCCTATGGAAAGAAGTGAAAACTTTATACCCTTAAGACCAAAACCAGAAGAATTTTCTGATTCAGAAACCCCAAAAAGTCCTAATCAAACAGAATCTGATCTAAAAATAGAATGTCCAGAGCGTCAAGAAGTCGCTGATAAAGCAATTTCTGCGTTAATAACTGCCTTCAAATCACTAGGCATTGATAATTACAAACTCCCTAAAATTGAAATAAAATTTGTTGAATCAGAAGATCCTGTAAATCCAGTGCTTGGAAAAGTAGAAATAGTACATAAAGATGGAAGCGTAGAAATTTTTTATGACAAAAGATTTTCAAATGAAGAATCAGCAGAAGAGATTATAAAAGAAGTAAGAGAAAAATGCAGCGACTATCCCAGTATGGAACAAACACTAAAACATGAATTAGCACATGTAGCTATGTGGTCGATTACAGGTTTAAATCGCCAACCTGCAACAAGATTAATCGACGAAGGATTTGCAAGCCTTATTGAACACACAACTACACAAATCCCAATTCAAGAAACAAAAGAACAAGTAAAAGAAGGTTTAGAAAAAGAACCGAATTACTATGAACGATGTTTAGATTTTTCAAATCCAATCGACGGAGAAAATGAATCCCTAAATGAAGCCGAATATATTGTTGGCAGAGCTTTACTTATGTGGATTCGGGAACTAAAAGGTAATGAAAAAATGATTGAATTAATAAAAAAGTCACCCGAAAAAACAAGACGAAATGATGACGACAAAGATCCAGATGTCAGAGGAAAAGATCTTGTCAGAGGAAAAGATCCAATATTGCACAAGTTAAACGACGAATACAGTTCCATAATCGCAAATGTTTTGAAGAGACCGTAAGATTATTAACAATTTGGGAGGGAAAACAATTTGAATCAGCATTATTGGAAATCACAGGGTTTCAAAATCTCGACGATGTAAAACAAGAGTTTCTAAAATGGATCAATGAATAATCAGACTAAGAACATTCATCCCAAAAACTAAAGAAATGTATCAATCAAAATAATATAAAAATTTACATTCCATTTCAGTTCAAGTAAACTCAACACCATTGTTCATTTTATAAAATAAAAAAATATATTTTCGTCTAATTAATCCATAAAAAAATGACAATCTGGGACAACATTTACAAAAATTATCAGAAAGGTGGTGAAGCTTGGGCAACACTTTCAGAAGAAATTAATCCACTTTTTAAAGAATTTTTAACTAATTCCAATTTTGATCAAAAACATATTTTAGATATTGGATGTGGTACAGGAAAGTACTTAAAATTTATGCAAGCAGAGGGGTTTCATACCGACGGCATTGATTTAAGCGAAACCGCAGTTGAAATGACACAAAAAACATTAGGTGAAGACTCAACAATTTTATGCGTAAACATGTTTGAATTTGAAATTCCAAAGAATAAGTATGATTTGGTAATTTCTGTTTCTACAATTCACCACGGCGCAAAAGATCAAATTCAAAATTTGATTGATAAGATTTTTGATGCCATTACAGAAAATGCCAAAATATTTATTACTGTGCCAGACTTTGAAAGTAGCAAGAAATGGAATACATTTAAAGATCACGAAGAAATCACTGAAGGTACTTTCGCCCCGCTATCAGGCCCAGAAAAAGGATTGCCTCATAGTTTTTTTACAAAAGAAGAGGTTCAAAAACTATTTTCAAAGTTTCGAGAAGTAAAATTGAACTTAGATGAAATCGGACGCTGGACAGTAATGGGCTCTAAATAACAAAACACAAGCAATACAAATTCCACCATGCCACACTTAAAAATCGAAATAAAATCTAAATCTCAATACTCTTAAATCGATGAACATACTTTTTCATACAATTACAGGTACAACACTCGCAACAGTTATTTCATCAAAAAAAACCTCAAAAACAGTTAATCTAAAAATCTTAATTTTGTCCTTTCTCTTTGGTGTTTTTCTGCATGGAATCCTCGATATTTTGCCCCATCAATATCCAATTTCGTCTAAAATTGATGTGTTATTATCTATTACAGTTATGGCATTTGTACTTTTTTTAACTAAAAAATCTAATCGCACCATTGTCGCATTTTGTTTTTTTGGGTCTATTTTCCCCGATCTAATCGATTTAGGTCCAGAAATAATAAACAATTTAACAGGAACATCTCTTCCAACTTTTAACATTTTCCCTTGGCATTGGCAAAAGTATTCCGGCTCAATCTTCGATAATAGTCGCACATTTCTATCTACGACTATTCATATAATCGTTGTCCTAATTAATTTGATTATTTTATTATACTTTAAAAATAAAGACAGACCTTTAATTAAAGACAAAATATAAGATTGAATAGTTTTAAAAATAATAAAAAACATCACTTAAGGACTTTTTAAACAACTCAAACGAAAATATTCTCACATTGTATAATTAACGATTTTCATATACTTTTTTTTACAATTAGTAACCAATATATTTTATGAACAAAAATTCAAAAATCATCGTCGCTTTCATTATCACAGCCCTTTTAGCCGGAGCTTTATTTTATTGGCTACAAATGAACCAAGAAGACTTACCGATTCATCAAGATATTATTGTTTCAACTGATGAACAAACGCAGGTCCCCCCACTAGATGAAGAATCACAAGACGCAACACCTGAAGAAACTCAGGTCCTATCACCTGAAGAAACGCAAGCACCACAAGTAGAAAAGACATTCGAGGGAAATAATTTTTCATTTATTTACCCAGTTGATTATATCGCAGACGACAAAGGCTTATGGACAAAAGAAAGATATGAATTACACACAAATCCTTCAGAAACTTGCGATATTTGTCATATTCCAGATATCGAATTAAAAGCCACAACATCAGCTTCAATAGACCAACAAATCATTAGCGATTTTGATCTTCCAGGCACAACTCTTTCAGAAATGTCAGAACAAACTGGCATACAATACGAGAATCTAAAAATCGGCAACAATGATTTTATTAAAATTACTGTTAGAGATATGTTTGATGTTACAGCTTATTACACTATTAACCTCGACCAAGTACTTGCTTTTAGAGTTTATTGGACAGAAAAAGACGATGCAATTTTGAGAAATATTCTTTCATCGTTGAAGTTTTAAAAAAACAATCCCTGTCAGATGGAAAACAAAACTCAAATATTACTCATTCACGGAGGAACAACCTTCAAAAGACGACGACATCGTACCCATAGCCCACGCAGAGAAGTATAAGCAAAAATTAAATAACGCAAATTTTATCATTTACGAAAGTAAAAACAGACACTTTAAAATTTCAGAGTTTCCTGAGATAATAGAAATGATAAGCGCAGATAATAAAAAATAACAATTTACTATGAAAACTACCCTTCTCAAAATCATCGCAGTAGCCTCATATCTAGCAATGATTATCGTAAATTTCCTCGCCAATAGGCTCCCGATTAACAATCGTTCAACAGGGGCAATTTCAGACGATTACCCAAATCTTTTCGCGCCTGCAGGCGTCGCTTTTTCTATTTGGGGCTTAATTTATCTTTTGCTTGGAGCATATATTCTTTATCAATTCAAAAAGAAGAATAAAAAAATGGAAGAAATTAGTAATAAAATCACGCCATTTTTCATCGGCACATCCCTTGCAAACATCTCATGGATCTTCGCTTGGCATTATGATTACATAGGAGTTTCAGTTCTTATTATGACAGTTTTGCTCTTTCTGTTAATTAAAATCGCCGACATACTCCGAGGAGAAAATTTCACGTTACTAGGAAGTATTTGCATCAAATTACCATTCAGCCTTTATTTCGGCTGGATTACCGTCGCAACAATTGCAAACATCACAGTCTTTTTAGTAAGTATCGGTTGGAACGGATTTGGCATTACAGACTATATTTGGACAAGCATAATTCTCGTAGTCGGAGCACTTATTGGAATACTTCGAATGAATAAAGATAAAAACATTTTTTACGGAATAGTTTTAGTCTGGGCATATTTTTGGATATTATTTAAACATTTCTCAGCAAATGGTTTTAATGGCGAATATCCAATAATTATGGCAACAGCGATAGTCTGTTTATTTCTCTTTATTTCATTTCTGATTAGAATTTGTATAAAAGAAAAATGTTATAAAAAATTAACCACAAAAAAATGAAAAAATTACTAACACTCGCTATCCTTACATTTAGCATCTTTATGCTATTTTCGTGCACTC
>CAYVBX010000011.1:18910-40788 GCA_964449945.1 uncultured Candidatus Peribacteria bacterium
AAAAAGAAGAACAAAAGACACCCGAATATACATCAGAAAGCTGGCAGACAATGATCCCAGAAACCTGCACATCCTTTTTCGACGGATGCAACAATTGCTTTAGAACTGAAGGTAGCGAAGATGTCGGATGCACAGAAATGTTTTGCCAAAATTACGAGGAGCCAAAATGCCTAGACTTAGAGAATAGTCAAAAAGAAGAACAAAAGACACCCGAATATACATCAGAAAGCTGGCAGACAATGATTCCGCAGACCTGCACATCCTTTTTCGATGGATGCAACAATTGCTTTAGAACGGAAAATGCCTCTGAAGCCGCCTGCACCTTGATGTACTGCGAAGATTATCAGGAGCCAAAATGCATGGATGAATAATAAAAATTATCGCTTATAATAAGCAATATTTGTTGATTCATTTATTAATACCAATATAGCCACAATAAATAAAAAATTTATTTTAAGAATATTTAACAATTTTTTAATGATTAAATTGTAAAATAAAAGTCGCTCTTGAAATATTAAATTTAATGCATTACGATAGTGTCGTGGTGCGATACGATTATGATTAAAAGTTTTAAATGCAAAGCAACACAAAAGATTTTTTACAGACAAAAAATCGATAAATTTCCAGCAGAAATATTGCCTACATCTTTAAGAAAATTATGGATGATTGATTCCGCACTGTCTATCAACGATTTAAGGAGTCCACCAGCTAATCATTTAGAAAAACTAAGAGGAAATAGATTCGGTCAATTTAGTATAAGAATAAATAAGAAATGGCGCATCTGCTTCGAATGGGACAGGGGAAACGCTTATGATGTAGAAATTACCAATTATCATTAATTAAAGAATATGCCAATTAAAAAGCTAAAACCAGTACATCCCGGAGAAATATTACAGGAAGAATTTTTAAAACCTCTCAAGATTTCTCAGTACCGCCTAGCCAAAGAAACGAGCGTTTCAGCTATTAGAATTAGTGAAATTATTAGAAAAAAAAGATCTGTTAGCGCAGACACAGCACTACGATTTGGAAAATATTTCAGCACAAGTGCAGAATTTTGGTTGAACCTACAAGCCCACTATGATTTGGCAATTTGTTCTGATAAAATATCACAGGACTTAAAATACAAAGTGAAAGTTTTTAAGACCGAAAAAAATGAAAAAAAACTGACAAATGCATAAAGAAAAAAATACTCTAAAATTAATCGCCCCAACTAAAGAATACGAAAAACAAATCTCCGATTACAAAAATGAATTTTTAATAAATGGCGAGAACATGGCTGGCACAGGAGGCTTGGAAGATGCAAAAACAGTTGATGAATATATTATTTCAGTTAAAAACAATTTAAAAAAAGAAACTGTTAAAGAAGGACTTGTTCCAGCCTCAACATTTTTAGCGATAAGAATCGAAGACAATAAATTAGTTGGAATGATTGATATTCGCCACGAATTAAACGATTATTTATTAAATTTTGGCGGAAATATTGGCTATAGCGTAAGAACAACTGAAAGAAGAAAAGGCTATGCAAAGGAAATGCTTCGCTTAGGACTCGAAAAATGCAGTGATCTCAAAATGAAAAAAGTTCTCATCACTTGCGATAAAGACAATATCGCATCATTAAAAACCATTTTAGCAAACGGAGGAGTACTAGAAAATGAAGTCCAAACGCCTGATCGAATTACTCAAAGATATTGGATAAAAATAGATAAGCCATAAATTTTAAAACATCTTAAAATCATCAAACACCACTAGTCTCAAAATTATCAAAAATCCACCACTCAAAAATTCATCAAAAATGCCTGACCATCAAAAAAATCTAAAAAATCTAGAAAAAATACCCGGAATTGGAAAAAAACTTTCCAAAGAATTTGCAAATATTGGATTTAAAGAAGTACAAGATTTTAAAGGCAAGGACCCAGAATTTATATACAACCAAATCTGCACAAAACAAGGCTTTCCAGTTGATCGCTGTGTTTTATATGTGTGTCGGTTAGCTGTTTATTTTGCAGAAAATAAAGTCCACGATCCAGAAAAATTGAAATGGTGGCATTGGAAAGATAAATAAAACTATAAAAAAGAATATTCTCAGAAATTTCAAAGAGTAAATCATTCATTTTCCAAAAGCCAGAGAAACATACATTTGAAATATGCTAAGGCCTATTCAGTTTACTGGTGTTGGCAAAAAGTTTAAAAATGCCATAATTAACACCTGCTAATTATTAATCAATTATTTATGCGAACTCCAGAAGGCAATGACAATATTTCAAGCAAAACTGCCCAAAAGGCAAAACAATTTCTCAATATTTTTGGACAATATCAAGGACCACAAGCTGCTTATTTTATGGAAGACTAGTAGCTCTTTCTTTAGGACGACTTGATGCATTATCCCAAAATGGTGATTTGCAATCAACTTTGGGTATCTTCTCTACTTCTTGAAAAAATCTTCACAAACTGATACACTCAAAACTCACTTTAAAAAACAAAATGGAAAACCCATCTCAAGACATTTCAATGGAAATAAAACAAACCCAGAGTGTTGAAGAAGACCAAATTGAAAAACACACGAGGGAAAGCAAGCTTTCAATAGATGCTTTGTACGAAGAAAATGGATTAAAGTATTTCGGAAAAAAACATATTTCAGATGATCCAAGAAATACAAATTTTAGAAATAACCCCGATTCACCCCTCGAACACTATCCAAAATGGCACGAATTTGGAATTATTACACACACAGAAGAAGTACTTTCTCAGTTTATAATTCATTTAAACTCTCATCTCGAAAAATGGGGGATTAAGGAAGAAGTTTCTGCATATTTTGATGAATTAATAGACGGAAAAGACAAAAAACAACTTTTTAAGTTAGCTATGGTTTTTCATGATATTGGTAAATTCGCCAGAACATTTAAAGAGGATGGAAGCCCAGAATACGAAGGACACGAAGCAAAATCCGAAGAAATACTTCGAACAGACGAAGAACTTCAAAATTATTTCAAAGAAAATCTCGGACTTTCAGATAATCAAATTGAATATATTGCAATAGTTGCAGGCCTTCATTTTGAGCTCGGAAAGGTTCGAAAAATTGCTAAGGAAAGTCCAGAAAAATATACTTTGAGTTTTTCAAAAAGTGAAAAATTCAAAGAAACATCAGCTCAAATAATCAAAGAAAATCCGGAATTTGCAGTCGAAATCGGAATAGCTTTTCTCGTGGACACTCTTGGAAAAACTTCTTCAATACCAAACCCTGAAGAGATTTCCGAAGATTTTCTTCAAGATTCTAAAATGAAGGATTCATTAGCTCAGGTTCCAGTAACTATGGCTGTATCAAGGGAGTATTTAATGCAAGCTTTAGCTCTTAAAACCAAAAAAGAAATGATAAACGAAGAAATAAATGTGTTTTTTTCAGAGATTAACGATTCAAATATTGACGAAGTACTTAAAATCGAAGTTTCAGAGGAACAAAAACAGGATGTTCCTGATATACATAGCAGTTTAGAATCAGCGAGAAAATATGCAGGTACTTCATATTTTGCCATCAATAATAATGAGGGCAAAGTCGTAGGTTTTTTAAGCTATGGAGTCTATGAAGGGGCGAGATGCCCAAAAATATTCAGATTGATGATTGATAAAAACCACCAAGGAAAAGGGTACGGAAAATCAGCTTTAAATTCAGCAATAAAAAGAATTTTTGAAGAGTATGATACAGATGAAATCGAGCTTTGTTACAATCACCTTAATCCTCCCTTAAAGGCTTTATATTCAAAAGCGGGTTTCGTTGATATAGAAATCCAACCATGCGATAAGAGACCCACAGGAAAAATGCTTGCACGACTCACCCGTAAATAAAAAACATGAAAAAACCTACAATTATTCTCGTCAATGGTCTTCCTGCAACTGGAAAAACATAGAAAGGACACAGGGATCATATAGACATTGAAAACAAAGTTTATAAAGAATCATTAACTCCCCTTGAAATCGATGGCCCAACAATATCCGTTGATACAAGCGATTTTTTTCAAATTGACTACCCAAGAATTTTTGAAGAAATTAGAATTTTTTTTGGAAAATGATAAAAATTTAACAGCAAAATCCTATTTGATTTATGTCTACATAGATGATAAAATGTGGGCACACTATTTAATTTAACAATGACTCAAAAAGAGAAACTGATAAATCAATTTTTTACTCAAGCGACTAGTTTGAGTTATTCCCAAATTGAAAAAGTGCTACTAATTTTTGATTTTGAAAAAATACCTACAAAGGGAAGTCATAATAAATTCAAAAATCCAAAATTAAAATACGATCTTGTTATTCCTGTCCACAATAACGAATGTAAAGATTTTTATAAAAAACTCGCATCTAAAATCGTAAAAGAAATAAACAATATCAATTAACAAATTACCAATGAAAACATTACTAAAACATTTTATCACCATAAACAATAAAAAATATTTTTATACATTAAAGCCAATAAGCAAAACTACAACATTTGTTGAATGTGAAGGCGCAAAGATTGGCCAAGAGTTTCCAAATGAAGATATTGCAAATTTGTTAAATGACTTACCAAATTTAATTTTATCTGAAAAAAAGTATAACAATCAACAATCGGAAATGATTCGTTTCCGTGTTTCGACAATGGATAAAAAATTGATTGAGAAAAATGCCATACAAAAAGGTTACAAATCTGTATCTGTTTACTTGAGGGATTTAGCTTTAGGAAATTCAAAAAAATGATACACTTAACTCAACAATATTTTTAAACTCAAAATATAGAATACTGGAAATTTATTAGAGAAAAAGTCGGAAAAGAAAAAGTGCTATTCACAGCTTCTCTTGGAGCAATAATCAAAGAAGATAAAATTTTACTTGTCTTCGATAAAGGCAGAAAACATTGGCAACTACCCGGAGGTATTCAAGAGCTTGATGAATCAGTTGAACAAACAGCAGAAAGGGAAATTTTTGAAGAACTAGGAATCAAAGGAACTATAAAAGAATTAATTTCAGTTTATTCAGATCCAAAATGGTCTTTTGTTTATCCAAACGGAGATCCTCTATAAATAGTTGATTTTTTATTTCTAATGGAAGTTTCAGAAGAGGAATTTGAAAAAATAAAAATCGACGAAAACGAAATCACAGAATTTAATTGGTTTTCTTTTTCAGATCTTCCAGAAACTTTGCATCCAAAATGCCGACTTATGTGCAAAGATATTCAAGAATTTAAAGGAAAAACTTTTTTAAGATAAAAAATCAGAAAAAATCTAACACAAAATGCCCCAATTTAGATTTGGGGCAAGAATTCTGCTATTTCGAGCGCAAACGAATTAGGTATTCCTTCGCCTCTTTAGCAAGCTCTTCATCATTGGCAACCGCATCAATCAAAAGTTCCATGATCTTGTAGTCAATGAGTGAATCAATAAATCCTCCAACATTGAAGAATTTCAGTGTCCTATACAAAGGACTCATTCGGGACGCATACTCTCTAATTGCAAGAAAAATTGTGGTGACAACTCCTCTTGCATCGAGTTCAGTCCCTTCGGCCCTCGCAATGATGTGATAGAAATTTTCCCTAAGATAAGGTGTAAAATCTATCTGGCACAGCCTTTCCATCATCTCCTCTTTATCACCAAGAACAGTCGTCTTCTTCATTGTTTTCTCCATTTATGGCTAATGTATCGCCATAATTATAGTTGTTTATTTGTTTTAGTCAAAATTCATGTCTTAATACTTATGCAAATTAAAATTTGAAAAAACCACTTTTCATATGTATTATTTAAACCACTTCAACAATAACAGTCACGAAAAGTAAATATGAAAACTCACGCATTTCGTTTAAAACCAAATCAGTTACTCAAGGAATCAATTGAAAATTATGTTTTTGAAAACGATATTAAGGCAGGTGTAATTTTATCAGGAGTAGGCAGTCTTTCATTTGCAAGTATTAGAATGGCTGACGAAAGTTTAAAAACATTCGATCAAAATTTTGAAATAGTTTCTATTATCGGTACTCTTTCTAAAGAAGGATGCCATTTGCATATTTCACTTTCAGACAAAAACGGCACAGTAATTGGAGGACATTTGAAAGACGGATGCAAAATCCATACCACAGCCGAGATAGTTCTTGGCGAAATTACAGAAAAGGTTTTTTTACGAAATATGGACGAAAACACAGGTTTTAAAGAGTTAAGCATCAACTAAAAAATCTTAATTTTCAAATGAATAACAATTATTATAGAAACAAAAAACATCTTTAATTTTTTGACTTTTCCTCAAAATTTATTCAGTCTAAATATAGAAATTTAATTTAAAAAATTTATGGATAATTGTATTTTTTGTAAGATTGCAAAAGGGGAAATACCTAGTTTTAAAGTTTATGAAGATGACACACTTTTCGCTTTTTTGGATATAAATCCAGTCGTAGACGGGCATTTATTGATTATTCCAAAAACACATCACGAAAATATTTTTGAAACTCCAGATGAACTGTTAGAAAAAATATCTGTTCTTTCAAAAAAATTGGCAATTTCTCTAAAAGAAAAACTAAACGTAAAAGCTGTAAACATTTTGAACGCCTCAGGAAAAGAGGCTCAGCAATCAGTTTTTCATCTCCATTATCATCTTATTCCAAGATTTGAAAACGACGGGAAAAATCTAAGTTTTCATGGCGAAAAGAAAGAAGCAAATGATTTGGAAAGGGTGAAAGAAAAACTTTTGAGTTAAAATTGAAAGCTATTTTTACAATCGAGGCATAAGTGAAAGAAAAACTTTTGAGTTAAAAATTGAGAGCTTTTTTTATCCAATCGAGCTTATTTAAAAGAAACAATTATTGCTTAAATTTTCTTATATAAAAAACAAAAAAAGAAAATAACTGCATTAACCATTACAATAGTCGCACCAGCAGGTAAATCTGAAAAATAAGAAAAACTGATACCAAAAACAACTGATAAAATCGCAAATATTCCAGAAAAAATAAAAGTATTTTTAAAATTATTTGATATTTGGAGTGCTGATGTAGCAGGAAAAATAAGCAATGCAGAAACCAGCATCACTCCAACAACTTTTACGGACATTATTACAGTTAATGCCGTTAATACTGTTAAAACTAAATTTATTTTTTCAGTTTTAACACCAGTAGTCTTTGAATACTCTTCATCAAATGTGGCAGAAAATAGATCGAAATAATAAAAATATAAAATTGCTATAACAATAACCGACAAGATTATTGAAAAAACAACTTCAATATCTCTAATTGCAAGAATACTTCCAAAAAGATAACTAAACAAATCAACATTAAATCCTTTTGAAAGGCTAGCCAAAATCACTGCGCAAGCAATGCCAACAACTGAAACCATTCCAATTGATGCATCTCCATAAACTTTAGCTTTTTCAGAAATTTTTAAAATCAAAACAGCCCCAACCAAGACTAAAGGAACAGCTACATAAAAGGGATATATTCCTAAAAATAGTCCGAAAGCAATTGCACCAAAACTGAAATGAGATAGTCCTTCTCCAATCAATGACATTTTTCTTAAAACCAAAAACACACCCAAAAGCGCACAAGAAAGAGCAACAAAAGATCCAGCTAGAAAAGCCTTTTGAATAAATGAGTATTGTAAAAAATTAAAAATTTCCATTAGTTATGTTGGTGCCAAATAATATGTTTATCACTTTTTTCAAAACAAGAATCCATTTTTTCGCCCTTACAATAATCATTAATATCTCCAAAAAACACAAGTTTTGTGTCTAAGTAAAGCAAGCGATTAGCATAAGAACCAATATAGCCAGTATCGTGAGTTATTAAGATAATTGTAATAAGCTTTTCTTTATTTAATGTTTTCAATAAATCAAAAAATTCATTTCTAGATTTCGGATCTAAAGCAGTTGATGGTTCATCAAAAATTAAAATTTCAGGATCAGAAACGAGTGCTCTAGCCAAAAATACTCTTTGTTGCTGACCTCCAGATAATTCATATATTAGCCTTTTTGATAGATTTCCAATTTTTAGTTTTTTTAAAACTTTTTCAACTTTTATTAAGTCCTCTTTGTTAAAGAATTTTGGAAATTTTTTTTGTGATAAAAGTCCCATTACCACAGTTTCTTCAACTGAAACAGGAAAAATATTACTAATATTTTGTGTTTTTTGTGGTAAATATCCAATCTTTGAAAAAATATTTTTTGAATCAAAATTAAAATTTATTTCACCTGAAGAAGGTTTTAAAAGTCCAAGAATGGATTTGATAAGCGTGCTTTTCCCCGCTCCATTCGGCCCAACAATCCCAATAAAATCACCTTTTTCTAAAGCAAAACTAACTTTATCAACAGCAAGAAATTCACCATATTTAATCGAAAGATTTTTAATTTCTAATATATTTTTTTTATTCACACTTAAGTCCTTTTATTAAATTATTTAAATTTTCTTCCATAATAGAAACAAAGCTTTTATTTGAACTGAAGTCATCTTTGCTTAGATTATGCGCTCCATTTAATACATACATTTCAAGATTTGTTTCATTTGAAAGAGTTTCTGCAATTTTCGTACTATACATTTCTTCAAAAAATATAGCACGAACATCTTTATTTTTTATTAATTCGATTAAAATTATTAAATCTTTTGCGCTTGGTTCTGAATCTGGAGAAAATCCTTGAGCCGAAAAATAATTCAAATTATATCGTTTTGCTAGGTAATTAAAGGCAAAATGTCCTCCAAATATTAAATTTCTATTTTCACATTGAGTTAATGATTCAGAAAATCTTTCATCAAGATTTTTAAGTTCTGAAATTAAAACATTCAAGTTTCCTTCATAATATTCTTTGTTTTTAGGATCGATATTTACAATTGATTCAAAAATGTTTCTTGCAATAAACTGACTATTTTCAAAATCCATCCAAATATGCGGATCAATATTTCTTTGATTATTATTTATTTCAAGAAAAGTTTTATATTCCGTATGCTCATGTTCGTGTCCATGCTCATGTTCGTGCTCATGCTCATGTTCGTGCTCATGCTCAAGTTCGTGTCCATGTTCATGTTCGTGCTCATGCTCAAGTTCGTGCTCATGCTCAAGTTCGTGCTCATCTTCATGTTCATGCTCGTGCTCATGCTCATGCGCATTTTCGTGCTCATGTTCATGTTCATCTTCATGTTCGTCCTCGTGCTCTTCCTCCTCTTTTGTTTCAAAATCATAAACACCATGATTGTGATCATGATCGCCGATTAAATATTTTATATTTTCAAATTCACCAGCAATTAATATTTTTTTTGTATCTAGATTGTTCCCACTAATCAATTTTTTTGCCCAAACTTCCATAAAATCTCCCATATATACAAAAAGATCCGAATTCAAAATTCTCTTAATATCGCTTGCCTTAGGGTCGTAAGAGTGCGCATCAACTCCGGGTGGTAAAAGCATATAAACATTTACTTTTTCTCCTCCAATAGATTTTGCAAAATCATAAAGTGGGAAAATCGTTGTAACAATAGTTAATTTTTCCTCATTGTTTTCACCAGTCTTACTCGAAAAAATAAAAACACCAAAGACAACAACTAACAATAAAACCAAAATCGAAACATACAATTTTTTTTTCATAATATTCTAATTACATTTTTTACATTTACCAATAAATTCCAAATTATGATTTAGAATTAAAAAATCTTTTTCTCTTGAAATATCTTTTTCAATTTTTTCAAGAAAATTATCCATCAAAACAGGCTCAATCTTCTTGCATTTAACACATACGATATGGTGATGATGTTTTCCTTTTTTTTCATAAAAACTTTTCCCAGAAATTTCTTTTTTTTCAATAACATTAAATTTTCTAAGCAAATCTAATTCACGATAAATAGTAGAACGATTTGGTTTAAAATTCTTCTTTTCTAAAAATCCAGAAATTTCCTTAAAACTCAAAATGCAATGGTTTTCAGAAAAACATTCAAGCAAAGCCTTCTTTATAGCCGTTATTCTTCCTCCCGACTCTCTAATTTTATCAAAAATAATATCCATTCTTAATGCGACAATGTTGCAATAAGCATATTCTAAAAAATTTGTAAGTCAAGAAAAATGACTATAAAATAACTTAGTAAATTTAATTTATGAAAAATCAAACTCTAAAAAAAATCACAGTCAACGACAAAATGCAGAAAAACTACAAGTACACTTTAACAGAAAAAGAAGGTAAAAATTTTCATCCAGAGTTTAGTCCAGATTTAAGTCCCAAAGAAATGCTGGAAATGGGCGTTTTTGGAGGTAAATATATGACAGATTGCAAGGATGAATTTCCAAAAGATTGGTATAAAAATGCAAAACTTTGTCCAGAAAAACATGACCCAAATCTTAATTACTTTAAAATTAACGCAAGCCAACCACTCTCTGTCTGGCGCAAAAAAGGATGGATTTATTTTGAGGATCCAAGAGGTTGGTTTCAATGGTATTGCAGGTATTTCTTAGGAAGAAGAATTCCCGAAGAAGACGAAAGACAAATCAAACGCTGGAAAGCAATGAAGCGCCATATCGGCCAAATCAAAAAAAACTGCGACAAAGGAATTCTCTCATGCCGAAGAAAACAGCGCCAAACACTTTTACATTGGGCATACGACAGCAGAAAGTTTTAGTTTTTAACTTAGGGCCAAATGATTTTTTAAAAGGACGGCGTAAGTAATATGAAAAATCTCCTCTTTTGAGGAGGAGATTTTGTTATTCACTTTTTCTCCAAAGTAAGACGATTCGTCTCTTATCCGGAACTACAAACCTTCGCTTTTTGTTTTTACGAATTTTGTAGTTTTTCTTTTTTTCTTTAGGCATCTTTGCCCAAGAAAATGAAAGTTCAATATTTTCTTCAGCCAGATTTTTGACAGAAAAAATAATAAAAATTTCATTTTCAACTTCAACCCGACCAATTTTAACATCAATAATTTCTAAAATTTGAAATTTTTTTGTCAAAAAAAGGTCAAAGGTCACTTTATTCCACTCTTTACTCATTTCCACCTCCATAAAACAGAAAAAGTTCAATCAAAACCTTCGCATAATAATTCAAATATTACAACTCCAAAATGTTCTCTTTTTTTAAAACAAAAACAAAAGTAAACTATGGTCAAAATTAAAAACACCTATGAAAAAACAATTCAAATCAAACACATGGAAAATTGCATGCTCAATGATCGCAACAGATTCAACTTTTACTATTGGTGTTTTTGTGATATTTATGATTTTTATTGGCTTACCTTTGAGTGAAATTTCTATAGTTCTTTCATCATATTTGATTTTTTCATCAATTGGGCAAATACCTTCTGGAATCTTTGCAGATCGATATGGCTACAAAACAAGTCTAATAATTGGAAGTGTATTCTTCTTAATCGGAACAATATTTTTTGCAATCGCACAAAACTTCACACATTTTTTAATTGGTTATTCTTTAATGGGATTTGGTTCAGCAATGAAACAAGGAGCTGACCATGCATTATTATTTGAAGGTCTAAAAGCTGATGGAGAAGAATCCAAGTTTAAGAAAATTGCAGGGAAAATCGATTTATTTACGAGTATTTTTTGGGTAGTCACATCCATTTTAGGAGGATTGCTATATACAATAAGCGAAAGATTGCCCTTTTATTTAGAAGTTTTACTCGTCGCCATATGTTTAGTTATTATAGTTTTTGCAAAAGAACCAGAAAGAGTTTTTGAAAAATCAACAGTTATTGCACAAATAAAAAACAGCCTAAAACAAGCCTTCAAAACGCCAAATTTTTCAAAAATTTTTATATTTTCTGCAATAATTGGAAGTATAGCCCTTACAACTTTACAATATCTTCAGCCATTATATAAAAGCATAGGAATAAACGAGATTTATTTTGGAATTCTAGCCTCTGGAGCTTTTATTGTTAGGGGACTTGGGGCTTCTCTAGCTGAAAAAGTAGGCAAAGTTTTTGAAATAGATAAATACATAGTATTGCATGCCTCAGTCTTTGGTCTTTTCTTAATTTTCATGCAAAAAACAGAATCAATATTTTTTATCATTTCAATTATTGGCGTTTTTTATTTTTTGAGAGGTCTTTACTCTCCAACAGTAAGTACCTTTATCAACGAAAAAGTTAGTTCTTCAAATAGAGCAACAATGCTTTCAATAAATAGCCAAGTCCTAACTCTTGTATCATCAATCTCACTAATATTTGGAGGTGTTATTGCAGACAAATATGGCCTTTCTACAACTTTTTTTGCAATAAGCGTCGCCTCACTAGTTTTTTTAATACTCTATGTGCTTTCACTTAGAACCGTAAAAGCCGATTAAACAATTTTCTTGACGTACACACTTTTTTTTATCCTCTGGACTTCATATTTTTATAAAATTTCACAAAAACCATAAATATCCTTAAACAAATGCAAAAGACAAAACCTTGGGAAAAACTAAATGAAACACCTTATAAAGCAGGTTTCAGACGAATGATAAACAAAGAATTCAAACTTCCAAACGGCAAAATAGCTGACTTTGATATTAAACACGAAGGAGAGGTGGTCTCCGTTTTAGCCATTACAAGCGAAAACAAGGTGCTTTTATCTAGACAATTTAGACCGGGACATTAAAAGATTATTGATGAACTCCCTGGAGGCGTTTTAGACAAAGGAGAAGATCCTATAGAGGCAATGAAAAGAGAACTTTTAGAAGAAACAGGTTATACCGGAGATTTGGGAAAAAGTATGTCTTGTGCTTATTCAACAAGAATATTCCATCATTTTCTCGCGCGAAATTGTAAGAAAATTCAGGAACCAAACCTTGATGATACAGAATTTGTTGAGCTAATTGAAAAATCCATCGAAGATTTTAAAAAACAATTAGATGAGGGAATGTTTAACGACAATATAACAGCTTACAGAGGCCTAGAAAGACTCGGATTTTATAACTGGCAAAATCCAGAAAAATAATAGAAAGAGCTTATTGTGAATAAATATCAGAAATAATTTCCTCAAGAGTCACATCTTGAATATATATATCTAAAACGGGAAAATTTTGGAGTAATAAAATCCAAATTTCTTCTTTTTCTAATTTCTGATAATATTTGACAGTAAATATTTTTTACAAAACCTGAGACGCATTAATTTGCGTCCTCCACCTAAACCTATTTTCCAAAAATAAAAACACCAATGAAAAAAAACATCTATCTCATCCTTTCAATCCTTGGAATCATTTTGCCTTACACACAATTTGTACCTTGGACAAATGCAAATGGCCTTAATCTAAAACTCCTTCTCAGCGAAATGTTTGCAAATCAAATCGCAACAGGAATCGCAATAGACGCACTTTTTACCGGCCTCGTTATAATTATTTTCATTTTATTCGATAGAAAAATTGCAAAAGTAAAGTTTTTTTGGATACCCATAGTTGGAATTTTCCTTTCTGGAATAGCTTTTGCGCTCCCTTTCTATTTGTATTTAAGAGAAACAAACAACACAAAATGACCCACGAAAAATACTTCAAATTAGCATCCGAACTTGCAAAAAAAGCAACTTGCCTTCGCTCAAAATGTGGCTCAATTATTGTCAAAGACGATGAAATAATTGGAAAAGGCGTTAACACACCACCAAACAATCTTGAATCATCGAGGCGATGCAAAAATAATAAAGACGACTACCCAAAAAAAATCACAGATAAAACTTGTTGTATTCATGCTGAACAAAGAGCAATGTTTGATGCTCTAAAAAATAATCCAGAAAAAATCGAAGGCTCAATTTTATATTTTGCTCGCCTTGATGAAAACGAAAAATTCCAAAAAGCGGGGAAGCCATACTGTACAATTTGTAGCAAAATGGCGCTAGACTTAGGCATAAAACACTTTGCACTTTGGCACGAAGAAGGTATAAAAATCTACAACACAGAAGAATACAACGATTTGTCATATAAATTTGCCTAATTTTTTATTAAGTTTACGAATAGCTTTCATTGATTTACAATAAAAGCATATTAAATTAACAAGCACCCTCATGAATTTAAATAATAAAAGTTCAGTCGAGGCTTTAAGGCATCAGTTGGAATCTGCAGGTGTTGATACCGAAAATTGGGGACAAAATAAATCAAAATCAATCGAAGATCTTAAAAAAGAAATTGAAAACGGTGAAACAGAATTAATTTTATCTCAAAATGGCGAAATACTTAGAAAAACACGAGTTGCAAGGGTGAATATTTTTTTCCAAAACGATGAAGGAGAAACATTAAAACTTATTGAAGAAAGAAGACTTTACGCAAACGGAAGAGAAAAATTCAGAGACAAAAGCCATTCAATTTCAAAAAAAATAAAAAACAATCAAACACCAGAAAACGCAATAAAAAAAGCAATCATAAAAAAGTTGGGAATTAGTGACGAAATAAAGATTGAGGAAACCGATACTGTCGAAGACACGAATATGTCACCAAGTTACCCCAGCCTTCGTTCTGTCTATGTTTTTCATAATTTCAAGTCCTATCTCTCAAAAGAACAATTCAATTCAGAAGGCTACATAGGAAAACAATCAGACAAAGTTACTTATTATGTTTGGAAAAATGCTTAACAAAAATGCTTAACAAAAATGCGTATGCCAAAAAAAATAATTTCTTGGGAAGAATATTTTATGGGAATAGCCTTGTTGTCATCGCTTAGAAGCAAAGATCCAAATACTCAAGTTGGAGCCTGCATTGTAAATAAAGACAAAAAAGTGATTGGAATTGGTTATAATGGTTTTCCAAACGGCATCCATGATGAAAAACTTCCATGGGGAAGAGAGAATGAAGACATAAATGAAACAAAATATCCCTATGTCGTTCATGCAGAATTAAATGCAATTTTAAATTCAGCAAGAATTCCAAAAAAATGCAAAATTTATACTACATGTTTTCCTTGCAATGAATGTACAAAGGCCATCATTCAATCTGGAATCAACGAATTGATATACTTATCAGACATACACTCTGGCTCAAAATCAACAAAAGCATCAAAAAAACTCCTAGATTTAGCAAAAATTCCATATAGGAAATTTAAAGCAGAAAAACATTCTGAGATAAGTTTATTTTTCAAAACAGAAAACTAAAAAACAGAAACTAAAAAGAGGACATTTAAGCCCTCTTTAAATTTTGTTGCGTAAGATTATTTCAGAAAAGTAAAAGAATTAGCCATTATTTCATCATAAACCTCATCACCACTAGACTGGAAATATGAATCTTGCCCAATAATAAAGCTATAAACCATTCCAATCTCTTCATTATAAAAAACACGAGTTACATAATTTATAAAACAACCACCATCATGCTCAGTTGTTTTAATATTAATCTTTCCATTTTCTTCAATATTTTCAACCTCACAAGCAAAGTCATAACGCTCTTTCAAATATGCATTAAGGTCGGAAATACCATTTATTTTTTTTGAATAAATTTTCCATGCTGATTCAAAAGATTTTAGTAGTTCATTATTTTTTACCTTCACACAATCTTCATAAACATATTCTGAAATAGGCTGAGAAATAGCTCCATTTTTCAAAACAATAACATCACTTAGCTCAGTATCCCCAGCACAATTCCAAATATTCGTCTTTTTTGGGATATGTAATGAATACTTGTAATCGTAGTTGTAATAAATATTCCAACTATCATTCAAAGAAACAAGCTCATCCCCAGTTTTTTCAACGTCTACAGGTTCTTTAATAATTTCTTCTAAAATTTCAGGCTCATTTTCCAGTTCATATTCTAATTCATTTTCCAATTCACCATTTTCAACAACTTCTACACCCAATTCAATATTTACACCATTATCTTTAGCCACAATTTCCTTCTCAGGAGCCTTAATCAGACTACAAGATGCGAAAAACATCGTAATCACGATTAAGAAAAACAATTTTTTAAACATATTTATAAGTTAAGAACTAAATCATTAATGCAAATGCAAAGAAAAAAATCAATAAAATACTAAAAGTTCAGGAATTCATTTTTAAAAATAAATAATTTAAATATTTCACTTTTCTTAGGAGGGAAAAACATATAATTTAAAAAAAATAAACTTAAAAAAAGATGAAGAAAGTAAAAGAACAAATAACGAAAAAAGTTAAGCCCATTAAAGGCTTTTTAAACGAATTTAAAACATTCGCAGTAAAAGGAAATGTTATAGACCTCGCAATTGGTGTAATAATTGGAACAGCTTTTGGAAAAATCGTAAGTTCCTTAGTTAGCGACATCATAATGCCACCACTCGGCTATATAACGGGCGGTATGGATTTTTCAAAATTCAAAATAGTGCTCAAAAAAATGACGGAAGAAACACCAGAAGTCGCAATAACATACGGACAATTCTTGAATAATGTCTTGAATTTTTTGATAGTCGCTTTTTGTATCTTTTTAATCATCAAACAAATCAATCGCTTTAAATCACCAGAAGAAAGCCCAAAAGATAAAGCTCCAAAGACTCCAGAAGACATATTATTACTTCGTGAAATTAGAGATTTACTTAAAAAATAATCAGCAAATGACAAATCAAGATAGCAAAAACATAAATAAATTTATTAGTGAAACAGGGCTTACAAGCAGGCGTGGAGCCGATAGATTGGTTGAAGCAGGAAGAGTTAAAATAAATGGAATTACGGCAAAACTTGGAAATAGAGTAGTTGATGGTGATAAAATTTCACTAGATGGAAAAGAAATTAAGATAAAAGAAGAAAAAGTGTATATTGCCTTTAATAAGCCAGTTGGTGTCGTTTGCACAACAGATCAGAGAGAAAAAAACAACATAATCGATTTTATAAATTTTCCTAAAAGAGTTTTTCCTGTTGGTCGCCTTGATAAGCTTTCGCAGGGGCTAATTTTGCTTACAAATGATGGAGATATCGTAAATAAAGTTCTTAGATCTCGAAATAATCATGAAAAAGAATATTTAGTAAAGGTGGATAAAATAATTAGTGAAGATTTTATAAACAGTATGCGAAAAGGCGTAAACATTTTGGACCAAATAACAAATAAATGTTTTGTTGAAAAACTCACAGATGAAGATTTTCGTATTATACTTACACAAGGCCTAAATCGGCAAATCCGAAGAATGACTAAGGCCCTTGGTTATGAAGTTAAAAAATTGAAGAGAATTAGAATAATGAACATAAAACTCGGAGATATAGAAAAAGGAAAGTGGAGGTATTTAAGTGAAAAAGAGTTGAAAACACTAAAACATTTATCAAAGCTATCTCATAATAATTAAAAAACTTGAATTTAAATAAAATCTAGGCATAATCTTTTAGAAATATTTTTTAATCTCACAAAAATGAAAAAAATCGTATCATTCTTGGCTTTTATAGCTTTATTCTCTTTTTCAGCTTGTTCTTTGATAAATATTGAAGAACAACCTTTAGAAAACGGAGAAGTAGAAGAAGTATCAACTGAAATCAATGTAGAAATTCAAGAAGAAACAGAAGAAGAAGGCGAAAGAATTGTTTATGAAAACCCAGAAAGAGGCATTAGTTTCTCTCTTCCTGCGTCATGGGTAAGTGTAGGAGAACAGCCATATACAGAAGATAGTTTTGTTCTTTATTCATTTGAAAAAGCAGAAAAATCTATCATTATTAAATCAATAGATTTAGGAAGTGAAGAAAGTGTTGAGACAGCAATGGGACAAACTGTTGTAAAAATAGGAGAAACTGAAGACAAAGAGTATTTTGCCCTTGTAGACAATCTAACATTGATAATTCCAGACTTTACAAAAGCTGATCAAGTTAAATTACAAAAAGAAGTAGAAACTATTGCAGAAACATTCTCTGCTTTGTAAAAAAACATCTAAAAAAGCACATATTTTGAAAATTTGTGCTTTTTTCTTTTTCAAAAACTTGACAAGGAGTTGAAAAGCCAGTAAAAGTATCTAGTCATAAGATAATAAAATGAGAAACGTAAAAATGAAAATTAGAAGAAAAGATTTTAAAATCTTTAAGTCAAAAGAAGCATCAAAATTTGTTGAGAAAAACAATGATAATTTATCAAACTTAAATATTGTTGATGATTTAAAGGAAAATACTTTGTCAAATGGTGGTGAGAATTTCTTAAATATGGGCATTGATCCAAGGGTTTTATCAACTTTAGAGCGTCTTAATTTTAAAAACCCAACTCCAATTCAAAAAAAAGCAATACCAGTTGGCCTTAAAGGAAAAGACATTGTCGGAATAGCTCAAACTGGCACAGGAAAGACTTTAGCTTTTTCTATACCAATTATTCAAAGGTTAATAACAAGTTGTCAAAATAAAAGAGCTTTAATTGTATTGCCAACAAGGGAGCTTGCTGATCAGGTTCAAGAAACTATTCAAAAATTTTCTGGAAATCTAAATATAAAAACTGCTCTTCTAATTGGAGGCGCTCCAAAACACAATCAAATCAGAGCAATTCATAGAAATCCGCAGATAATTATTGGTACACCGGGAAGAATAATTGACCATATAGATTCAAAAATTTTACGATTAAACAATTTAGAAATTCTAGTCCTTGATGAGGCAGATCGTATGTTTGATATGGGGTTTGCTCCGCAAGTTAATAAAATCCTAAATGTTATTCCAAAAGAAAGACAAACAATGCTCTTTTCAGCGACAATGCCAGAAGAAATAGCAAAGATCGCAAATAATTGCATGAGAAATCCTGTTAGTATTGAGGTAGCAAAAGCTGGATCTGTTGCTGAAAAAATAGAACAAGAGATAATTTTTACCAGAAGAGAGAACAAAACAAATGTTTTAGAGAAATTATTAAAAAAATACTTGGGAACAGTTTTAGTTTTTTCAAGGACAAAACATGGAGCAAGAAAAATTTGTAGCTCTTTAAAAGTAATGGGGCATAAAGCTCAAGATATTCATTCAAATAAGTCATTGTCTCAAAGACAAGAAGCATTGAGTGGCTTTAAAAAAGGTAAATATCGAGTGCTTGTTGCGACAGACATTGCATCAAGAGGAATCGATGTAAACAACATAGAGCTTATTATCAATTACGATATTCCAGAAAACGCAGAAGACTATGTGCATAGAATCGGCCGAACAGGCAGAGCTGGAAAAATTGGCAAAGCGATTTCTTTCGCAACTCCAGACCAAAAACGAAAAATACATTCAATCGAAAGACTTACAAAAATTAGAATTCCTGTTGTGAATTCGATATAGGCTTTAGCTTTTTAGTGCTTTATCTGATTCGAAACTTTGCTAAACCGAGCGTTCCCTGAAAGTAAGGTCCCTAAGTTTATCGAAGAAGCAAGGTCCCTGAGTGTAGCGAAGCGGAACCGAAGGGCCCGTTTTAAACGGAATCAAGACTTTGCTAAACCGAGCGTTCCCTGAAAGTAAGGTCCCTAAGTTTATCGAAGAAGCAAGGTCCCTGAGTGTAGCGAAGCGGAATCGAAGGGCCCGTTTTAAACAGATTCGAAGTGATTGCACTGAGTCCGTCGAAAAGCCCACAAACAATATTAACCAGTTCTTCATAATAATTATTTTGAAAAACCAGTTGCCATTAAAAGGCCTTAACCCTTCAAACCCTTTTCACTTTTATCCCCTCTGGTCCATCCTCAATCTCAATTCCTCGAGCCAAAAGTTCATCTCTAATTTTGTCAGACTCTGTAAAATTTCGTTCTTTTCTAAATTTAGACCTTTCTTCAATTAAAGTTTTTTCTTCTTCAGTTAAAACGACTTCTTCAGAAATATTTTCTTTTAACTTTAATCCAAAAACCTCATCAAAATCGAGTATTGTTGCAAGTTTTTCAGCATCAGAAAGCCCCGATTTCACCACCTCAAAAACAAGAGCCAAAGCGCTTGGAATATTAAAATCATCAGAAATTCTTTCAATAAATTCCTTTCGAAATTTTTCATCAACCGTTCCAATCTGACTACCCAAACTCTGAATTTTAGCTTTCAGATTATCAAAACCATTCTTCGCAGATTTTAAAGCATCCCAAGTAAAATTTTGTTTTGATCGTAAATGAGCTTGAAGATAAAAAAACCTTAAATCAAGTGCAGAAAAACCTTTTGAAATAACTTCATCAAGACTAAAAGCAGTACCAATAGATTTCGACATTTTCCCACCATCAACAGTTAAATGCTCGTTGTGTATCCAATAATTTGCCAAAGTAGCGTCATTCGCACATTCACTTTGAGCAATTTCATTTGTATGATGCACAGGCACATGCTCAATTCCTCCCATATGTATATCCAAAGTCGGTCCAAGAAGCTTTTTAGCCATCGCACTACATTCCATATGCCAACCAGGAAACCCCTCTCCATTTTCAACAAGTGGCGACTCAAAAGGGGATTTCCAAAATTGAAGAGCGTTTTTATGTTTACCCGCTTTAAAAAACCAAATTGCAAAATCTTGCGGATTTTTTTTGCCTGTATCTTCAACTTCCGCCCTTCCGGCCCCAGAAATATTATCTTCCAAATTTTGTCCCGAAAGTTTTGTGTAGTCGGAAGCCTTAGAAATATCGAAATAAACGGCTAAATCGGTCTTGTAAGCAAATCCTTTCTCAAGCAAAACTTGAACCATTTCAATCATTTCAGAAATAAAATTCGTCGCAAGAGGCTTATAGCTTGCTTCTAAGATATTTAAAGCCGAAATATCTTTTTCAAAAATGGAAATATATTTATCAGCAATTTCCTTAGGGCTTAAATTTTCTCTTTTAGCACCTTTTTCCATCTTATCTTCGCCATCATCTCCATCAGAGCTCAAATGCCCAACATCAGTATAATTTCTAACAAAAGAAACTTCGTAACCTAAATATTTAAAAGAACGAACGATCAAATCAGCCAAAACCATTGCTCTTAAATTCCCAATATGTTGAGTCCAATAAACAGTCGGCCCACATTGATACATCAAAACTTTCCCCTCATTTAATGGCTTAAATTCTTGTTTCTTTCTTCCCAAAGTGTTGTAAATCTGAATCATAAATCAAAAATTATTTTCCCTCGCAGTATATAGAAGAAAAGACGACAAATAAAACAAAAAAAATTGCAAGTTTTTCGAAAAAATGTAAATTCTAAGACGAATAATAACAATTTTACAAATGACCCTCAAAGAAAAAATCTATCAAGATCTTCTAACTGCAATGAAAAACAAAGAAGAAATAAAAGTTGGAGCGTTAAGAATGTTAAAAGCTTCAATTATGAAATATGAAGTTTCAGGTGCAGACAAGGTTGCAGACGATGAAACAGTTCTTTCCTTAGTTCAAAAAGAAATTAAATCAAGAAAAGATTCATATGAACAATTTATAAATGGAAATCGCCCAGAAATGGCTGAGAAAGAACAAAAAGAAATCGAATGTTTATCCGTTTATATGCCAGCTCAATTATCAGAAGAAGAGCTTAAAAAAATTGTTGAGGAAAGCATAAAAGAGGCAGGAGCAGAATTAAAATCAGATAGTGGGAAAGTTATGAAAGTACTTATGCCAAAAGTAAAAGGTAAAGCAGATGGCGCTTTAGTTAGCCAAATGGTTCAATCAATTTTAAAATAAAAACTTAAATGGGGGGAAAGTTTTTATTTAACCCCAAAAAGCAAAAAATTCCCCAAAATGCAAAAAAATAATTATTACCTTTACTTAAATAAGGTCCCCAAATAATTTAGGGACCTAGACTTTCCCTTCGAATTTACAATCATTTGATATAAATTCGAAAAACCTGAATGTCCTCGCTTTCGAGCACTTGCCCATTTCTGTCATAAAGCTTTCCATTGATTTTTCTTTTTAAATCAACTTCAACGCTTTTAACTGAAATAAGGTCAACTTCAATTTTCCAAAATTTCAAAGAAGTATTTTTAATAAAATCTTCGAATTCGGAAGAACTATAGCAACACCTACAAATAGTACTCATATAAGCCTCCTTGCAAGTTTTAGCACTAAAAAACAAAAGCAATTCTAATTTAGCATTTAATGTTTTGTCAATTGATCTTTA
>CAYVBX010000012.1:0-17336 GCA_964449945.1 uncultured Candidatus Peribacteria bacterium
TTACATAAACAAAATCTTAACTACACTGTCCTAAATGTCTGAAACTATTACATTTCTAAAACTAAGCCAAAAAAAAACTACACAAAACTCCCCACATTCAAGAATCCGCCTCCAATCCCTAAAACCAAACTAAAAAGACCTACACAAACCACTCAACCCTACACAAACCACTCAACCCTACACAAACCACTCAACCCTACACAAACCACTCAACCCCACAAACAACTCAAAATATCCAAAAAATCACCTAGAATATTCTTTCAAAAAGGTGTAAAATATTAAGATAACAAAAAATAAAATAAAAAAACCATGAAACAAATCAAAAAACTCTTTGCACTGAGTATAACTGCATTAAGCTTCGCCACGATATTATTCATTGCAAACGCTCAAAGCACATTTGCAATTGATTGGGCACAAATAAACGAAGATAATTTTGGAAGTTCAGAAACAGACAATTATTTGGACAAAAACTCAATGATATCTTATAATAATAAATTATATGTCGGAAGAGGCGGAACCACTGCAAGCATTTGGGAATTTGATAACGGAACATGGACAAACATAACCCCAGCATCCTTTACCAGTATAGACAAATCAATATCCGCAATGACAGTTTATAATAACGAACTATATATTGCCGTAAGTAGATGGGAAGGTTTCGAAGTCAATTTTGCTTATGCTCATATTTGGAAATACAACGGAAGCAATTGGACTCAGATTATATTTGAACCAACAGACATGTACAGTTCAAGAATAACCGGCATGGAAGTATTAAACAATTCCTTATATGTTTCAATTAGAGGAAATAATGAATCATTTTCTCCTGCTGAAACTGTACTATGGGAGTACGACAACGGAAACTGGATAGAAATTGGAAAAAACAATTTTAGAGAAAACGAAGGAATAACAAATATGTCTGCCACGGAAAAAAATGGAGACCCAATATTACTAATAGCAACTAATTTACAAATTGGAATTACAAATTATCCTGAACTTTGGCGATATAATAAAAACACAGACACTTTTAATAAAATTTTTGATGAAACATCTTATGGATCGCAAATAATAAGCATTGCCACAACAAATAACAATAAAGCATATTTTTCAACAGTAAATTATTGGAACGGCGGAACACACATTTTTGAATTAAATTATGACACATGGAACTGGACACAAATAAATATAGAAGGGTTTGGTTCAAGTGAAAACACCCATAGTTATTTAGAATTCCATAAAAATGAACTATATGCAATCGTAACAAATTATACTGATGGAGCAAAAGTGTTTAAATATTCAGGAACTGGAACAAACTGGAGTCAAGTAAACACTGATGGTTTTGGGGTTGGAATAACAGAAATAAACAACATAACTAGCGACAACAACTTTTTATATGTTGGATCAACAACATGGGATTCACCAAATAATGTTCAAATCTTCTCAGACTGGTACGAACTTCCACCCGCAGAAGATATTGAAACAATAGTCATTACGCAAACTAGTCCAAAAAACCAAATTGGCACATTCTATCCTACATTCAGATGGACAGACATTCTTGGTGAAGAATATTACACAATTGAAGTAAAAAGAGCTTCAGATAACTGGACAGACCCTCTTTATCTCTTAATCGACAACATCCCCGCAGACACAAGCTCAATAATTTCACCAATTAGATTTGAACCAGATCTTTACACTTGGAGAATTTATGCAACCGCAGACGGAGAAACAAACCTTCTCGTAAACGAAGGCGGACTTTCATTTGAAGTTGTTAATATCGTTCCAGAATTTAAAACATACTTATACCTTCTCACATTTTTAATTGGAGGATTTGCAATTTACCAAACTAGAAAAAAATCTTTTGAATTTTAAATCTAAGTAAATTTTCACTTAAAAAGGTTCAGGAAAACCCTGAGCCTTTTTTAAACTTTAAAAACAACCTACCCCCCAGCAGTATTACAAATAAATCCTTCCTTTCTAAGCTTTAAAACATCATCACATCCTCAAACAAGCTCTTTAATCACTACTAAGATCTTTCAAAATTCTCATCAATGTAGGCGACCTCTTAATTACTTTTAATACATGGTGTATCAAATTATTAACTCGTTGTTTTGATACACCATAACTTTCTCCAATTGCCTCCATAGTTTTCTGGCCATTCTCCCCTTCCACAAAAAACCTTTCTTTTAAAATAGCCATTATCCTTTCAACATCATTAGATTGACTTGTATTTAAAAGATGTTCTTCAAGTTTCTGCCAAAAAACATTCCATTCATATTGCCGTTCAAAAGTTCGAAATCCTCCAACAGTAAACATATTGTGGTTATACTCAAAAACATCATACAAATCAGCATTGGCCTCAACAGCATCTAAATAGACAGTTTTTGGACTTAAAATGTTATAAGCCTCCTTCAATCTTTCCAATTTTTCATTACTTACGCCAAGCTCTGTAATCAACAAACCATCTTCTACTTCTTCCATTGAATTACCACTAAGAACTTTATCAAGTTTAGACAACTCAAAATACAAAGCAGTTGGAACATGGACCATTCTATTATTTCGAATATAATAAATAAATGTAGCAGATCTGATCCAATATCGAAAATAAGTATTAAAAGAAACTCCTCGTTTAAAATCAAATTTTCGAATTGCCTTTATCAAAACAATTCTAGCTTCTTGACACAAATCTTCAAAAAATGCTTGCGTAAGCCTATATCCAAAATACAAATTATCAACTTCCCTACTTATAAACTTTTCATAATGATTATATAAAACATGAAAAGCCTCTATATTTCCACCTGCATACTGTTCCCAATAATAATTTTCATCAAAAAAATTATCCCTTTCATTATCATCAAAGTCATCAGCTTCGATAATAATTCTAGCCGAAAAATTTTCTATCATATCACCCACACAAACTAAATCCTCTACTTTTTCTAAGCACCCCCCTCTTTCAGAACCATCAACGAGTTCCTCAACAGGTTTTTCTGTTTCATATCCACCAAAATCTTTCACTTTTAGGCTTTTATTCGCCATATTTCGTCAAAAATTATTAAACTTAAAAAAACAAGCACAAAAACTATAATGCTTTTTTAAAATTTGACAAGCAATAAAATTTAATTTTAAACAGTTCTGAAAGCTTAAAAAACTACTTTATAAAGGAATTTTAATTAATTATAAAAAAAGATAAAAACAACTAAAACTTGTGTATTTAATCAATTTTATACATAATGACCCCGTTATTTTTTAATTGTCTCTATGAAAAAGACACTACTAGTCGCGTTTACATTTTTGTTCGCGATCTCGGCGTTCATCTATTCGCCAATGCTTAGCCACTCACAAGTACTAAGCGAAGAAGAGTTATCAAACATCGAAATTGATGACGAAACAGTTATAATTACAGCTTACGACCTAGAAGAATCCATTGCATTCACAGACACAGAAGGCACAACTTACGAAGAAGGAGTATCATATCTTCATCTAGCTGGCCTAATCAATGGATATGATGACGGCACATTCAAGCCAGAAAACACGATCAATAGAGCTGAAATGATTAAAATAATTGTAAACGGCTCTCTACTTTATTATGGACTTCCACTTGAAGCAATTGATGAATACGAAGATGATACTTGTTTTGATGATGTTCCTGCAAACGAATGGTATACAAAATATGTTTGTTATGCAAAAGCAGAAGGATGGGTTGTTGGTTACGAAAACGGAAAATTATACAAACCAGCACAACTTGTCCCTTTTGTTGAAGGCTTAAAAATGACATTAAAAGGATTTAACATTGATTTTGTTGAAGAAACACCATGGTATAAAGACGCTGTAGACATCGCATCAGAAGGAAATTTCATCCCTTTCACAATTAAAGGATTCTACGACAATTTACTCAGAGGAGAAATGGCAGATATGATTGTTAGAATAATTATGGACGACGAAGGGTTACTTGAAGAATACCTTGGAGAAAGACAAAATATCGTTGTTGACTATTCAACAATTGAAGAAGGCAAAGACATGTCAATAATTGTTCCTCCTTCAATGGAAGAAATGATGTTTGACATTTTCTTCATCGAAATGGACTCTGAAGGAGAAGAAGATGAAATTATCGGTTGCGGAGACAAGCTACACGCTCTAAAGGCAGGATGGGAAGTACCAATCGCAAGCGATACAGCAGACTTAGTTAAAGAAGTATTAGACTATTTCTTTATGCTAGACGAAATGAGCTTTGAATACGAAGGAGTTGAACTATACAACTCTCTTGCATCATCAGATCTTTCAGTAACAAGCGTTACATACAATGAGGAAACAAATTCAGTTGAAGTAAACCTAACAGGAGATTTAATGCTCGGCGGAGTATGCGACAATCCTCGAATTGAAGCACAACTTAGAGCAATGGTTAATCAATTTGGAGAATTCGACAATGTATATTTTGTAATAGACTGGGTAGAATTAGAAGATCTTCTTTCACAAGAATAAAACATCAACTAGAAAGGATCGAAAGAAATTTCGGTCCTTTTTTTTGCAATAATTTTTAAAACAATAATTTTCTGTTATACTAAAAAAACTTTAATACCTTTAAATGAAGAAAATTATTTTTTCGAACAATTCAATATTATTATTTTTAAGTCTAGCCGGAATGGCTTTAAGTGCATACTTATGGAACTTTCAAGTAAACCCAAATCTCATTGTTCCATGCACAGGAGATGGCTGTAAAAACTTACTAAAATCTGAATATAGCTTTGTCTTTAAAGTCCCAATGGCTGTTTTTGGTTTTTTTTATTACTCTTTTCTAGCAACAATATTTCTTCAAAGATACTTTATAAATCACAAATTCTTAAACATTCTAACATTTTTCACCATTCTTTTTGGGATTATTTTTTCTCTATACCTAAGATACTTAGAATTATTTAAAATTCATTCAATTTGCAGTTTATGCTTAATATCGTTTATGATAATTTTAGCAGTCAGCATTACATATTTTCTAAGACCTAAAAATTGGAAAAATCCTTAGCAAAAAACAAGAAAGCTTATCACGATTATTTCATTGAAAAAGAATACGAAGCAGGAATAATTTTAACAGGCGACGAAGTCAAATCAACAAAAAACTCAGGCACAAATTTAAAAGGCTCTTACCTTGAAATTGTAAACGAAGAAGCGTTCATCAGAGAATTACATATTTCAAAATACAAACAATCTTCAAACAAAATTTACGATCCCACAAGAAAACGAAAAATTTTATTACACAAAAAAGAAATTCAAAAAATAGAGCTAGACCTACAAAAAGAAGGCCTTACCGCAATCCCATTAGAACTATATTTAAAAAAAGGAAAAATTAAAGCGAAAATTGGACTATGCAAAGGAAAAAAACAATACGACAAACGCGCCGATTTAAAGAAAAAAACAGAAAAAAGAGAAATCGACAAAATTATTAAAAACTATAAATAATATCTGATTTTTTGACTACCCAACCTATGAGCATGCACAACACTTACACACAAATCATCGCAGGAACAGAAAAATATTTCAAAGAAGCTGAGTATCAAAGAGCCGTAATTGGAGTTTCAGGAGGCCTTGATTCAGCAGTCGCCTTAAAACTCACCATCGACGCAATCGGAAAAGAAAATGTTTCAGCAATTATTATGCCAGAAAAAGGAATAACCAGCGACGAAAACAGCTCTCATGCAAAAGCCTTGTGCTCATACTTTGAAGTTGAAACATATTTTGTGCCAATCAATTCCTTCATTATTGAATTTATGCCACTTCCATGGAAACCCTCCGAACTAGCCTTAATCAACACAAAATCTCGTCTTCGCACAAACATACTTTACAATTTTGCAAACACTAGAAACGCCCTCGTGATTGGAACCGCAAACAAAACAGATCTTTCAATTGGCTACGGAGCAAAACATGGAGACCTCGCATCAGACATTTTCATAATCGGCGATTTATACAAAGACGAAGTCCAAAAACTCGCCGAACACCTCGAACTTCCAGACGAACTAATCAAAAAAACACCAACTGGAGAGCTTTACAAAGGTCAAAGTGACGAAAACGAACTCGGCGCACCTTTAAAAGAAATCGACGCAGTTCTTCGACAAAACGAAGAAGGCGTTTCAAAAGAAGACCTTTTAAGTAAAGGAATTTCTCCAAACGCTATTCACAAAACACTTAGACTAAAAAAAGAAAACGCACACAAAACAGAAAAAATCCCAGTAATCAAAGCCCACTAATTCTTAAGTTCACAATTCCTATGAACAAATCAATCTTCCGCACCTACGACATAAGAGGAGTAGCCGAAACAGACATCACAAACGAAAACGCTTATTTAATTGGAAAAGCCACCGCAACACATCTAATAAAAAACTATGACGCAAAAACAATTTCAATCGGCGCAGACTGTCGGATTTCAAGCACAAGAATCAAAGAGCAAATCATTAAAGGTGTTCTTGAAACAGGGCTTAATATCGTTGATATCGGCCTCTCCACATCGCCAATGCTATATTTCTCAATTTGCAAATTAAACCTCGACGGAGGAATAATGATTACAGCAAGCCATAATCCAAAAGAATATAACGGTTTCAAAATTTGCAAAAAAAACGCCGATTCAGTTTTCGACGATGAAATTCAAGAAATTTTCAAACTCACATCAAGCAAAAAATTAATAAGTTCAGAAACACAAGGATCAATAGAAGAAAAAGACTTAAACGATGAATATACAAGCTATCTTGCATCAAAAGTTAAACTAAATCGACCACTAAAAATTGTTGTTGATACTGGAAATGGCGCAAGTGGACCATCAGCAAAACTACTTTTTGAAAAACTAGAACTAAACGCAAAATATTTATTTTTAGAACCAGACGGAAATTTCCCAAATCATCCGGCAGATCCAGAAAAACGAGCAAATATGCTCCAATTGATCGACACAGTTTTAAAAGAACAAGCAGATCTCGGCATAGCTTTTGACGGAGACGGCGACAGAGTCGGGATAATTGACGAAAAAGGCAATCACTACTGCGCAGATTTTCTTCTCTTGCTCCTCGCAAAAGACCTCGCAACAAGAATAAGAAATCCAAAAGTTGTTTTCGATACAAAATTTTCCAAAGCAGTAATAAACGCTATGGAAAAAGCAAATATCGATCCGATTATGTATAAGACGGGACACAGTTTGATAAAAGAAAAAATGAAAGAGATTTCCGCCCCTTTAGCTGGCGAAGTTTCAGGCCACATGTTTTTTGCAGAAAACTATTTTGGCTTCGATGACGCATTTTTAGCCTCAATAAAACTACTCGAAATTCTTTCAAAACATACAATTCCATTTTCAAAACTTTTTGAAGACATTGAAAAAACAATCACAACAGAAGAAATTAAAGTAAAGTGTGATGACGAAAAAAAATTCAAAACAGTTGAAAAAATTGTCGATTTCTTCACAAAACAATACAACTGCATAACAATCGACGGAGTCCGAATCGAATTCGACGAAATTTCATGGGCATTAATCCGAGCCTCAAACACAAGCCCAAACTTAACCCTTCGATTTGAAGCCAGAAACCAAGAACAAATGCTTGCCATCCAAAAAACCGTCTTCAATCATTTAAAAACATACAAAGAACTCGAAATCGAAGAAAAATTCCTACAATAATTTTTCCCAAGAAAATCTAAATCGAAAATTTTTGCCGATAAGAATATTTGCCGGCAAGAATTTTACAAGCAAAAATGCACTACCTTAAGCTATTTTACTAAAAACACATTTATAATTTTCCAAAACTTCGCGTCAAAACTACAAACTTTTAAAAACTCCGCCCTCCTACCTCGAAATATTCATAGTACCGGGTCTTGAAAAGACAAAAGATTCACTAGACGGCGCAACATAAAACACATAAACAGGCGAAAGTTTCGCATCCTGAGGTATTCCTTTTGCAAGAAGCCCTTCATCTTTAGGCACAACCAAATCCCCATTAAAGGCAACTGGATTAAGTGGATCAATTCCATTACATAGATTTCCAGTTGGTCCAAACACAGGTAATCCATTATAAATCGCCATAATATCATCCGGAGTTAAACCTTTTGCACATTGTTGATCAATTGGAAACCCCAATGGATCAGTTTCAATCACCATTCTAAAAAGCCTTAAATAATTCAAATCATAAAGCTGAGCCCGTACTCGATCTTCTCCCGAAGGATTTTGTATCACTTCTCCAGTTCCAAGAAGCAAATATGGTCTAGGCTTAGACATAGCTCTAGGTGAATCTAAATCTGCCCCACCAATTGTATTTCTTGAAGAAATACTTCCTTGAATAAAAATCTGTTTACTCAAAGTCGAAATTCTCTCATCATTATTTGCCCAAATTGGCTCTCCAGTAGTTTTATTAATATCCGTCGATCTATCTCCTTTATATGAAAAAATCGAACCAGACGCCACAATATTTGCCTGAATATTTTGAACATTCGGAGCAATATATATATTTCCAGCACTAGCAACACTATCTTCATATCCACGAAGAACCACAATAGAAAGCCTATTTCCAAAAGTAGTTTCATTATATAAATCAGCATCTATATACAAATTTCCTCCATCAACAACAATCACAGTTAATCCATCCCAAATAATCCCCGATTTACTAGCCAAAACAACATCAGTGTTATTAAAATATAATACTTTTTCATTATTAACGGTAAAAGGAGCAAAAGCAACACCAGTTATACAAGAAATACCTTCTTCATCTAAAGAATCCAAAACACATTCTCCACCATTTCCCTGAGGAATTTTTTTATTAACAAAAGCCTTTGCCAAATTTTGACTAATCGTATCTTGAACTATATCAATATTAACAGTGCTTAACACTTGTCCTGTTTCAGTTTCCGCACTAGGTGAAAAGCTAGTTTGCGCATAAACATTTCCTTGAACCATCGCCGCAGGATTTGAAATAAGCGCACCCGCAAGCCTTGGAAGCTTATTAGCATAATAAGAAATATTTCTTGGCACTGGATTTTCCTTTGATCTAGGCACCGTATATCGCACAACACTAACAAATCCAGGGCCCTCCGCCATATTACAAGGCACATCTCCTTCAATCATCGCAACAGCCGATAAATTAACATTCTGGTCTTCTAAAGTTAATAATGATTGATTCTCCAAAGATTGAGACGAGGAATAATTTGCACATAAAGTTTTATCACAAGGCAAGTCTTCCTTTGGATCATTACACTCCACACACTCTCTTCCAAGCTCCTCCCCCTCAACATCACTTAAAAAATGAAAATCAAATTTTGCCCCTTCTCCACAAAGCATATTCGTTTCAGTTGCATCATAATCCAAAATAAAATCAACTACAGGATTTGAAAAAGGAATACTTCCAGCCAATTTTGCCATTAAAGTAAAACTTACAGGAATTCCTCTATATCCCACAATTTTATCTTGTCTATCATTAACGTAAAGAGTTTCAAGATCCCAAACTGGTCTAAATTTAAAAGGAATCGAAGGTGTACCATTTGCATAAACCATATTTGGAGACGCAGGAATAACAACTGGATTTCCATCCTTATCTTTTAGTTCAAATTTTAAATTCTTCAAATTTAAAACATTGTGTTCAGTAGGTTTTGGAGCTTTTTCATAGTTATACATAAAATATTCATTTTTCACCAAAATCGGCACATTCAAACTCGAAGTCCTAGACACATTTCCATCAAAAGTAGGAGTAAAAGAAGTAATTGGCGTTTTTAAGATAAATTCACCAGTTTTTCGACTAAAACCAAATCTATCTGGAACTGAACTTACCGCCGTAAAATCATTTATTGTAAGTCCAGAAACAGGCTTATACAAGACCCCACCAAGCCCAGAAATAAAAGGACTCGAAATCTTTGCCAAAGTATCCCCAACTGGTTTTCCATTTACCTGATCAAGTTTAACTTTATCCTCCCAATCAAAATCTAAAGACTGAAAAAAAGCTTCTTCATCATATAAAGTTGAATCATATACTCCATTTTTATCCTTCAAAAAAATATGAACTGTATAACCATCACTCCCGTCAGCTAATTTAAAACCACCTGTGTAGTCAACTGTTGTAATTCTTGGGTCTGGCCGTATTTCCATACAAACATAAGGCCTTCCTGCACAATAACTATCTTCAACAATATCACCGGGAAGCCCCATATTAACTCCATCAAAAACCATATAAACACCAGCACTAGTGTAAGCATGTCCAGTCAATGTCCCATCAGAAGCCCTAGTAACGCCATATTCTATAGGCCCACAATCATTATTATCTATATCCCTTCCTCCTCTACATCCAAAATTTATATATCCAAAAACATCACTATAAGCATAACCCCAAAGAGGCCTATTTCCAGCCCCAACACCACTTGATCCATCAGCACCAATCTTCACACCATATTTAAAATCTCCACAATTAATTCCCAAATTTGAATAAGGAGCTCCTGCTCCATCACAATACATAGAAATAAAACCAATATTCGTATTCCAAGCATATCCTTTCACTCCAAACTCATCTTCTGCAAGATTCATATATTCTTCTTTTTCACCCGAAATTGTACAACCCGCATGCCCTCTTGAAGGAGCATATCCCATACCAGCACCCATCACACTTAAATCAACCAAAACATTATCACCTGCATCATTAAAAGTAGTTATCCCAGTATTTGGATTCCATTTAGCAACCGCAACAGAAGTATCTCCCTTTATTCTACCCGTACAAAGTAAATCATCTTCAGCAAAAACACCTTGTCCATTTAAAACAACTGAGAGCAAAAGTGCAAAACTTAAAAGAAATATTTTTTTCATTTTTATTTTTATTATTAAATCTATCCATTTTAACACAAAAACAACAAAAAAACCACACAAATTCAATACTTTAAAACCGAATTACCCTAAACTTTCTTCTTCGAAACAACCTTCTTTTTAACAGCCTTTTTCACTCCTAAATCTTTTTCAACTTCTTTCTTAACTCGACTTACTTTTGATTTTTTAGAAACATTTTTTTTCGTCGCAACTGACTTCGTTCCTTTCTTTAAAGGTACTTTCTTCGCTTTTATAGCCCCCTTTCCTTCAACACCACCTTTCTTGCCTCCAGCTTTTCTACCTGCAACCGGCTCATAGATTCCTTCTTCGAAGTTTTTTTTCAAAACAACAAGCATTCCACTTTTTTCATCAATACGAATTGGCTTATCCCAGCTAGCAAAATAACACTTCGGGAATTTATTACATCCCCAAAAAATCTTACCAGCTTTTCGAGTTCTTCTTTCTACTAATTGTCCCTCCTTACACTTAGGACACTTAACTCCACTAAAAACAATAATTGGCGTAATGTTTTTACAATCCGGATATTTACTACAACCCAAAAACGGACCAAATCTTCCCACTTTCACATCCATAAGTTCTCCACATTTATCACATTTTTTATCTTTAAATTTTTTCTTATAATCCTCAACTTGTTTTTTCTGTTCAGGCGTCATGTTTTCCTCAGAAACAAGTCCCGAAGCCCCACCTTCACCAGACGATCCCTTCATCGGTTTAGCATTTTTACATTCTGGATAATTGCTACAAGACAAAAACTTTCCAAATCTACCAAGCTTAATAGTCATCGAAGATCCACATTTATCACAAATTTCATCAGTTGTTTCCGTAATAACATCAGATTTTTTAAGTTCTTTATCCTTTTCCGAAACGAGATTATGAAAAGGCGTATAAAAATCTCTAAGCATTGGCACCCAATCAACTTTTCCATGTTCAACCAAATCCAAATTTTCCTCCATTTGCGCAGTAAAATGATAATCAACAATTTGTGAAAAATGTTCTACCAACATATCAGTCACAACAAAACCTGTGTCTGTAGGCTTCAAAGCCTTCCCCTCTTTCTCAATATAACCACGAGTCATTATCGTACTAATTGTCGGAGCATAAGTACTTGGCCTTCCAATACCCTCACTTTCAAGTTTTTTAACCAAAGAAGCTTCAGTGTATCTTGCAGGAGGTTTTGTAAAATGCTGACTATTATTTAATTTTTCCAAATCAACTTCTTCTTTTTCCTCCAAAATAGGCAAAAACTTTTCACCAGCACCACTAGCATTTTCATCATCATTTTCCTCATCTTTTCCCTCCATATAAACACTCATAAAACCAGCAAATTTAACAGTTTGCCCAGTTGCCCTAAACATATAAGATCTAGCCTCAACATCAACAGCCACTTTATCAAGAATAGCCTCCGCCATTTGACAAGCAATTGTTCTTTTCCAAATCAATTCATAAAGCCGAGCCAAATCTTTTTCCAATTTAGAAAAAACGATTTCAGGACGGATAGTCAAATCGACTGGTCGAATCGCTTCGTGCGCTTCCTGTGCACCTTTTCTGCCCTTATATCTTCGAGGAGTCGAAAGTGCATATTCAGAACCAAAATCCTGACTAATCACTTTTTTTGCATCACTAAGTGCCAAATCAGAAAGATTTACACTATCTGTTCTCATATAAGTAATAAGACCCGTCGCACCAGAACCCAAGTCAACACCTTCATAAAGTTTTTGTGCAACCATCATCGTTTTTTTAACCGAAAAACCAAGTTTCCGACTAGCCTCTTGTTGAAGTGTTGAAGTGATAAACGGAGGAGAAGGACTTCGTTTTTGTGTTTTTTTCTCAACTTTAGTCACAAGATAATTTGCACCATCCAAATCAGAAAGAACTTTTTTTGCCTGTTCTTCATTAACAACTTCAAATTTTTTACTATTAAATTTTTGAAGTTCAGCAGAAAATTTTCTATCTTTATCTTTTAATTTTTTATCTTGTTTTTCAAAATTTCCAATAATCCTCCAATATTCTTCAGGTTTAAAATTTTGAATTTCCCTTTCTCTATCAACAATTAAACGAACCGCAACACTTTGAACTCTACCTGCAGAAAGACCAAATCTAATTTTTTTCCAAAGAAGAGGCGACAGTTCATAACCAACAAGCCTATCAAGAACTCTACGAGCTTGTTGAGCATCAACAAGTTTTTCATCAATTTTTTTTGGACTACTAATCGCATTTTTTATAGCTTTTTCGGTAATTTCATGAAAAACAATTCGAAAAGTTGGAATATTTGTTTTTTCGGGTTTTAAAATTTGAACAAGATGCCAACCAATAGCCTCTCCTTCTCGATCCTCATCAGTCGCGATGTATAAATTTTCTGCTCTAGTTAATTCTGCCTTCAACTGACTTACAATTTTTTTCTTATCAGGACTAACAGAATAATTAGGCTTAAAGTCATTCTCAATATCAATTCCCATATTTGATTTAGGAAGATCTCTCACATGTCCCATTGAAGCAAGTACTTTATAGTCTTTTCCGAGAAACCTCGAAATTGTTTTTGCTTTAGCAGGAGACTCAACTATAACTAAATTTTTTGCCATATATTTATTTTTATTCTAAAAATTTATCTAAAATTATAGCACAAAAGCCAAATCGTAAAGAAAAAAAACAACACAACCAGCTTTTTCGCTTGCTAATACCAAAACAAGAACGCTCAAAAATCAAGAGAAAAAAGTTTAAACAAATTTTTATGAGACAAAAGCCAAAAAATGAACTTATATCCTTCAAAAAAACATCATTATAAACCGTCAAAAGGCTTCTTTTTATATTCTTGGCTTGCGTTGGGAGTTTTAGTCGTTATAATTTACACAGCTTTTTAAAAACCCTTTTAGAAAGCCAATAATAATCTAACCTTAAAAAACCATGACAAAAGGTGAACTAGTAGCTGGCGCAGCACAATCAGCAGGCGTTACAAAAAAAGCTGCAGGCGAAGTACTTGATTCAGTACTAGCAATGATTACAAAAAGCCTAAAAAAAGGCGAAACAGTTACAATCACAGGTTTCGGCACATTCAGAGTTTCAAAAAGAGCCGCTAGAAAAGGTGTAAACCCAAGAAATCCAAGCCAAACAATTTCAATTCCTGCAATGAAACTTCCTGCTTTCAAAGCTGGAAAAACATTAAAAGATGCAGTTAGATAATCTTTTATAAAACACTTAAAAAACCAATCGCTTTAAGGCAATTGGTTTTTTTAATATTTTAAATTTTTTCACATACAATTATAAAGTTTAAATAAAAAAACCAACAATAATTATTGTTGGCAAAAACTTAAGTTTTTTATAAAAATTTATTTATTCAAGTTTCCTCCAGATAAATAAACTTCAGAAAAATTCTTCATTGAATTTTCTATAACTTCATTTAAATTAGGAATTCTTAACTCTAAAAAGTCTCTTAACTCCTTTGAATCTAAATTCATTGGATCATCTTGAGATTCTGCAAATTCATCAAATTCTTTCAAGTTTTTTTCATCCAAAACATTCATAAGATCAAGCATAAGCCAATTTTCTAACCTTAAATACAAATCAAGCATCATATCTTTTAAAATCTCTGCTGGCATTTTGTCCATTCCTTTATTATGTAACAAAACTTTTACAAAATCCATAACTTCCTGACTATAATGATTAGAACTGTTATTTTTCATATTTTTTAATTATTATTTTTTTAACTTTAAGTCTTTTTTAACTGAAGGAACTTTGGGCGCTGGAGGGTTTTTTGGAGCTGGCGGAGGCCCATTTTCTCCAGAAACCTCAATTGCCTCCACAGCATCTAAATTACTTTTTTTTGCCAATTTTTTTGGCCCATTTTTATTATTAGCATCATCTTCAGATTCTTCAAGCTGTTCTCTAGGCGCTACAACTGTTGGAATTGCTGGAGATGCCAATATCTCAGGAGTTTGAGTCATCGAAGCACTAATAATTTCCTCAGAAGGAGGCGTTATAGTTATAGTAAATCTTTCATACACAGGTTTTTCCAAAACCTCCTCTAGAGGAGGCGTATTCCACCTTGCAGCCAAGGCAAGAACATTCCTTTTTCCTGTTGAAGAATCTACACTATCAACATAACTAAGTCCATGAAGGCCATTCACACCCTTCCAACCAGATCTTCCGGGAATATTCTTTTCAATTATCCATTCACCATTAGAGTCTGTATTTGTTGCAAAAAAGTCTTTTGCTATATTATGAGGAATTCTTACACTATCATTACCATTAAACTCAAAAACTAACGGTTTGAAAGCTCCTCTATCAGGGCTTAAAGTAAAAATCATGTTTTCAAGAGCCTTTGAATCAATTGGCAAATTTCTTGAACCAGAGGAATTACTGGCAATCATTCCCATCATTCTTTTTGCACTTACAATTACATCTCCGCTCTTCTTATCAATAGAATAACTCATTTTAAGTTCAGTACCTGAAGCATTCGCATTAAAAACTTCAGGAGTCGAATCCATTCCAACATAACCACTTGGCCCCTTTTCATTAACCATAAAAGATCGAACAGAAACTGGATGCTGAAGTTCAGGGTGATAATTAGCCCAATCACCAGGATTTGTTAAATTTTGGGTTGTTCGTATTACATCCTCAAAAACTAAATCATTTCCATCAACTCTCCATTTAGAAGGCAATACCGATTTAATTGAATCAATATTTCCATTAGAGTCAACAAACAACTCAAATTTTGCTCCTCTTATATTTATATTATTTATTGAATCTGGAGTCATCGGAGTAGAAATTCCGTCTACAAAAATACTTCCACTCTCTCTTTTTACAAGATTTCCATTTTCCAAAGACCAACCATTAGGAAGAGACTTCGGATCGATTGAGCCATCTGGATTAATTTTCAGCCTCAACGCTGAGTTATCTTTTGAAATAACAGTCACCTTACCATTTTCATCAAGAGAAACTGGCTTACCATCAACAAAATAATCTGGACCAGTTCCAGCCGAAGGTCTTTCTCCCAAAACATAATCTAAAGTTCCTATTCTAGAAGGAGAATCAAAAAGTGCTAAAGCCGCTACATTAAAAACTTTCTGACCAACCATACCTCCAACTATACCTGTAACACCTCCAATTCCCGCACTCTTAATTTTTGATTTTCTTACAAATTTTGAGAATGCCTTATCTTTGGAAATAATATCCGAGTTCAATTTTTCCATTTCAGCTTTAACTAGATCTTCAAATCCAGAGTTCCCTATTCCCAAAAGTGCAATATTTGGAGCAGTAGCTGAAACATCTAATGTTTGAACACCAAGACGATTTTTACGAATCAAGCCTAAACTTTCAAGATAATCAAACAAAACCTTTTTCATAGCATTTTTTTGAACAAGTGAAGTTTTATAATCCTTTCCATCTTTTAAATTTGTTTTAAACAAATCAACTGTAATATTGTTGATTTGATCAGAAGTATAAATCCCTTTAACAGACCGATTATTTCTACTGTAGTAAATTTCATTTCTTTGATCTTCAACAAGAAGTCTAGCCAAAATTTCAGCCAGTGGCTGTAAATTATTTGGTTGAGCAAGCTTTAATTTTTCCCTATCAGTATTAATATTTCTTGTATTTACAATTTGTAAAGCTTGATCAATCTCCATTGGATTAAAAGAATATTGTCTCATTCTTTGTGTTCTAAATCCTTTACTATCATCCCCCAACGCCTCCCTTCTCATATCAAATGCTCTGTCATGCTTTATTTCATGTCCTCTTCTAAAATATGCGTAAGCACCACCCACTGTAGCACCTGCAAGCAAAGGAGCAAACATTGTCATAGCACCCACAGAAGCAAATCCCATTCCAACAGTCATTGCTCCACCAGCCACAACAGCTCCTTTTCTAAGCCCCCATCTAGTTAAAAGACCTGTAACCGCACCAAGCATTAAAGGACTTATAAACCTACCAAGTATTGGCAAAGATTGGGCTTTTAATGCAAACCTATCTATCCAAGAAAATGTTCCCTTAGGTCTTTTGTTATGTAAATCAGCCATTTTTAACCCCATGGATATGTCTAAATCCATAGTAGAAATAAGATGTTCAGCATATAATTTCTTTTGTTCAGGACTAAGATTTGCTGTTTGATAATCAACTTGATCCCTCATTCCCTCAAAAAGTTTTTCTAAATTATTTGCATACATTAAACCTTCAGCGTCTCTTTCTCTTGAAGCAACATTAACAAAGTCCGAATTATTAAGTACATTATCTGCCTTTGCTTGATTAAGCATATTTCGAACCTCATGTTGTAACTGTTTTCTAGTCCATCCATTAGAAAGATAATTTCTAAGTAATTGAGCTATCCTATTATTCATTTCTAGTCGAGCAGGCTCATTCAAATTTTTTCCTTTTTCCAAATTTTGTTCAGACTCGTCCACAAATTCCGAAACTATTGAGTCTAAAATCTCTGAATTTCTCATCTCTGAAAAAGGAGTACTTGATCTATGAAGAGGTTTTGATATCTTACTATTAGTAGTCAAAATTCTTGTTTCAAGTTCTGCCATCAAAT
>CAYVBX010000012.1:17436-20799 GCA_964449945.1 uncultured Candidatus Peribacteria bacterium
AGCAGTTTTGATTAGCCAAGAATTTTTATTATCAGGATTAAAGAAATCTTGATAATTCAAACAACTGTTAACATCCTTTTCATTAAAGTCTTTTGAATTATTAAGAAGTCTAAGTTGACGAACAATTGTTCTTAAAGCCCCAAGATGAAAACAATAAAGTCCTTCCTGAGCACTTACAAAATCTGCATGCTTAAGCCCCATATTTTTTGCTCCATCCGCACGAATTTTAACTGTATGCGTCCAATTTTCCATTGATTTTGTTTCTTCAATTCTTCCTCGAATAAAAGCCAATAAAAGCTTCAAATTTTGATTTTCTGGAAATTGTTTTTCTAAAACCTTTATCAAAGTTAATAAATCCTCATATTTTTTATTGAAATCTTCAACAATTTTTTGATCAATATCTTTCGTCAAAATCCCTTTCTCATTACGATTAAAAATATCTTTTTCTCCAAGTTCGTCATCTGTATACTCAGGAAATTCAGATAACATTTTTTGATGTTTTTCTTCAAAAGTAAATTTTTTCTCATCTGTATCTTTTCCTTTTTCATCCTCACCTGAAATTAAATTTGAAGCTTCATCAACAATATCAGGATGTGCAGGCTTGTTATCACTTTCAATTGTAAGTGGCCGAAGAATGTGTTCAGTTGTTATTACTTCATTATTTGAAGGGCCTGAGTTATTCTCATCTGTTTTCAAATCTTCAGTTGCTTCTTCTTCAACTTGTCCTTCTTCCGTATCAATTAAGCTTTCTTCTTCAACATATTTTGGAACTTCTCTTTTTCTATTATCTTCAATCGTATAAGCCGTTTTGATTAACCAAGAATTATGATTTTCTGTATCAAAATATTTTTCAAAATCAATAGCTTTAGAAATTATTTTTTCTTCTTTCAGACTTTTCAACTGTCTTGAAAAAATTCTAAACAAAGCAGTGTAAAAACAATATAAAGATTCTTGTGCCTCTACAAAATTCGTATTTTCATAGCCAGAATTCTTTGCATCGTTTGCCCTAATTAAAACTGTATTTTTAAAATTTTCATAAGATTTTGTTTCAGTGAGGGCCTGCTCCAAAACTTGTTTTAATTTCAATAAATGATCAGAATTTGGATTAAGCTCAATTAATTTAGTTAAAATTTCATAAATTTTAGAGAATTTATCATGAAAACTTGAAACAGTATTTTCTGAAATATATTTTGTATACTCTCCTATTTCTTCATCTATTTCAAAAATATCTTTTTCTCCAAGTTCATTATCTTTATAAACCTCTAATTCATTTATTTTTTTTTCAACAATTTGCGACAATTTGACACAATCGTTATCATAAACCTCCATAATTCTAGATTTAATATTTTCTTCCAAATCAGTAATTTCTAAACTAGAAAGATCAACCTCAATTTCTCCAAAATTAATTTTTAAAGCTTCTTCAACACTTATTAGTCCATTTGAAAAATCCATTAAATTTAAAATTATTAAATTTAAAACAGCTTTATACGCATTATATAATTTTTCTTCAACAATTTCTGGACTCAAAGATAATCTTTTCGCCTCTTTTTCAATCTTTTTTTTCCAACTATCTTTCGTTTTAATACTTGAAAACATCTCAGAAAAAGAACTCATAAAAGATTGAAAAACATCTGTATTTTCAGGCAAACTCCTAGACAAATCTTTCAAAGTAAATTCTATTTGTTTTGATGCTTCGGCCAAAAATTTCCAATCTGATTTGTCTTTACCCAAATTCTTTTCAACAATTTTAAGACCACTAATAGACGAAAAGTTTTTTTCACCTATATTCTTTTTAGAGTAAATATTCATAAAAATATAAATTTAAATAATCCCATAATTATACAACAAAAAAACACGCAAGTAAAGACCATGCAAAAAAGCATTCATAATAATTAAGTCTTGGTAATAAATTTTAATTCCAAAAAGTAAAGAATTTACAAAAACAAATTTTAAACTTTTCAACGCTCAACCCCCTCCCCCTTGTCATAACAAAAAAAACACTCTAAAATTCTGCACGAACTGAAAATTAAAAAAACTTATGGAAAAAATATTACAAAATCTCAAAAAAGAAGCTCTTGAAAATATTCAAAAGATAGAAAGCCCCGAAAAACTTTACGCACTCGAAGTCGAATTTTTAGGCAAAAAAGGCCGACTTACGGATATTTTAAAAGGCATCAAAGATCTTTCGACGGAAGAAAAAAAAGTTGTGGGAGCTCTTAGCAATACAATAAAAAAAGACCTTGAAGAAGCTTTTTCAAATAAAAAAACTGAGCTCGAAAAAGAAAAACTTGCAAAAGAATTAAAAACAGAATTTTTTGACACAACAATTCCATCACCAGAAAGCCAAATCGGACACATACACCCACTAGCACAACTTCAAAAAGAAATTGAAGATATTTTTTCATCAATGGGTTTTTCTATTATGGACGGCCCAGAAGTTGAATCAGAACACTATAATTTCAACTCACTAAATATTCCAGATGACCATCCAGCAAGAGATATGCAAGACACTTTTTTTATAAAAAACAAATCGTCAAAAGAAGAAGGCAGGCTTCTTATGCGAACCCAAACATCACCAGTTCAGGTTCGAACAATGCAAAAATACGGCGCACCACTAAGAATAATCGTACCGGGAAGAACATTTAGAAACGAAGCCACAGATGCAAAACACGAAATGACATTTTCACAAGTTGAAGGACTACTCATAGACAAGAATATTTCGATCGGCACACTCAAAGGAATAATGCAAGAAGCCCTCAGCGCAATAATGAAAAAAGAAACAGTAATTCGTCTTAGACCAGGGTATTTCCCATTTGTAGAACCGGGACTTGAGCTTGATTTCAGATGTGTTTTTTGCAATGGAAAAGGATGCAAAACATGCAAACACGAAGGCTGGATCGAAATTGCAGGAGCAGGAATGGTTCATAAAAATGTACTAATTGCAGGAAACATCGACCCAAAAGAATACCAAGGCTGGGCATTCGGAATCGGCTTCGAACGCCTTGCAATGATGCGCTACGAAATCCCCGACATCAGATATTTCCTATCTGGAGACCTTAGATTCATAAAACAGTTTTAATTGTTAATCTCACAAAATTGTCTTTCTTATCAATAAATAATCGCAAATACAAAAAAACTCACGAAGCAGAAGATATCTTTTCAGCAATTTCAAACACCCTAAACAAAATTGCTCAAAAGATGTCTTATGCAAGGCAAAAATTGGAAAGCAAAGTGAGCCGTATTGAATATACGGAAAAACACTTTTCATTTCTAACAACAGCAGAAGATATCTTTTCAGCAATTTCAAGCACCCTAAACAAAATTGCTCAAAAGATGTCTTATGCAAGGCAAAAATTGGAAAGC
>CAYVBX010000012.1:20899-29498 GCA_964449945.1 uncultured Candidatus Peribacteria bacterium
CACCCTAAACAAAATTGCTCAAAAGATGTCTTATGCAAGGCAAAAATTGGAAAGCAAAGTGAGCCGTATTGAATATACGGCGAACTGCTTTTTAATTTTTAACGAAGCAGAAGATATCTTTTCAGCAATTTCAAACAAATAAACAATAAATATATGCACATTTCGCTCAACTGGTTAAAAGAATTCGTCACCATCCCCGAAAAAGACCCAAAAGCCCTAGCCCACAAAATCACTATCCATACAGCAGAAGTCGATGGAATAATCGATGAAGCCAAAGAATTCGAAAAAATTGTCATTGGCCAAGTTGTATCGGTTAATAAACATGAAAACGCCGATACACTTTTCGTTGCAAAGACATCAATTGGCAAAGAAACCGTTCAAATTGTTTGTGGAGGGCAAAATTTAAGAGAGGGAATGTTTGTCGCAGTAGCACTTCCGGGAGCAGAAGTAAAATGGCATGGAGAAGGCGAAAAAATTAAAATTGAAAGAACAAAAATCCGAGGCGTAGAAAGTTTTGGAATGATTTGTGCATCAAGTGAAATAGGGCTTCCAAAAGGCAAAACCGAAGGCCCAAAAGACATCCTCGACCTTTCAGCTTTAAAACCACTACCGGGAACACAATTAAGTGAATTTTTAAAGAAAAACGACACAATCTTAATTTTCGACAACAAAACAATCACAAATCGACCAGATCTTTGGGGACACTTTGGTATTGCAAGAGAAATCTCCGCACTTTACGACCAAAAACTAATTCCGCTAAAACCAAAAGTAAATATTCCAACAAACAAAAATTCTTTCAAAATTGAAATAAAAGACGAAGACATTTGCCCAAGATATATGGGTTTAATTATTGAAAATGTTGAAATTGAGGAATCTCCAGTTTGGTTAAAAGAAAAACTTCAAAGAACAAACCATGGAACACACAACAATATTGTTGATATCACAAACTTCGTAATGACAGAGCTTGGCCAACCGATGCACGCATTTGATGCGGAAAAAGTTAAAGGAAAAATTATTGTTCGAAGAGCAAAAAAAGGTGAAAAAATCAAAGCCCTAGATGAAAAAACATATCAACTCGACGAAAATATGCTTGTAATTGCAGATGAAAAAGCCCCCATAGCAATCGCAGGAGTAATGGGAGGACATGATTCTGGAGTAACAAATTCAACAAAAACAATCATTCTCGAATCCGCAAATTTCAACTCTTCAAATATCAGAAGAACATGCTCAAAACTTGGGCTCAGAAGCGACGCCTCTCAAAGATATGAAAAAGCTCTGGATCCAGTTCTTTGTGAACTTTCACTCCTTCGAGCAACAGAATTAATTCTAAAAGTTTGCAAAAACGCAAAAATTAAAGGAGCAATAATCGACACAGGAAATTTCGACAAAACACCAAAAAAAGCAGTTTTATCAATAGAAAAAGCATGTTCAACAATTGGAACAACTCTTTCAAAAAAACAAATAACAGATTTCTTAACAAAACTTGAATTCAAAGTAAAAGCAAAAACAAAAGACCTCCTTGAAATAGAAATTCCTTCATTTAGAGCAACAAAAGACATAAAAGATGAAGACGATATAATTGAAGAAATCGCCAGACTTTACGGATACGAAAACATTCCAACAATTAGCCCAAATCTCCCAGTAAAAAGGCCAATTGAAAACACAGAAAGAAAAATCAAACACGAACTTCGAACACTTTTAAGCCAAGGATTTGACTTTGACGAAGTCGCAAATTACGCTTTCTATAGTGAAAAAGACATTGAAAAATGTTTAATGTCAAAGCGCGAACACTTAGAATTAGAAAATTCAATTTCCGAAGACTACACTCATTTAAAAACCACACAAATCCCACATCTTCTAAAAAACGCAAGCTTAAACGCCAAAACATTTGAAAGTTTTAAAATTTTTGAAATCAACAGAAGATACAAAGAAATTGGAAACTTTTACCCACTCGAAGAAAAATTACTTAGCGGTCTAATATTAAAAAAAGATAAAACAGACAATGTTTTTTATGAAGCCAAAGGAGTTTTTGAAGGCATAATAAAACATCTCAGTTTAAAAACACCTAAAGCGGTAAAAGGCGCAGTAAATGCTCCATTCGCTCATCCCGAAAAATCGCTTACATACATCAATAAACAAGGAGAAACATTAGCAAAAATTTTCATTATTCATCCCCTAGTTCAAAAAAACTATGATCTTGAAAAATATAAAATTGCATGTTTTGAAATTAATTTTTCAAAATTATTGAAAGAAAGTCCCGAAAAAAATCTTTTCAAAGAAATTCCTAAATTTCCAAAAATTGAATTCGATGTTTCCGTTTTAATTGATAAAAAAATGGAAATCGGAAAAATAATCGAAGAAATAAAATCCTGCGACACAGAATTAATAAAAGATATAAAACTATTCGACATTTACGAAGGTGAAAACATCGGCAAAGAAAACAAAGCAGTCGCCTTCAAAATTACGCTTCAATCAAACGAAAGAACACTCACAGATGAAGACATGTCAAGAGTTCAAACCAGCACATTCGAAAAACTAAAACAACTCGGAGGAAGCATAAGAGGAATTTAAAAGTTTCTATTAAAAATTCGAACAAAAAATAAATCGTTAAAATCAACGAAAATTTGCATTATTTAATAAAAAACATTAAAATCCAAATTGATTTTTTATTAAAAATTATTTCACAAAATGAAAAAAATATTTCTTCCTCATAAAAAACCAGGGTTTTTGAAAAACCTATTTTTTTGGCTTCTTATAGCTTTTTTTGCTATCGGTTTTTTAGGGATACTCTCTGTTGCTAGTATATTTATTTATTTTTCCTCAGGACTACCTGATGTAACAGATCTCGAAAAAATTTCAGCCGCCCAATCCACAACAATTTACGACCGCGACGGAAACCTTCTTTACACGATTTATTCCGAAGAAAACAGGGAAAAAGTGGCACTAAAAGACATTTCACAGTTTTTAATAGATGCAACAGTTACGCTTGAAGATGCTGATTTCTGGAAACATTCCGGCTTCGACATCATGGGAGTAACAAGAGGCGTAATCTATGAAACCACAGGATTTGGAAGACCAAGCGGAGGATCCACAATCACACAACAATATATAAAAAACACATTTTTATCAGCAGAAAGAACTTTCACAAGAAAAGCAAAGGAGCTAATTTTAGCAATACGACTAGAAAAAGCTTTTAGCAAAGAAGAAATTTTAGAACTATATCTAAACAGAATTCCATACGGAAACAATGCATACGGAGCACAAAAGGCCTCTGAAATCTATTTCAACAAATCTGCTTCAGATCTAAACCTCGCAGAAAGTGTTCTTCTTGCCTCAATGCCTCAAGCCCCAAGCCGTTATAATCCTTATGGAAACAACAGACACTCCAGATTAAATCGAGAATTTTCTCTAGAAGAGCTTCAAAAAAGATCCATAAAAAGCCTCGCAGACCTTCAACAATACTCTGATTACACAGTCGGACTAATTGGCTCATATATAACGTTTGAAAATGGTGTAGAAATATATATACCGGGAAGAACAGACGCCTCCCTAAACCAACTTGTTAGATACGAAAAAATTACAAATGAACAAAGAGAAATTGCAAAAGAAGAACTTCAAAACATAGAATTCAACAATTACCGACAAACTATCAAATATCCACATTTTGTTTTACACATAAAACAACAACTCGAGGAAAAATATGGAAAAGATTTTGTTGAGAGAGGAGGTTTAAAAGTATATACAACAATCGACCCAAAACTTCAAGATGCAGGAGAAAAACTCGCATACGAAAAAGGTTCTGCGTACGAAACTTCAATTCAAGCAAACAACATATCCATCCTTACAATAAATCCAAAAACAGGAGAAATTTTAGCAATGATTGGCTCTAGAGATTATTACAACCAAGAAATAGATGGAAATGTAAACATAACACTTCGCCCAAGACAACCAGGTTCTTCTTTCAAACCTTTCATTTATGCAGCCGCATTCTATAATAATTATGCTCCTGCAAGTGTCACATACGACATTCCAATGAAACTTGGAAACGCACGCCCACAAAATTATGATGGCAAATTTCAAGGCCAAATGACTCTTAGACGAGCTCTCGGACAATCAAGAAACATTCCAGCCATACAAGCTTATTTTTTAGCAGGAGAACAAACAAAAATAATCGATTTAGTCGAAAAAATGGGAATTAGTTCATTAAAACGAGATCATAGCTATGGTTATCCCCTTTCATTAGGCGCAGGCGAAGTTACTATGATGGAAATGGTAACAGCCTACGGAGTGTTTGCAAACAATGGTAAAAAACCCGAAATTACAGGCATACTTAGAATTGAAAACTCAAACGGTGATATTCTTGAAGAATGGAAGCCAAAAGAATTTGAAGAAGTTTTAGATCCACAAATAGCTTATGCAATAAATTCAATTTTATCAGATAAAGAAAATTCTATTGGCCCTCGTCTTTGGTTAAACAATAAAATTTATGCAGTAAAAACTGGTACTTCCACCAAAGAAAACAAACAAGAAGCATCAGGATCCGTTCGTCCAGGTGATTTATGGGCAATAGGTTATTCTCCATCAATAGTAACAGCAGTCTGGATTGGAAATTCAAGAGGTCAAGGAATGGCATATAGTGCTGAAGCCTACAATCAAGCAGTTCCTGTGTTTACTGAAATGATGTCGCTAGCCTTAAAAGACACACCAGAACCATTTCCAGAACCCGAAGGAATTAAAAGAATCCAAGTTTCAAAAATAAGTGGTAAACTTCCAGGGCCAACAACCCCTGAAAGTGCAATAATAACAGATATTTTCCCAAGTTTTTCAGTACCTACTGAAATTGAGAATGCCTTTATAAGAGTAAAAATTGATAAAATTTCTGGACTCCTTGCAACTGAATACACCCCAGAAGGAGCAGTTCAAGAAGTGTTATTCCAAAACTATGAACCAATAGCAGACTTATTTAACTGGAAACAAGAACTAACTGCATATTATGCAGGAAAATCGGGTGAAGAAGACGGCATTCGAATCGGACTTCCACCTACTGAATACGACAATGTTCACACTGCACAAACCGAAAAAAACAAACCAAAAATTACAATAGAAAATATAAGCTCAGGAATGAGCATTCCACAAGGTGCTTTTACAGTTAACACCTCTATTGACGCACCAAACGGAATTGAAAAAGTAGAATATTTTATGAATGATAAACTTAGTTATTTTACTTCTACTCCGCCATATTCAGGATATTTAAACATTTCAAAGTTTATGGCACAAGGATCAAGACAATTAATTGTAGTTAAAGCTCTTGATAAGCTAGGTTATTCTAGCGAAACGGCCATCGAAATTATTGTTCAAAAAGAAGGAGAAGAAGAAAACCATCAAAAAGATCCAGAAAAAGACCCTGAAGAAACTCCAAAGAAAGATCCAGAGAAAGATCCCGAAGAAAACAACTCACAAACAAACAACGAAGAAAAAAGCATTTTCGACACAAATTAAAAAAACTCATTACACAAAAAAAGACTTAAATTAAACTTTAAGTCTTTTTTTAAATTTATTTACTTGCGATTGTTTCTTTTTGAAAACTTTTTACAAACCACTTATCATCCGTTCCTCTCGTATCAAAAACATATTTAATAGAATATTCCTTCCTTTCAACAAAAACATTAATTTTATTATTAGATATAGCGGAAAACTCCATAGCCTCAACATCCTTATAAAATTTGCAAACAGGATTTGCGATTTTTTTCCTTAAATCTTTTATTTCTACTTCACTTAAATTTTCGCTATATAAAACATCAAATTTACAAGTTCCAATACTTGGGAAATACCAAAGAAAAAATAATGCCGAAACGACTACTACAAACAAAAATACAGGTACAAATATCAAAGCGCTTTTAATCGAATCAATAAAATCCCAAAACTCTTCTTTCTCCATTTCTTCAAAAAATTCTTCATTTGCCTTTTTTTCTTGATATTCTTTATATACTTGGTTCTTTTGTTCTTCATTAAATGAATTTGCCGCATCAACAAATACTTTAGCAGGATCATTGCTTCCTTTATTCATATTATTTTTAATTAGATTTTCACGATTTTTTCGAACTTCTTCTGTCTTCTTCATCTCCTTTAAAAGCTCTGAATCTAAAACAAGATCAAAATTATCAATTTTAGCAGACAATTGAGATTTAAAACCAAGCTTCATAGCTTCAGGAATATTCATTTTCTCAAAATCTAAAAACGAAGACAAAAGCCCTGAAAGCTCGCCAAAATAAACACCTTGATTCTCATCTCCTTCTCCAAAAAGCAAAAAATGCGCTCTTTTAAGAACTCTATAAATTTTTGCACCCACCTTATCTGGATCCAAATTATAAATTATCATTATATCGCTATCAGAAAGCTGTTCAAAAAATTTTAATTTAATTATTTCGCTTTCTTCAATTCTCATTTTTGAAAACATTTTTACTACACGCTCTAAAATCAAGGAAGAACTTTGATTATCTTTTTTATTTACTACTTCACTATAATCATATTTATAAAGAGGATTTGCCTCCAAAAAGCTATCAACTCGTTTTTTAGCCAAAGTTAAAAGCCAAACAAAATAAGAATATTCCGTTGGAGTTTCCTTATATAAAGCAAGAGCCTCCAAATATGTAAACTTCAAAAGCCTCTCAACTTCTTGATTATCATTAACTCTTCTTTTGAAATATTTATACAAATCAGAAAAATTTGCATCATAAAGATTTAAAAACTGCCTAAGTTCTCCCGAAACAAGCCTCTTAACACATTCTTTTTCTACAGATATATCCATTTATTTGATTATTAAAGATTAAAATACTAATAAATAGTATGCCAATCTGTCAACCAAAAAAACCCTTTTTCAAAAAAAAGATATATAAACAAAAATCCTAAAATTTTTTGGTGGAGATGCCGGGAGTCGAACCCGGGTCCAGAGATGAGAACAAAAAGACTCTACAGTCATAGATTTTCTTAAATTTTTGTCGTTCAAATAAAAGAAAATCAAAAAAATATGAACGCTTTACTTCATTGTTTTTCGTGCCTTTTAAGTCGAAGTTAAACCTAAAAAGCCTTATCCCGCAAATTTACGCCCGATTAACTTAAGCGGGTGTCAGAAAACCAGACGGAGTCCGAAAATTTTCAGACCACAGTTGAACTAGGCAAATGTTGGAACAAATGCAGGTGTCTGCGCTTTGTGAAACTTTGCAACTAGATCATTCATGCTAAATTTTGCATTTAATTTACGCTGGACGGATATAAGGGGAGACAGCGTGATCCCCTGACTGCATCAAATTTATTCTAAGCCATCCTGTCGAATGCCAAATACATCCCCACTTTTCAAAGATCTAGTCAATACTACAATACATATATAAAAATTTTCAAGTAAATATAAACAAAAAAGCCCTCAATTTATTAAACGACAACTTTAGCACTTATATAAGACATATTAAAACCATTTCAACTTAAAAAACACATATAAAATTTGTTTTTTTAAACATCAAAAACAAAATCTGTCTTTACAAAAAGCTGTATCTGTTTCATAATTTAAAAAATTTTAGTTTTATTTATGGAAAGAGAAATATATTTAATCAATTTTGACCCAGAAAAACCTTTTGTTTCAACTTCTCTTCCAATTCCTCTAGAAAAAGGATCTCCTCTAACGAGAATGGCTTACAAAGAAATCCTTAATGCTGGTTATTTTGAAGAAATAAAAGATCCCATTTCAGGCAATGTAATAAGCCTTCAATTTTACAAAAACATAAACCCAGATAAAATTATTAAAGAAACAAAACTTTTTTTTGATGACTTTTTCGATACATTAGAAGCAATTGATCAAAAAATAATGTCATTTCGACTCAAGTTATACACAAAATGGTCTAGCCATATTTTTATAAATGACGACACAGAAATAGAAGTTTTCGAAATACTTTATAACGATTTCAAAACTGCAATCTATAATATTTTAGAAACCCTAGAAGAAGCTCCTATACAAAACAATTCCAGAATTATTCCTCTTGAAAAATAGCATTATAATAATTTCTTAAGCCATTTTCCATTCTTTCAATAGTATTCCTCGAAAACTTATACAAACGATTTTTCCTTTCAAGCAACCGAAAAACTAAATCTAAAACTTTTTCATTTTTTTCATCACTTGTATTTTTTACAACACTTTCAAGCTTCTCACATAAACCAATAAAAAGATCAATTTCTAAAATCTTTCGTCTTAATAATAATTCAAGTGTATAAAAATCATCTGGTTCCCATGTATCATACGGAGAATCTCGTTCATCTAAGGGCGTCGCTGCAATTTCATAAAGTCGTTTTCTAAAATCTGCAATAGCATTAAAATTTCTTTTACTAAAATCAAATTCACTATAAACCATTTCATCTAAAACACTTTCCCAATAAATTGCCTCTCCTTCTTTATCTTCCTCCGTCTCTTCTATCACAAAATCCACTTCAGAAATTGCTTCTTTAAGCAAATCTTCACCTTCTAGATAATCATCTTCTAAGTATTTCATAATTTATAATTATTAAGTAAATCAAATAATTATAACAAAAAAATCACCAAAACTCAAATCTC
>CAYVBX010000013.1:0-28907 GCA_964449945.1 uncultured Candidatus Peribacteria bacterium
TTGGGTCTGGAGTTGTCGTTGTGGTTGTTGTAGTTGGGTCTGGAGTTGTCGTTGTGGTTGTTGTAGTTGGGTCTGGAGTTGTCGTTGTGGTTGTTGTAGTTGGGTCTGGAGTTGTCGTTGTTTCTGCCATTTCCAATGAAGGAGGCTCTACTTCGACAGCTTCAGTTTCTCCAAAAGGATTTGGAATATTTGGATGCTCGCCTTCCACTGCAAACACTAATGAGCTCTGAAAACTAAGCAGTGCCATTATTACTGCGAAACTGATTAGAATTTTCTTTTTGTTTTTCATAATATTTTGTTATTTCATTGTATTATAACAAATTTTCACAATTTTTGCAAAAATTTGTAATTTATTCTAACACTTTTATTAAAACTTCTGATCTATCTATGGTGTTATCTATGTCACTAACTTCTAATGAAACAGTATAATCACCTGCTCTTTCAAATGTGTGGGTAGGTTTTAATTCTGAGCTAGTTGTGCCATCTCCAAAATTCCAAAAATACCTTGAAATTGTGCCAGTTGAGCAAGCTGGATCAAAGGAAGTTGTGAGTGGCGCAGGTCCCTCTTTAAATACTGAAACAAAACAAGAGAATAATGCCACTTCTCGAACTGTTATTAACATTTCTTTTTTTGCGGTTGTGTTGTCTGAAGCAATAACTTCAACTGTGGCCGTATATGTTCCAACTTGATCATATCTGTGATTTATGCGAGAAGCTCCAAGCTTTGGAGCTGTTTTATCTCCAAAATCCCACCTATAACTTGTAATTTGTCCATTTGCGTATGATGATCCTGATGCGTCAAATTGTACTGTTAAAGGAACTGTCCCATCAATTTTGTCTGATTTTAAATCTACAACGATTCCTTGTTCTAACACTTTTATCACTTGTGTTGCTGTTGAGCTGTGCCCGTCTGCATCAGTTACTTTTAGCGTTGCTGTGTATTCTCCTGCTTCTCTATAGGTATATTTTGTTCTAACATTAAAGGCATCTACGACTCCATCTCCATCAAAATCCCATTCGTATTGAATGATATTATTGTCTGGATCAGTTGATAAAGATCCATCAAATGTAACTTCGAGAGGGGCTCTTCCTTGTAGTAAATCTGTTTGAAATTCTGCTTTTGGCATACCTTTTGCAAGCCCTACTTGAATTTCCCTTTCAACTTCACCTTCTCGGCCCTTATCGTCCTTTACTATTAGTTTTAATTTATAAACTCCTTCTTTATCGTATGTATGTGAAGTTGTTCTTGTTCTTACAACTGGCTTTCCATCTCCAAAATCCCACTCATAAGATACTATTCTTCCATCTTTGGAGCTTGATTTGTCTGCTGAAAATAAATACTGACGGCCTTGTTCAAAAAATGTTGGATTTCCAGTGATCTCAATCACTGCCTCAGGAACTTCCTTATCAAGTGCCTCAATTTCAATTTCTGAAATTTCATAGTCTCCTATTGCATTTATTATCCTTAAACTTACTTTATATTTACCTACTTTATCAAAGGTGTATTCAACTTTTGCACCTTTTGCATCGTCGAAACTTAAATCTCCATCAAAATCCCATTCGTATTGAACAATCTGATTGTCTAAATCTACTGATCTGCTTGCATCAAATGAAACTTTTAAAGGAACTTCGCCTGAAAGTGGCTCGGCAATAATAATTGCCTCCATTTTGCTTCCAGATATTGTAACTAGCCATGGATAGGTATCTACTTGTTCTTGATTTGTGTTTTTATTTCTTCTCGTAACTTCTAAAAGAACATCAAATCTTCCTTTTTCTGTGTATGTTTTACTTACTACTACGCCTGTTCCTGTAGTTTTGTCTCCAAAACTCCATGAATAAGAAATAATTTGCCAATTTTTTTCATCATATGGAACATTTGTTGCATCAAACTTAATTAAAATTGGCGCTTCAAGATTTATTGTATCCTCAGGTGTAGTGATTATTGGCATTAAAACTGGGCCATCAACTATTATTCTTTTTCCATCTAAATACACAAAGGAAAAAAGCCAAATAATCAAGAAAAACATAAGGATAATTCCTGAAATGAGAGAAATTTTAACACCTGTTTTTTTGGCTTCTTTATCATCTTTTTTTGCCGTAATAATTTTAACAAAGCCCATCATCGTTATCAAAAATATTCCAAGTGCTGTGAGCAAGAATATTATGTGAATAAATGTTATTAAACCATTTACAAATGATGTTGCATTTACATTTAAAAGCTTTGCAATTGGATTATCTGAAGCAGATTCTGAATTTGCAATAAATATGAAAGAAAAAACCAAAAGTAATATTAAAACAAAGAAAAATGAAACAAAACAGCCCAAAATCGCTCTTTTTCTTGCCTTTAAGTTTACTGGTTTGATATTTTGAGAATTATTTGTCTTTTTTAGATCACTTGTTTGTGCAGGCACTGCTTGACTTGGCATATCACTAGCTGGTGCGCTTGGATTTGGTTGTGAAAAAGTGCTATATGGAACTTGATTCTGCTGATCTCTCGCTGTGTTTATTATTGGGCGATTTGGATTTTCAGAAAAATTTTGGCTTTGCTGAGGATTTTGCTGAGGATTTTGCTGAGGATTTTGCTGAGGATTTTGCAAGTTGTTTTGCACTTGGCTTACTGATATTCCTTGAATATCTCTAGGATTATTATTCTTTTCTGCGTTTTGATTTGAATTTGTAAAAGTATTTTCTTCATCATCTCCCATTTCTATATCATTGATATTTGGCATATTTGTTTTTATTAAAACTTTTTTGTATTTTATACGAAAAACCTCTTATTGAAAAATTATTTTTTTAACAACAGAATCCTTTTGTCCATCTTCCCTAATTACTGTTAGTTTTACTGCAATCTCTCCCCATTCTCTTAAAAATGTCGTTTGCCATGTCCCCGCTCTGTTTGTTATATAATCTATATCTTGATCTGGCCCTTCGCTGTGATTAAAACTTTGGCTATAAATGTTTTTATCTATTTGAAAGTATTTAATCGGACCTGTTGATGAAGAAAAATCTAGTACTGCGATGTCTCGTTCTCCACTTAAAACACTTGGCCTTACTTCTAAAACAGCTTTCACATTTTCAAGAGGGATTTCGACTTTTTCTTCTGAGGGCTTCTCTTCTGCGCCTTGATCTGGCGTAGATGGAGAAAGTGGATCATAGCTATCTCTCAATTGATCTATGTTTACATTGTCACCTATTACTACATCTTTTACAATTTCAGATCTTTCGCCCAAAGAATCTATTACTTGAAGTTTTACTTTGATTATTCCGTATGAATCATAGACCCATGTTGGATTTGGATTTCTTGAATCAATATCGTTATTTCTAATCATATCGCCTGTAGTATCTTTGTTTATATCAAAATCCCAAAGAGTTTGAGCAATTCTTGCACCTACTTCTTCGTCTACAGTACTTGTATTTTTAAATTCAACTTTTAATTTATTATTTGGATCTGGAAAACTATACTCAAAATCTGCAACTGGTGGATTTGATTTTGCATCCACATAAATTTTCACAATCGGTGAAACCGCTTCTCCACCCTTATCGTCTTTTACTTTTAGTCGAACATCATATCCTTTTAGATTTTTTTCTGTGTAAAAGTGCTCAATTGTAGATTTATCTGTTGGTTCATTATTGTGAAAACCATCTCCTTCAAGATCCCAAATATAGGAAACTATCTCTCCATCTGAATCAGTTGATGTACTTGTAAATATAACAGGATCTCCTAAAAATACTTTAGTCGCATTAACAGAAAATCTTGCTTGTGGCATTGCATTTGGTCCATTTACAACTTCAATTTTTGGAACTGTTTCGTTTGTGTATAGTTCTCTTGATGAAAAACTTAAATTGTCGTTGTCGGTAAGCTCTACTCCAAAGGCATAAGTGATTTTATCGCCTTCTCTTCCATTAGTTCCAATTATCATTTGAGCTGTATCACTTCTTGTAATCATTGTACCAAGCTCGTTTTCAGGTGTTTCGATGTTGTAGTACCACCACCTATATTGAGTAATAGAACCATCTGGGTCTTCCGCACCATATACTTTCATAAGTACAGTAATTGGAGTTGTGTTGTTTCCTCTTTCAATTCTAGGAATTCCTTGAAGTGATGAAAATTTTGGAGCAATATTTTCTACATTTATTCTTATTTCATCTGTTGCTCTTATATTGCTAGAATCTCTGTCTGACACTGTGAGTTGAACGGTATAAAACCCTGTATCTCTTGGGCTTAATTCGTTGTATGAATGTGAAGCAATTCTTGAAGAAGATCTTGTTGTGTCGCCAAAATCCCAAGAATAATTTAATTTTCGTCCTGTTCCATCAGTGTTTTTTGACTCTGAGGCATCAAATCTTAAGCGTGTTTTTTTATTTATGGTTATTGGTTCTGAAAAATCATAAACCTGAGCATCGTCTACGAATAAATTTATTTTTGCTATAGGTGAAGATCCGTCGCCTATAAATACTGTTTTCCTCAAACCATTATCTTCTTCTTCACTATTATAAACAGTTACAAACACCTGAAATCTGCCACTTTTTGTGTATTTGTGTTTAATTTGTTTTCTTTGACTAAATGCGCCCGTTTCTGAATTGCCATCTCCAAATTCAATTTCGTATGCGACTGCATTTTGTGAGATAATATCAAAAGTAATTTCGGCTTCTCCATCCTCATTTATCATTTCTGAAAAAGTTGTAAATTCACCCCATTCCAAATCAAGTGTAGAATCGATTTTAATTGTTTTTGTAATTTCGCCAAATTCCTCTTTTTGTCCACTAGTAAGCATATCCGTCACTTTTAAGCTAACCCTGTATTCTCCTTTGTTTGTAAATTCTATAACAGGATTTTTTGAACTTGCACTAGTTCCATCTACAAAACGATATTTGTCTTCTGTTTCATTTATTTTCCATTCATAAGACAAAAACTTATCGTCTCCGTCTGGATCAAAACTTAAATCTGAATTAAAAATAACTGTGGATGGTTTTGAAGAACTTGCAATTTTATGGGTAAATTGTGCTATCGGTTTTTGAGAACTAACTTCAAATCCTTCTAAAGTGTCTGTGGATGAATTATTGTTTTGGTCTGTTACCGTTAGTGAAATATCGTAAAGTAGAGGATATTCAAATTTATAAGTAAGCTTTGATAATGTTGCGCCTTCTCTTGTGAATGTTTGAAGGTTTTCAGGAACTGCTTGCCCTGCTGATGGGCTTATTGTCCAACGATAAGAACGAATTCCTCCCCTATCGCTTCTTGATGCTGTTCCATCAAATATTACATCTGTGTTTATTAAGCCTTTGCCTCTGTTATTATCAAAAATTCTTGCTGATAACTCAGAAATGTCGAGAGTAAAAACTTTTCTATCTACAACTCCAAGTTGATTCATTACTTCTAATTTAACTGAATATCTTCCCTGATTTGAATAAGAGACAATAGCTCTTGGATTTGCTGTGTATTCGCGGACATCACCATTTCCAAAATCCCATTTATATTGACTTGCGTATGTTCCTGAAGCATCAAAAGAAATTCCCGCTCTAGCCTGCTCTAAAGTTACGGAAACATTATTTTTGTTCGATAAAAGAGTTCCGTCATTATTATATCTCATCAATACAATCTCGTCTGATCCTGATGGAGTCATTGACAAGTCAATTTTTGTATTTGGTGGGTTGACTTTTATTGTTAAGATTGAAATTCCTGGTGCGTATCTGCCCTGTGCATCATTTGATTTAATTTTTATTGCGGCTTGGTATGTTCCCGGTTTGTGGTAAGTACATCTTTGTGCTGTTGACCCAATTTTCACATCTTGATCCTGTAAGCTTTGATCACTAATTATTATGCCTTCCCTATCACAAGTCATATCTGCGGAAGGTAGTATCGTTCCATAATTACCTTTAGACATTAAATCAGAAATTGTTTGAGAACCTCCCAAATCCCATAATATATTGTCTTTATTAAGTGTTCCTCCTGCTGGATCATTTGTTGCGAGTGCATCAAAAATTACTGTTAGAGGAGCGGATCCTTCAATAACATTTGCTGTTAGTCTTGCTTCGACAAATTTCAACTCTGATACAGTTTTATAAAGAAGTGAATGGTAAGTAAGAGCCACAGACAAATCTTGATTTGCTGGCCCTATTGGATCTGAGTCTATGCTTCCGAGAGTCCAATTTTCTATTTTTGTATAGAAATTTTCTCTTCCATCAGCTGTTACTCTAAAGGGATTTTTTAAATCATTTGTCATAATTACATTTGAAAATCCATACGCTCTTCTCATTCTATTATAATCTGCCTCTGCTGTATTATTACTTACGCCTCCATAATAACCCTGAAGTTGAATATTTATTTCTTGAAGTCTATAAAATGCTTCTGATAAAATATTTTTATATTCTTCTTTAACTGATTCTACAATTGGTTGAAATAATACTCCTTCAGCCCAAATTTGCTGAATGTTTTTATTTGCAAATTCTGTTGCTGAAATATCCATTCTATCTACTTGGTTTACTGAAGCTGGGTTTCCCCAAAAATCATACAAACCTCTTGTGTAAATAGGATAGTCTTCACATGGATTTGTTCCCGTTAATGCGTCCCAAAAATCTGTAACCTTTGATGGATCACAAACACTTTCTCCACTATTTGTTATTCTTATAAATGCTGTTTCGTTTAATCTTCTTACTAGATCCAATTGTCTATCTACTTCTCGCTCTAATCTTTTTAATTTTATATAGGCATCTGAATATAATGGTACTTTTGTTGAAATACTGGTGATTTTTGCTCTAACTCCTGTGAGATAGTTTAAGATCACAGCTTTTGAAGGCATATTTGTTGGCAAGAGAGCTTGTTTTGAAGCATCTCCTTGTATTGTTTTAAACTCCAATGTTATTGCTGATAATACTGAAAAATTATTATAAATCTGTTCTGCCAATTGTTTTAGTTCTTCAGCTGAGGAATTAAAACCTGTTGCTGTTCTGCCTGCGGTAATTCTTCTGATTTGCCCTGTGGTATCACTTCCTCCTCCTGCCTTGATAATCGTGTTAACAAAGGCAAAAGAACCCAGAACAATTAGTAGTCCAATCAATGAATATTTAATCGCGTTTTTTGCCGTTCCAAGGTTTGTGTCATTTCCTGCAGAAGTGACATATAATATTCCTCCGTAAATAATCACAAGCACAGCAATTAGCCCTAAAAAGCCTAATGCATAGTTTACAATTTTTATTACAAACTCTCTTAAGTCTGTTGAGGCTACTAAGGCAGGATCATAACCTTCGCTTGAAAGAGTTGTAAGCTGACCTTGGTATTCTGTAAAAGATAGTCCTCCTCTGTCTGTTTGAAACCAGTCTCCCCAATTAACAGCAAGTGCTGAATTAGAAAGAAAGAAAGAAAGTACTATTGATACAATGATGATTTTTTTGAATTTCATATTTTTATGGTGATATAGATTGAGTTGTTGTTGGATTTACTTCTTCAAAATTTATAAAAGTATTTACTATTGCAAATGCTGAAAAAGATAAAAGAATTGCAATAACGGATGCTATTGCTGTGTTTTTCACTCTTGTTGTTGCGCTATCTGAACCTTGTTCGATTACATACCTATATGCTGAGTAAAAAAGCATTATAAAAGCCGCAATTCCTACAAATCCGCTTAGAAAATTTGTAAGCATAACAATTACTTGTTTTCCCATTTGTGCACTAGGAAGCCTTTCCCCATACTCTGGAAAAACTACGCCCCTGATTATTATTTCAGAGAGAGAGACAATAATTAAACCGATAATAGCGTATAATAAATGATTTTTTGTTTTGCCTAATTCTTCATCACTTCCTGCGCTTGAAGCAAGTTTAAATCCCTTAATTACCATTATAAACACAACAACTGTACCTAGAAATAAGTTTATCCAACCAATAATTCCTCTTATTGTCGCTGTTCCTTCTGAAGCAAACTCTTTGGCTGATATTTGATCTGAAAAAGCCTCTCCATAATCTCCAAAAAAGATTTTTCTAACAACTATATCTGCGATTTGTATCAAAAAGAAACCAGCAACTCCCATAAAAAGTCCTGTTTTTGCAGTTTTATATTCTTCTTCACCTCCGCTAATTACAGCCTGTACTGCCATGTACATAATTACTATCAGTGCAAGTCCGCTAGCCAAATATCTTAAAAAATCTATAGTAAAAAATATCGGACTTGCGAGAGTTCCTGCCCCTGTATACTCAAAATCTGGTGGAGAGTCAGGGTGTTGTCCATAATCAAAAGAAGGAAGGCCAAAAGCCCCACTCCCTCCAATCTCTGAAAGCCTTTGTTCTGGTGTTTTCATTGAATTTGGAAACAACAAATCACCAGTATCTGAGTAGGCTGTAAGACCTAAGTTCAAAAAAAGTATAAGTAGTGCTATTGATTTTAATATTTTCATATATTTGCTGAGATTATTGTTGATACTAGAGCAAACGATCCAAAGATCACTGCCATACCGATCACTGTAGTAAGTAGTATTTTTTTAGCTTTTGCAGTTTGTTCTTCTTGCCCTCCAGAAACCGCATAAAGTAAGCCTGCATAAACAAGCATTAAAACTGAAATTGCCCCCAAAAATGAAACTAAAAAATTAGTTACTCCAATAACTTGTGTAACTCCTTGGCTAATACTCATCGTTGGCTTTACTCCTGTAACACCTGAATATGCTTGTTTGTCTACTACATAAAAAACTTTATTTACAGCGATATCTCCTAAATAAATCATAATAAGACCTGCAATCGATACAAATATTCTTGTTTTTTGTTTTCCAACAACTTCATCACTTCCGCCTTCTGTTGCCATTCTTATTCCTGCAATAACTAAATTTAAGGTTGCAATTGCTCCTATTAAATATTTGATGAATGTAATCAATACCTGAACTTGTTTATCAAAAAGCTGTATGTGTTTCACCATATTTGCTGGAGAAGAAAGAAATGTTCCCCCAGACATATCAAAGATTTTCGCCAATTCCTGCCCCATACTGATAAAAATGAAAGCAACTAATATGTATGTGAGTGTCGTTTTTACTTTGCCTATTTCTTCAGAGTTTCCTCCAGCTTTTATTAAACGAATTCCTTGCAAAGTAATCATCAAAATTCCAACTGAAACCGTAATTACTTTTACATATCCAAGGCTTCTTAAAACTAAATCAATGGCGAGTTTCTGTCCACTTACTCCACTTGGTGCAACATTTACACCTGATCTTGCATATTCGCTGGGATCAAGTGGTAAAAGCTCTCTAGCAAGGCTTTCTCCAAAAAACAACTTTTCTAAATACACAAGCAATAAAAAAGCTAAAAGTAATGAAAATATGCCTTTTTTGCTTTCAAGAAATTTTTGTATTTGTTTTGTTTTTTTAAGCATTCTTTTGTTTTTCTTTTTTTATCTTAATATTTTATCATTATTTGCCCAAAAAATCCATTGCATTTTAAGCTTTTCAAATGCTAAACTTTGACAGTAAATGAATTATTTAAAACAATTATGAGTAAAAGTAGTTTAGTAACTTATGTAAAATCTAGTTTTGAAGAACTTACAAAAGTTGTTTGGCCGACAAAATCACAGGCCATTAGAATTTCAATTATAGTACTTGCAGTCACCCTAACTCTAACTGTATTTTTGGCAACACTTGATTACGGTTTCAATTTAGGACTTGCAGAGTTAATAAAACAAATTAAAGCCCAATAAATATGGCAAGACAAATACAAGGCACCGGTAGAAACTGGTATGTTATTCACACTTATTCAGGCTATGAAGAAGCTGTGAAAGAAGCACTTTTTCAAAGAATTGAATCTCTTGGAATGCAAGAGATGATTTTTGATGTTGTTGTACCAAAAGAACAACAAATTGTTATTAAAAAAGGACAACCTGTAACTGTAGAAAAAGTTATTTTTCCTGGTTATGTTTTGATTGATATGATTGTTACTGATGATAGTTGGTATGTTGTAAGAAATACTCCAAATGTTACTGGATTTGTTGGTTCTGGCACTGTTCCTGTTCCTGTACAACCAGAAGAATATAAAATTATTAAACGACAAATGGGACAATCCGAACCAAAATTTAAGATTAATTTTGTTGTAGGAGATCATGTAACAGTACTTGAAGGACCATTTGTTAATTATGATGGAATTGTTAGCACCGTTGATGAAGAAAAAGGAAAAATTAAAGTACTTATTACAATTTTTGGTAGAGAAACTCCTGTGGAATTAGACTTCACACAAGTTAAAAAGAAATAATTAAGCACTAAAAATGCGAAATTTTAAAATTTTTTCAATAATTTTAACCATAATTGTAGTTGTTATGGTTGCTCAAGTTGTTTTTAGTGAATATGTACCAGAATGGTTTAACAAAGACAATAAATCCGTACAAACAAATGTTGTTTTTAAGCTTGGAGATGATTTAGAAAAGAAAGAAAGTGAATATTTTTCTGATGAAAACGACACAAATGAAGAAAATTTAAGAGTAGTTCTTCCAAAAATTGATGATATTGAAGAAATTACTGAAAATCGTATTATTGATGATATTCAGATTGTTCAAAGTGTTGAAAAATTTGAAACACAAAACACTAATAATTTGCCAGATTTTGAGGAAATAAACACTCAAGTTATTGCTGTTAATCCTTATCTAAGAACAGAACAGCTAAGATCTTCTGGTTTTCTTACTGCGATTATCGAAGAAGAAATTAATGACGAAATGCTTTATAGGACTGTTTATATTGGAGATATTGATTCAGTAATTAAAAAGAGGTATTTGCTTAGAGATGATGCTTTACTTTACGCTAGAGTTTATGTTTTTTCTCCTGATGCAGGAAATTCTCCAGACATTATTTATAATTCTTTAAAAAATAAAGCAAGTAATGCCTCTAATAGTTCAATAAATGAAACTAATCAATTTGGCAAAGCATCTTTTTATATGAACGACACAATACGGCCTGAAACGGCTTTTTTAACCGTAAAGTTTAGTTCTCTTGTTTATTCCTTCTCTTACCCAAAAGTTTACCATAAACAAGTAGTAAATTTGATAACTTTGATTTCTTTCGAAAAATAATTTGACTTTTAGGCTTAAAATCTTTAATAATCACTGAGTATTACGCACTCAGTTTTTTAAAATTAACCGCTAAAAATAATGGCAAAAGTAGTAAAAGCTATCGTAAAAATGCAACTTCAAGCAGGAAAGGCAAATCCAGCACCTCCTGTAGGTACTGCACTTGGTCCTCATGGAGTAAATATGCAAGAGTTTTGTATGAAGTTTAATGATATGACAAAAGAAAAGGGAGACACTGTTGTCCCTGTTATTGTTACAATTTATGAAGATCGAACATTCACTTTTGTACTTAAAAGTACTCCTGCGGCCGTACTTATTAGAAAAGCAATAAACATTGCTAAGGGTTCTGGCGCTCCAAATAAAGAAAAGGTTGGGACTATCACAAGAGCTCAACTTGAAGCTATTGCTAAAGAAAAAATGAAAGATATAAATGCAAACGATATGGATGCGGCTGTTAAAATTATTGGAGGAACTGCAAGAAGTATGGGAGTGAAAGTTGAAGGATAATTATTTCGTGGAAGGTTAAAAAATTTATTTAACCGTTATTACCACATAACCAATAAATTTATGTCAGGAAAAAAGTATCTTGAAGCAAAAAAACTCATCGAAGACAGATATTATGATATTGATGAGGCAATGGATTTACTCAAAAAAACAAATCCAACAAAGTTTGATGCAAGTTGTGAGGTTCATCTAAATTTAGGACTTGATCCAAAACATGCTGATCAAAATATTAGAACAACAGTTAGTTTGCCAAAAGGAACAGGAAAAGATGTGAAAGTAGTTGCTTTTGTTGATGATGGAAAAGTAAAAGAAGCTCTTGAAGCAGGCGCAATAAAAGCTGGTACTGAAGACTTAATTACTGCAATTGAAGGTGGTTTTCTTGATTTTGACATTGCTATTGCAACACCTGATCAAATGAAATTACTTGGAAAAATTGCGAAAGTTCTTGGGCAAAAAAAGCTTATGCCAAATCCAAAAGCTGGTACAGTAACTACTGAAGTTGCTCAAACGATTAAAGATCTTAAAAAAGGTAAAATTGAAATCAGACTTGATAAACTTGCAAATGTTCACAATATCTTTGGAAAATGTAGTTTTGAAAGTGCTGATCTTGCTGAAAATCTAAGAGTAATTATTAAAACGATAAAGGATATTAAACCAAGTGCATCAAAAGGAAACTATATTAAAAGCATTACAGTTACAACTTCAATGGGACCATCAATTAAAATTGATTTAAGCAAATTATAAGAATTTTAAAAAAAGCCGTTTTAATAAGACGGCTTTTTTTGTGTGTAAATGTTTTAGGCCTATTTTAAGGCTATTTTGAAGAATTATCTTCACTTTCAAGTACTGATTTTAAAGAAGAAATAGCTACTTCAAGCTGAGACGAATTTGGCTCAAGTGTTGTAAGTTTTTGGAAATAAAGTCCGGGAGTAATTAGTGCGTTAACAAAAAAATTGTTTGAATGTTTTGCAGAAATTTTCAAATATTCATATGAAACACCTGCAATTAAAGGTAAAAACAATAGTCTGATTGAAAAGTTTAAAATAAATGTGTCTTGTTTTGGAACGAAAGTGTAGACAAGAATTGATGTTAAAAAGACTATCAATATAAAACTTGTTCCACACCTTGGATGAAAACGGCTTTCTTTTGAGGCATTTTCTGGTGTTAGTTCTTTATTGTTTTCGTAGGCAAATATGGACTTATGTTCTGCACCATGATACTCAAAAATTCTTCTAAAATCTTTCCAGAGTGTTAATAAATATAAATATGACAAAAAAATTAAAATCTTCAAAGCTCCATCAATTAAATTGAAAACTATATAATTCTCTTTTATAAAAGGGATTTTATTTTCAAAAAAAGTGGTTAGAAGTAATGGTGTAAACTTAAAAAGCATTAAACTTAAAAATAGTGCGAAAATTATTGAAAAAGCGAATAAGAAAGTATTTAAATACTTGTTTTCTTTTTTTTGATTTTCCTCTTCTGGCAGAGATTCGTTTGCAGAAAAATTAATTGCATCGGTTCCGATATACATCATCTCAAAAAGATTTAAAACTCCTCGAATAATTGGTAAATTTAAAAATTTAAACCTTTGTGTAAGAGTTTTGTAAGGTTTTGATTTTGTTTTTACTTCATTGTTTGGCTTTCTAACGCTGATTGCAATGTGATTTGGAGATCTCATCATCACTCCCTCTACTACAGCCTGCCCACCTACTGCAAAATCAATTTTTTTAGATGTTTTGGCTTCAGTAGTTAATAAAATATAAATCCAATAAGATAAAAATAAATTTACTTTCAATTTTTTTTAAGTTAATAATTATAAAAACATTTTACTCCTTGATTTTATGAAAGTAAAAATTAAAAGAATTGATAAAAGTATTCCTCTTCCGAAATATGAAACTGATGGATCTGTTGGGTTTGATATAATGGCTCGAGGCAACTTTGAAGTTTTTCCAAAAGAAATTAAGCTAATTCCATCGAATTTGATTGTTCAAGTTCCAGAGAAATATATGCTTGTAATTGCGTCTAGAAGCTCAACTCCACGAAAAAAAGGTGTTTTGCCTCCACATGGTTTTGGCGTTATTGATACCGACTACTGTGGACCTGAAGATGAAATTATGGTTCAAGTTTATAATTTTACTGAAGAAGCTGTAAAAATAAACAATGGAGAAAAGATAGCGCAAGGTGTTTTTGTAAGAGTAGATAAATTTGAAATTGAGGAAAGTGAAGCTGATTTAAAAGAATATAGTAGAGGTGGTTTTGGATCGACGGGTGGATATTAATAAATTTTTTATAAAAGGTTTGCCTATTAAAAATTTCTGTGTGAAAATTGCTTTATGAAAAACAATAAAAAAGGTTTGTTTATAACGATTTATGGGGTAAACAATCTTGGTAAAACAACTCATTGTGAAATACTAGAAAAAAAACTCCTTGAAATGGGTTTTAAGGTTAAACGAATTAAGTATCCTGTTTATTCTGTTGAACCTTCTGGTTCTTATATAAATAGAGTTCTTAGAGAAAAGGGATTTAGAGAAAATATTTCTGGTGAAGAGTTTCAGCTTTGGTATGTTTTAAATCGTTATCAATATCAAGATGAACTAAAAAAATTGATTGAAGATGGATATATTGTAATTGCGGAAGATTATTCTGGCACTGGCATTGCTTGGGGAATTGCAAAAGGAGTTGACCCTGAATGGATTATAAAGGCAAACGAAAATTTATTGAAAGAAGATTTAGCAGTTCTTTTTACTGGAGAAAGGAAGCTTTCAAGCATTGAAGAAGTGCATAAACACGAACAAAATTCCGAACTAATTGAGAGGTGCAGACAAGTTCATCTGGATCTTTCTGACAGATTTAATTGGAAAAAAATGAAAGTTGAAGATGAGATAGAAGACACTGCAAAAAATCTCTTTGAAATAGTTTTTAATTATTTGACTGAAAACAATTATGTTAGCTGAAATACTTGATGGAAAAGCCCTTTCTGAAGAAAATCTTCTTCTAATGAAAGAAGAACTTTTTGAATTGATAAAAACAACTAATAAAAGGCCTAAACTTGCTATTATTCTGGTTGGAGATAATGCTTCTTCTATTGCCTATGTTGAAAAGAAAAAACAAGCTTTAGATTTAGTTGGATGTGAATATCAAGAATTTCTTTTTGGGAAAAATGTTTCTACTGATGAACTAATTCTAAAAATTGAAGACTTAAATAACGATAATCAATTTCATGGAATACTAGTTCAACTCCCCTTAGCTCCTCAAATAATTGAAGAAGATGTAATTCATGCTATATCACCAGAAAAAGATGTTGATGGTTTTACTTCTTATAATATGGGAAATTTGGTACTTGGCAAAGAAAGTGAAATTTATCCTCCTTGTACCCCTCTTGGTGTTATAAAGCTTTTAGAACATTATGAAATATCTGTTGAAGGAAAAGAAATTGTGGTAATTGGACGAAGTCATATTGTAGGAAAACCTCTTGCGATAATGCTTTCAAATAGAAATGCTACTGTTACTTTATGTCACTCAAAAACAAAAAACATCAGTTTCCATACTATTAGAGCTGATATTTTGTGCGTTGCAGTAGGTAAAAAAGACTTTTTAAAAGGTGAAATGATAAAAAAAGATGCTGTTGTTATTGATGTTGGTTTTTCTAGAGATGAAAATGGTTCAATTTCTGGTGATGTAAATTTTGAAGAAGTATTAAAAAAGGCCAGCTACCTTACTCCTGTTCCGGGTGGTGTTGGCCCTATGACTGTTTCTTGTTTAGTTGAAAACTTAATTAAAGCTTTCAAAAAAACAATTTAGTCTTTTAATTTCTTTCCTAGATCTTTAGCTTTTTTTACTCCTTTATCTATTGTTTTTGAGATTTTCTTTCTTTTATCTTTTGGAACATTTTCATTGTAAAGTTTTTCTGCTTTATCTTTAGCCTTATTTGCAATTTCTTTGGCTTTGTTTAAACCTTTTTTCACCTTTTCATCGTTTGAAACTGCTTTTGCTGTACATGAGATATCGTCCCCCATCGTTTTGGCGGCTCCTTTTACTGCATTAACTGGATCTTTTTGTATTTCTTTTCGAAGTTCTGTTCCTTTTTTGGGAGCGAAAAGTACTCCAAGCACAGCACCTCCCAAAATTCCTGCTACAAGGGATTTTAATGTTTTTGACATAGAAACTGGGTTATTTTTCTTTATTATACTGTATTTATAACTTGTTTTAAAGAGTTTTAATTTTTTTCTTATATTTTTATACTTTACAAAAATTCTTTTATTTAATAATTATTTTGATTGTATTTTTTTGAATTTTTGGTTGACTAAATCATTTAAAGTAAATAAAATTCGCATGTTAGTAATTAAAAAAGAAGTATGCCTATTATAAAGTCTGCTATCAAGCAAATGAAGAAAAGTTTGGTTCGAAGAGAAAGAAATTTACCATTAAAAAGTAAAGTTAAAACTGTTTTTAAGACAAATTTAGATCTTATAAATGAAGGAAAACTTGAAGAAGCAAAACAACAACTTACAAGAACTTATAAGGTAATTGATACTGCAGTAAAAAAGAATCTTTTACACAAAAATACAGCTTCAAGAAGAAAATCAAGAATTGCTAAAGCAATTAGGGTACTTGAAGAAAAAACAAGTAAATAAAGTTTCAATCGTTCTTTACAATAGAAAACTGCCCTCGAAACGGGGCTTTTTTCATATCTGATATTTTATTTTATGTGTTTATAGCTTTTTTGAAAAATTGTTTTGAATTTTTTAAAAAATGAATTAGAATGACAACGCTTTAATTAAAAACAAGGGCCTGTAGCTCAGGGGTTAGAGCAGTCGGCTCATAACCGATTGGTCGTAGGTTCAAATCCTACCAGGCCCACCAGTGAATTTACATTCAGTGGCACAGAAAATAAGATTGTCTGCTTTTATTTTGAGTAACATCATTTTTCATTATTTTGAGGTAGGCGCAAAAAAGTTGGAAAGAAGTAAATTCTTTCCAAAAAAAATGCTTAATAAACTGAAAAAAAATCACCCTTCCAGAAAAATTATAAAACCATTACTTTTGACTGTTTAAATCGTCTTTTTCAGGTGCTTCATCACTTTCATCTATTTTAAAATCCTTTGATAAATTCTGTAAATACATAATTATATTCTCGCATTCTTGGGTTGCTTCATCAAATAAATCTTCTTCTCTAAAAACTCTAAACTCTTTTCGACCAGAGCTATTTGTTTGTATGTTTATAGCTCTATATTGATTGCCTTGTATGTCTAGCCCCTTATATATTTCAATGGATCCTAGTTCGATTATTCTATAAAAATATATATCATCAATTAATATTGAAGAAATTGACCAATTATTTGAAAAATTTTCTGGTAAATTGTTAATTCTTAAGTATTCAGCAAGAATCATAAGCAAGGTTTCTTTAAATTTTTTATCATCAAATTTATTGACTTTCTTTTTTAAAGATTTTTCTATTAAACTTTTTTCTAAAAAGAATACTTTCTTTAAAAAATCCTCGCGAAAACCTTCGATTAGCTCATTTATTTGTTTCTTTGTTTCAAGTACCCTATTTTGCATTTCAAGACTTTCAGAATGATTTATAATTTCAATTTTTATTGATTCCAAATATAAATCAAAATCTTTAAAAGTTAGCACGAGGGGTTCTCCTTCAACAATTGCATAATATGCAATTTCTTTTCCAAACTCATCACAAAGAGTTGTGGCAACAATCTGATTACCTAGTAAGTAATGTTTTTGTCTGACAACACCCTCTTCATATTCTTCAACTTTAATTAAAGTATTATCGAGGACTATTGTAATATCATTTCCAAATGATTGATAAAGCATCTTTTCTAAAATTGTAAATTCGTCCTTCCTGTTGAAAGAAACAAAATTTCGTCCAATTTCTTCTTCATCATCATTTATATTTTCTGCCGTATATCCAACAAACTCACCTTTAATTTTTGGAACTATTGTTTTGATATATTCGAGGGCTTTAGCCAAATTTGTTTCGCCTCGATAATAATATTTTTCTAAACCATCCATATTTTTTACATTAGTTAGTACAAATTTATAAACCTTATTTGACTAAATGTCAATAGGTTTGTAAAAAATATTTAGTTGTTTTTTGGTTTTTTATTTTCTAGCAAATATAAAACCAAATCTAGAATCATATTTTGAAGTCGTTTTTGAAACTTTAAATCCTAATTTTTCCAAAATGATTTTTAATTCCTCGCTATTGTTTTCTTCATTCAACTCATGATATTCAAGATATATGTTTTTAAACTTTTTAATAATATTTGCATCTGTTTTTTTTAAAATATCATATTCAATTCCTTCTGCATCTAGCTTTAAAAGATCTGATTCTTCATAATCAAAAACACTTTTCATCTTTAATAAGATGCTTTTTAAATCAGTAGAAAACACTTTTTGTTCTTTATTTGTGTCTTCGTCAAAAACTAGTGAATGATTATGAGAATCTTCTTTAAGAAACAAAACCTTTTGCCCATTTTCTGACGATACTGCTAGATTTTTTGGAAAAATATTTGTAATTTTATTTCTTAAATAATTCTTTTTTAAGGTTTCAAAATTGTCTGGAGATGGCTCATAAGCTAAAATTGGCACTTTTTGATTAAAAGATGAGGCATAAATACTAAACATTCCTGTGTGTGCGCCTATATCAATTATGGGTCTTTTAGTTTTTTTTATAATTTCATCCAACAATGAATACTCTTTGTTTTCAAAAATTTCATAAAAAACTGAAGCGTCGGCTTCAGATCTAATAGTTATTTCAATATTTGTTCCGTTTATAATTGTGTTTTTTTGATATGGATAAGACATTTTAATTGTTTTTTTTTAATAATTTTGATTATATTATAGCAAATAACCTATTTTTATGTTTCATTCAATTGTTTATTTAAAATTTCTTGGTTTAAGTATTTTGGCTTGGGGAGGAATTGGCACATTTGTTTTTTTTGTACTAACTATGCTTAGTGCTCATTTACGCCAAAAAGGTAATTTTAAAATCCCCTATAAAGCTCATCCAATACTTGCAATAATAACATTTATTATGGCTAGTATTCATGGAATAATTGGCATTTTGGCACTACTTGGCTACTAAAAATATACTATGATTTTTCCCGTAGAACTTAATAATAATTTTTTAGAAAAGGCAAACTCGTTAGGTATTAAGGCGGAAAAGATTGTTGAAAAGTTTGTAAAAGGAAGTGGAAAAGGTGGGCAAAAAGTTAATAAAACTTCCTCTACTGTTTATTTAAAAGACCTAATAACAGGTATTGAAATACGATGTCAAAAACATAGAGAACAAAATAAAAATCGTATTTCAGCTTACAAGCTTTTAATTTTAAAAATAGAAAAAGAAAAACTTGGAAAACAATCGGAATTAGAAAAAAAAATTTATAAACTAAAAAAACAAAAGGCGAAAAGAAGCAAGAGGACTAAAGAAAAATTGCTTTTAATTAAAAAAATTAGGAGCGAAAAAAAAGAAACTAGAAAAAATCCCATATTTTAAAAAATAATAAAGACTAATTAAATAAATGTGCTTTTTGTTTTTTAATTTGAAGCCATTCTTTCCAAATATTCTCTAAAATTAAATCTGGAAAGTGTCCTTTTTTAAGCATTTCTTTAACATTTTCTTCAGCTACCCAATTAGCTTTTTTTAATTCTTTTTTTGCAAGCTTTATGTTTCCTCCTTTATAAAATATCCAATAGCTTACACGAGCTTGGCCTCTATATCCCGAATTCTTTTTTAAATCTTCTGGCCATTCATAAATTATAAAAACATCACTTCTTTGAATTATTTCAAAGTCGATATTTTTGCCCAATTCTTCCTTAATTTCTCTATTTAAAGTTTCTATCTCGTTTTCTCCAATATCCATTCCTCCTTTCACAAAATCATACTCTTCTTTTTTGGATATATTTAGCTGTGTTAAAAGGAATTCTTTGTTTTGGTTTACAATTATTCCTGCAACAGATGCTCTATATACTTGAGTGTCCATATTTTTTATTAAACAATGATATAATAGCATTTTTTTTAAATTTGTGAAATATGCTTTACTTGAAATAGAAAGCTTTTTAAATAAAATGCGGTTGTCTTTTATTATTTTTTAACTAAAAAAAATGAAAAAGCTCGTAATGATTAGCTCCATGCTACTTGCAACAGCAATTTTTGCTTCTGCATGTACTACAACTGAAGCTCCAAGCAACGATTTAAACAACGAAACAGACACTCCTGTTGTTGAAGAAAGCGCAAGTGTTCCTTTTGCAGAACTAGGAATGGATATTACAGATGCAAGAAAAGAATATTCATTGTTTAGATTTGTTGAAATGGAAGGTACTTGTCTTGATATGGGTTTCCCAACAAATCTTGTTTACAAAGGTACAAACATGATTATGACAGAAGATGAAAAGTTTTTTGATAGAATGACAATGTCTGATTTTACAGGAACAATCAGATTTAAAAACTTGCCATTAGATGGAGGAAATGCAAAATGTACAATAAAAACTGCAAAAGGTATAAATACCGCAACTTTCTCTTGTACACTTCCTGAAGTAGATGAAGAAGGTGCAGAAGCTGATGTTGAAGTATGTACTGGATCATTCAAAATAATGGCTGAAAAATAATTCAAATATTATTAAAAAAGAGGTCAATTTGGCCTCTTTTTTTTGTTTTATAATTTTGTATATTAAGCTGTAAAGTCCTAATATTTGACCTTAGTTTCCTTAAAAATTATAATGTTGTTTGTCTTAAAAATTATTTTTTAACAAAAGAATTTTATGAAAAAAAATGATTTAAGGAATGTAATTATTTCTCTTCTTTCTGGGGCTGTTTCTACTCTTTTTATTTTATTTCTTTTATTAACTTTTACTGATTTTTTAAGTCCCCAAAATACCAATACAGTTCAAGTTGTTAAAGACATTACAAGTACTCCTGTTTCAATTGATTATAGGCTTTCTGAGGATCTTATTGTTGATATTGTCGAAAAAGCTTCGCCTGCAGTTGTTTCAATTATCATTACAAAAGATGTGCCTGTGCTTGAACAATACTATGAAGATATGAGAAGTCCTTTTGATGATTTTTTCTTTGGTGGGCCTTCTTTTAATTTTCAAGTTCCACGATATAGAGATAGTGGAGAAACAGAACAAAAACAAATTGGTGGAGGCTCTGGTTTCTTAGTTTCAAGTGATGGATATTTGATTACAAATCGACATGTAGTTGAGCAAGATAATGTTGATTATACTGTTATTTTATCTGATGGCTCTAAATATGAAGCTGAAATTATTGATAGAGATACTTTTAACGATGTAGCAGTTTTAAAAATTGATGAAAAAAATCTTAAGTTTTTAGAGTTTGATGACAGTGATAATATTAAAGTTGGTCAAACAGCTATTGTAATTGGAAACCCACTTCTAGAATTTAGAAACTCTGTTTCTGTGGGAATTATTTCTGGTCTTTCAAGATCTATAAATGCATCTTCTGGAATTTTTGGAAAAACCGAATTGCTTGAGGATGTAATACAAACTGATGCGGCTATAAATCCCGGAAACTCTGGTGGACCACTTCTAAATTTAGATGGAAAAGTAATAGGCGTAAATGTTGCAGTTGCAAATGCTGATAATATTGGCTTTTCATTGCCTTCAAATGTTGTTGCTCCTATATTTAAGTCGATAAAAGAGAATGGAAAAATTATTAGACCATATCTTGGGGTTCGTTATGTTCCAATAAATAAGGCTATTAAAGAAAATAACAATTTATCTGTTGATTATGGTGTTCTTGTGCTTAGAGGAGAAAAAATTGAAGATCTTGCGGTAATTCCCGGTTCTCCTGCTGATAAGGCTGGGATACTCGAAAATGACATAATTCTTGAAATTGATGGAATTAAGCTTGATGAAAATACTTCTCTTGCGAGATTAATTTCTGGAAAAACAGTTGGAGATATAATTGACTTGAAAGTCTTAAGCAAAGGAAAAGAGAAAACTATAAAAATCACTTTAGAAGCCTTAAAATAACACTTTGTAAAACCAATAATGAAAAACAAACTTTCTTTCCTAAGTCGTGGAATAAATAAAAATGTTGTACTGCTTGGATTTGTGAGTCTTTTTACAGATTTGAGTAGTCAGATGGTGTTTCCGTTGATTCCGCTTTACCTGACGGGTGTGCTTGGTGCTTCGGCAGTATATGTAGGCATTATTGAAGGCTCTGCTGAAAGTATTGCGTCGTTTTTGAAAGTTTATTCTGGTTATTTGTCAGACAAAATTAAAAAAAGAAAACCTTTTATTCTATTTGGTTATGGCCTTTCGTCTATTTCAAAGCCTTTGTTTGCGTTTGCCTTTACTTGGCCTTCTGTATTATTTATTCGAATGCTGGATAGAATTGGCAAAGGTCTTAGAAATTCCCCGAGGGATGCCCTTGTAGCTGACTCAACAGAAGAAAAATATTTGGGTAAAGCTTTTGGCTTTCAAAGATCGATGGATGGAATTGGCTCTGTACTTGGGGCAGTTCTTGCCTTAATCCTTTTACCAATTTTGGGATTTAAAAATATATTTTTGTTTTCAGCAATTCCCGGTTTTCTTGTTATTTTCAGTATTTTGCTATTAAAAGAACCGATCAAAAATTCACTTTCTGAGAAAAAAAATCAAATAAAGTTTAAGCTTTCTTTGATTTCTCCAGAATTAAAAATTTTTATTTTAGCAAGTGCTATTTTTGCACTGGGACATTTTGGATATGCATTTTTGCTTTTAAAAGCTAAGGAAATTGGTTTAAACGATGGGTCTGCAATTTCTTTATATGTTCTTTTTTATTTAACATATACTTTTGTTTCTACTCCTGCAGGAATGCTCTCGGATAAATTTGGCAGAAAAATTATACTTCTTTTTGGCTTTTTACTTTTTTCACTAATCTCTATTTCTTTGGTTTTTATAAATACGCTTGGACTTTTAATCATTGTTTTTGCTGTTTATGGAATATTTTTTGCTCTTATCGATGGAAATCAAAGAGCATTCGTTGTTGATATGTCATCAAAAGAATTGAAAGCAACTTCTCTTGGTTTTTTCCAAACAGCGATTGGCATTTTTGCATTACCTGGTGGGATAATTTGCGGTCTTCTTTGGGACAAATTTGGATCTAGTGCAACTTTTATTTTTGGAGGAGTTTTATCAATTATAGCATTTACGATAATATTGTTTATAAAAAAGAAAAATCTATATACCAAAGCTTATTAAATCTAGACACTTTGTCTTTTGAAGAATCTTTTGAAATAAGCCTTAATCTTGAATTTTTTAAGAGTTTGATTCTTTTTTTCAAAGTATCGAATGCTTGGTAAAATTCTTTTTGATTTTCAATTTTTAGAATTTCCATTATTTGTTTTAACTTTAATGCCTTGCCTTGAATTCTGTACTTAAATAATACAAATAATATTGATTTTGGAAGTTCTTCGAGTGGTTTTTTTAATTTAGAATAATTTCCTTTTGAAACAAAATTGATTTCTTTAAGTAATGCCTTTATTTTCATTTTTGAAAAGGTTGAATTTTGAGAAATATCAATTAACTCTGATAATGGAATTTCTAAAATGTTATAACGAAGTGCCCCTGCAAAATCATCAATTTCATCAAGAATTTGATCTGGGAGTTCTGGAATTTCATCCGAACTTATTTCACCATTTTTTAATAAAGTAATTTTTTCATAATACTCTTTTTTTATGTCTTGAATTTTTAATATTTTATAAAGTCTAGGATTAAATGGCGCACCCTTTTCTTCGAAAGGTCTTGGTTTTTTAGTTTTAATAAAAAACAGCGAATTTTCGCACTCTAAACTAATTCTTGAGTCTTTAAAATGTTTTTTTAAAGTTGATTTTAATGCATTAAGCATAACAGATAATTTTTCCTGATTTATTGAAGGAATTTCTTCCTTGATGAATTCTAATAACACTCCTGAACTTACTTTAAAACCTTTGTTTGCTAATGATGCTAATAATTCAAGTAGTTTAAATTTATTTGTAGAACCTTCGTAGAGTGTGCTTAGTTCCCTTTTACTTTCTGTATAAAAATATTCGAAATTGAAATCAAAGTCTTCATATTTTGGATACATTGAATATTTAGAATCTTTAAGAGTAGGTGTGTATGAACTAAATGCTCTTATGTAAGTTTTTTTGCTTAGGGCAAGCCTTTGTTCTCCTTCTTTTTCTTCAATATTCATCGCTAAAGGAGTAATTTTATCAAATAACGAATTTAAATTTTGTATTGAATTTATTAAAATAGAAAGTTGCCTTTGTGAAATATTTAAGCCGAGTTCTTGCAGTTCGTTATGTAATGTTTCAATTGTAAAAGATTTTAAATAAAAGGCTGTTTTGAGTATTATTTCTATTTCATCGTTAATTTTATTTTTAGTATGCCTTTGAACTTCTATGATAGTTTCAGTTAATAGTTTTTCAATTTTTTGACTTTCTCTCTCTTCTTTTTTTCTATTTTCTGAAATAAACTTGTCTACAAATTCAGTAATATTGATATGTAATTTAAAATCTTTAATTGTTATTGATAAGGCACTTGTTAATGTGCTATCTAGTGATTTTTCGATAATTTCTTGAAGAATTTCATTTAACTTTTCATCATCGATTTTTTCAATTTCTAATGAATTTAAATAATCTTTTAATGAATAATAAAAAATGCTTTTGCCCATTTTTTCGGCCTTGATCAATAGTTCAAGTGTCTTTTGGGCAAAATATGAAATATTTTTTTCTTGAAGTATTGAAGCTATTTGATTTAACTTTTCTATATCTTGTGGCTCGTGTGAATCAGTTGGAAAATCTAATAATTCATAAAAGCTAAATTTTTTCATTTTTTCATCTAAATAATATAATTCTGTGCTTTGATTTTCTTCTTCTTCGACAATTTTTTTGATTTCTAATTTATATCTTGCAATTAAATCGTTTATTTCGAGGTGCTTTTTTCTAAAGATGAAATTTGGGTTTTCTTTTTTTATTTCGTCATTTATTGCGTCAAGGCTTAAAGCAATTCCCTGTTCTGTAGCAAAAAACAAAGACTCTAAAATAAAAAGCTCTTCTTCTTTAATTACTTGGGATTCCTTCGTAAGTCTTGATAATTTTGATCTAATTTCTTCTATTCTTTCAAGAATTTTTTTGTGTTCACTTTCCTCTATTTCTGAAGAAATGAAAACAGTATCTTGAGAAAGTTTACTTTCAACTTTGTTTTTTAATTTGAGGAAATAAAGATGGTGTGTTTTTTTATCCTGATTTTCTAATAAATAATTTTCAATGAATAAATTTGTATTTGTGCTTGAATTTATTTTGAATTTTAGTGGAATAAGCTTTTTACTCGTTGCAAGTCCAAGTATTCCAAAAATTTCAGGACTTGTAATTGCCTTATTAAAAAATGTTGATAAATAGAGCACAATCAATGCAGATTTTTCAAAATCTGATATTTCATTTGTATGAAAATAAGACAAAATTTCCCTAAGTAAAAATTTTAAAGAGGCTTCTGTGTGATTTAAATTTTCTGAAATATCTAATAATTGGCTAAACTTTTTTAAGTTTATTGGAAAAGGACTTAAATTTGCAAAGGATATAATTTCATGCAAAAACGGCTTAGTTATTTTTTTTATTCTATTTGAATTTTCTTCAAAATTTTCCTCATTAATTCTGGTTTCATAATAAATATATTTATCTCGATTAAAAATTACTCCTGTTTCTGATAGTAAAATTCTCAGCCTATTTAAGGCATTTTCAAGTCTTGAAGAACTGAATTTGGGATCATAATTTTTTAGTATCCCTAAAATTACTTTTTTTGATAAGGCGACTCCTTTTGCTGAATGATAATCTATTATTTGATGGACAATGCAAGGATCAGTGTCTCCATAAATCAATTTTGCTTCTTTTTGTCTTAAAAATTTTCTAGCAAGTGAGCTGTTGTAGTTTATGTTTATTTCTTGCGGATATAGGTCAATTTTGTCAGGAGAAAATTTATTATACTTGCCAAATGATTTTTTATAAACTTTTCTTGTTTTTATAAGGCTTATTCGGCCCTCTGAGTATATAATTTCAATTGGAATAGGTGTGTAAATTGGGTCTAAGCAATTTAATTCATTTAATTTTCTAAGTAAGCTTTCTAATTTTTTGGAAGCTTTTTTAAAATTTGATTTTTTCATTCTTTTTACAATCGTTTCAGTAGTATTGCTCTTGTTGTAGTTTAAATCTTGTAAAATTGTTCTAAATGTTCTTAGTTCCTTTAAGCCTAAATGCTTCAAAATTTCATTTTTTGCTAAATTTATTGTTTCATCATCTAGTTTTTTTTCTTTTACCCTTTTCTTTCTTTTTTTTATTTCTAAATGTTGTTTTTCTTGTTTAGGTTCTGAATGTTCAGTTTTTTCTTGTTCTTCACATTTTTGACTATATGTCTGCAAAAAAAGTTCATCAAAATCATCTAGGTTTATTGAAGAATCTTCATTTTGAATTTCAGCCATATTATCGTCCAAAAAATTTAAGTCCTTCATTCTTTTTTAAAAATATTTTTAAGCAATATGTCTACTACAATTAGATGTTTTTGTCAAAATCTAAGATTCGCAACTATTGAATATTGTTTGGTTTATGGTACTTTATATTGAGCTTTAATGATTTTCTATGCAAAAAGTTTTTCAGAAAAATGGACGGAATATCGAAGTAGATATGAAAAAATGTAATTTTTCAAAAAGTCTTAGAATTTCGATTAAAAATGATAACAGAGTGCTCTTAAGTATGCCGAAATATTACTCTTTTAAAAGAGCTGAATCTTTTGTTTTTGAAAACTTTAGTAAAATTTTAAAACATCTTTTAGATAATCGACATCATCAGTCAATTCGGCTTATTGATAAAGATATGAATTATCTTGAAAATAAAGAAAGGGCAAGAGATCTAATTGCAAAGATTTTGGATATTTATTCGCATTATTATGGATTTAAATATTCTGGTTTTAGTATTAGAAATCAATCTACTAGGTGGGGAAGTTGTAGCAATAAAGGTCATCTTAATTTCAACTATAAGCTTCTTTTTTTACCACTTAGACTTGCGGAATATGTTGTTGTGCATGAGCTTTGCCATTTGAAAGAGATGAATCATTCAGATAAATTTTGGAAGCTTGTAGCGCGGATTTTTCCAAATTACAAAGAACTAAGGGAAGAAATAAAGAAATTTTAATGCACAGGTTGCTTCGGTGGTGCTCAAGCACAAGTTGATTCGGTGGTGCTTAAGACAAGCACTTCGACTGACGCTTAAGCACAGGAAGTCTATCATCACTTTCAGGCCTTATTGCCTTTAATCTTTAAACTAATTTTTTCCAAAAATTAGTGTTATTCAATTTCAAGAATCCTATCAATTCGAAAACACCTTTTTTCATTTCTTTTTGTGCAAAAAGCTTCCATTCCGATAAAAGATTTATTGGAATACTGCATTTCACCTACTAAATAAGGTAAGACTTCCCTACTTGATTTTGTGTCGTCTGATTTTAAATAAGTTATTTTAACGAGTTTTTTATCATTGATTGCCCTTGATATTCTCTCCATTTTTTCAGAAATAGGCATCTTGACTTCTGATTTGTCGTATTGGAATTTTGTCAAAAATTTAACAATTTTATAGTCTGTCCAAATGTGTTGTTTATGGATTGGGCGTTTTAGGATTAAGCCTTCAAGGCTAGTGCTTCGGCTTATCGCAACATAAACTTGACCTTGAGCAAATGCCCCAGAGCCAATATCGACAATAACATTTTCGAATGTTTTTCCTTGGCTTTTATGAATTGTAATTGCCCATGCCAGACGGAGCGGAAATTGTTTGAAAGAGCCGAGCCTTTCCATATCGAGCTTTCCTTCTTTTTTATTGTATGTGTAGTTGAATAGCTCCCAGTTGTGTGGCTCCACAAAGACTGTTGTATTGTCTTGAAGAATAATTTCTAAAACCTGCGACTCAATTTCCTCATCATAAAAGACATCAATAATTTTTCCAACGCTTCCATTCACCCATCGTCCCATCGAATCATTGTTTAACATCATTACTTGAGAGCCGATTTTAAGCTTTAAAATTTCCGATGTTGGTAATTGATTCTTTTCAAATTTTCCAGAAATTTCAGCATAAAAACTATGAATTTCGCCTTCTAATTGCCTTAGTTTTTGATCGTTTAGGTTGTCTGCTACTGCATTTGTTGTTGTTAAAGTTATGAAAAATTTATCTTCATCATAATTTTCAAAACCATAAAGAAATCTTTCGTTTAGTTTTTCAAGATCGTAATCTTCAATCGAATTGTTTCGAATTTTATTAAGTATTTCGATAAAATCGCTATCTTTTTGTCGGTAAATTTTCTCAAGTTCTATTATTTCAAGATCTAATTGTTTGAAAATTTTTGCATCGAAAAAATACGGACTTTCGTAAAATGTTGAAAAAAATTCTCGTTCTGCTTTCCCTGAAACTACTGGCGGAAGCTGATACAAATCCCCTATAAAGACCATTTGAAGACCTCCAAATGGAAGATTTTCGTTTAATGTTTTTCGTAATTTTGCATCTACCATATCCAAAAGATCGGCACGAACCATCGAAATTTCATCGATAATTATTGTGTCTGTTGCTTTTAAAATACTTAGAAGCTTTTTATCTGGCGATTTTTTTGAATTGATTTCTTGAAGGCTTGAGCTTGCTTTAAAACGAAAAAATGAATGAATTGTCTGCCCTTTTACATTTATCGCAGAAACGCCTGTCGGAGCTAGCACAATCACATTTTTTGTACTGTTTGTTCTAAAATATGTGAGGAGAGTCGATTTGCCAGTACCAGCTTTTCCAGTAATGAAAAGCGTCTTGTTTGAGTTTTCAAGAAGGTCTATCGCCTTTTTAAAATCATCGTTTATTTCGATATTTTGAGGTGCTTGCATTTGGTGTGTTTATATGTAGCCTATTTTAGTTTTTTGGAGGGATTTTGCAAGGGAAAAATTGAAATTTTTTATAGTGGGAATTTAATTTTTTATGTGTTATTTTTAGATTGAATATTTTTTAATCTTTTAATTATGAAGCAGATTAAAGTACTCATTCCACTTATAGTTTTTATAACTTTCGTTACTGGTGGGTGTTTTTTGAATACAAGTGATAATTTTTTAGATACTGAAAAAAAACTGGACTCTGAAAATGAAAACAAACAAGTATATACAGAAATAAAAGATGATAATCAATATATTGCTACGCTCGGTGATGTAGTTTCTGACTATGCAGACGCATACCTTCAACTTGCACTAATTTTCAATACGGACCCCGAAAATGTTGAATTTTCAACATGGCAAAGCTGGGTTTCAGCAAATTTAATTAAATGGAAAAATATTGAAAAAAATGCCGAAAATATAATTAAATATTT
>CAYVBX010000014.1:0-27005 GCA_964449945.1 uncultured Candidatus Peribacteria bacterium
TAGACATTTTTCACCACTTTTTGTCTACTCTCATGTAGACAAAACTGTAGACATTCTCATCACTTTTTGTCTACTCACATGTAGACAAAACTGTAGACATTTTTCACCACTTTTTGTCTACTCTCATGTAGACAAAACTGTAGACATTCTCATCACTTTTTGTCTACTCACATGTAGACAAAACTGTAGACATTTTTCACCACTTTTTGTCTACTCTCATGTAGACAAAACTGTAGACATTTTTCACCAATTTTTGTCTACTCTCATGTAGACAAAAGTTAAGTTAATAAACTTATTTTTTTTGGCATTTTTATTTTCATTGCCAAATGCTTTTCTATAAAATTTTTCATATTAAGAGGGGAATCTGTTGTTTCAAAAATTCTAGTTGCAGTTCTTGAAATCTTTGATTCAATCTCGGGATGTCTTATTAAGTAATCTTTTAAGCTCTGAGAGGTTATTTCTCCAGCTTCGTATATTTTCACCTTTTTCCCCATAATTCTTCTAAAATCGTCTTCCATGAACTTATAATGCGTGCATGACAATACAAGGTGTTCTACATTGGCACTTTTTAGCGGTTTTAAGTATTTTTTTAGTATTTGTCTTGCTTCTTTTGTTTTATGCCAATTTTCTTCAATAAGAGGTACAAGCAATGGACAAGCTTTAGTATATAAATTTATTGATGGATTTAGTTCTAAAACCTCTTTTTGATAAGCCTCAGACTTAATTGTGGCCCTAGTTGCAACTACTGCCACCCTTGAACCATTCTTTAATGAAGATATTTTTTCTGAAACAGGCATAATTACTCCTAAGATCTTTCTTTCTTCTTCCTCTTTACCGTTTAAAAATTCTTCTTGAACTTTCCTAAGAGCAACTGCTGATGCCGTATTGCAAGCAAAAATAATCAATTTCGCACCTCTTGAAAATAAATATTTCACAGCTTGTCTTGAATATTCAATTATAGTTTCTTCGCTATGGTTTCCGTATGGAGCCCTTGCATTATCTCCCAAATATAAATAATCATAATTTGGAAAATCTCTCATAATGGGCTTTAAAACAGTAAGCCCCCCAAATCCAGAATCAAATAATGCTATCATAATTTTTTTTAAACTTAATTTATTTAACTCTTTTTTTGCTTTTTTTAAAGTCTTTTAATAAAATAGTTATGAATTAATATAAAAAATGCGAAAATTATTAGTAATTTCATTCTTTTTTTCTGGCATAATTTTGGGACTTTTTTTAATTGCTCAATTTTTTACACCGAAAAATATTGTTTCATCTTCTCCCTTACACGAGGTTGAAGCTAAAGATTCTTTAATAAAAGAATTTGTTGAAGAACAGGCATATCTACTTACAAGAGTTCGAGATATGCGAAAAAAAGTTGAAGAAAAACAAATTGAAATTGCCAATGAAACTGAAGCTTATAATATAAAGTTTTTAGAAGATTTAAGAGTTTCAAGTGGACTAAAAAGTGCAAGTGGAGAGGGTGTAGAAATAAATTTATCTGAAAACCGTACAAGAAGAACTAACGACTCAATAGATAATCAAAGTATAATTCTAGCCTCTGACTTAAGAGATATTGTAAATGTTTTATTTAGTGGTCAAGCTGAGGCTGTTTCTATAAACAATCACAGAATTTTTTATGGAACAGTAATTTCAAGTGTTGGAAATACCGTTTTGATAAACAACATTCACAGCTCTGCTCCATATACGATAAAAGCAATTGGTGAAAAAAATTCATTAATTTCTTCACTTCAAAACAAAAAACTAATGGGTGAATTTTATAGAAGAGTTGAAGAGAATAATTTTAAATTTTATGTTGAAATAAGTGATGATGTGTTTATTTTGCCTTATAATGGAACATTTAAAGTTGACTACATTAACCTCGTAGAATGATATTAAGCAAAAAAGAAATATTATTGGCATTTGGACTTATACTTGGGTTTTTGGTTTTTTCTCAGGGAAAATCAATGGGTGAAGCCAAAGAAAATTTAGTTCGCGATACAAACACTAGTATTTTTCAAGAAATAAAAATTTTGAAAAACAAAAATAAAGAGCTAAACAAAGATCTTGATAACTTAAATAATAATTTTGAAAAATTATCAAATCAAGACTTAGCTATTGAAGCCATCAAGGATGATATAAATAAATATAAGAAAACCAGCGGTAAATATCCTATTTTTGGGCCTGGTGTAGAAATAATTATTGAAAGCTCAGTAAGTCCACAATTTATGATAGATTTAATAAATGAACTATATAATTCTTCCGCAAATGCTGTTTCAATAAATGGAATTCGAATAACAAACCAAAGAAATGGAATCGACTCAATGCCAAATGGACAACTTTTTATTGATAGTTTTGTATTTTCCACTCCGTATAAAATAAATGCGATAGGGGATGCAAACACCATAAAAAACCTAATACTTGCCCCTAATGGCTTTATTCAGAGAGCAATAGACTCAAACCAAGGAATGGAGGTTTTGGTACAAAACAAGGATATTATTCAGATGGACTAATCTATCGAATAAAATATAAATATATCCAAATTGGCTGTAATGAAGCCAAAATCAATAATAAAAACAAAAAAAATCTTCGCTTTATTTTTTCAATTCTTAGTTTTTTTTCAAAGTCTTTTTTTGAAAATGAAATCTGGCTTAATTCAGCTAAAAGTGTTTTTTCTTTAGATTGTTGAAATTCGATACTTTCCTTAAGTTGTTTTTTTAAATCTTCAAGCATTGGATTTTCGACATGCACAGAGGCACTTGACACCGTCTTTTTTTTATTGTCATCGGTGTAGACAAAATCGTCATTTTGTCTATAGACATTTTTGCTGTTTTGTCTATAGACAGGTTTTGAAGCTTTAGTGGCTTTTGAAGCCACTAAAGCCTGCTTATTTGTGTAGACAAAATCGTCATTTTGTCTATAGACATTTTCGCTGTTTTGTCTATAGACAAGTTTTGTATATTTTTCCTTACTTTTTTTATTAAAATTTTTAATTTCATCAATACTAAGAAGTACTCGTCCATCGAGCTCCTTTGTGCTTAACTTACCGGTTTTTATATATCTGTCTAATGTTCTTACAGACACTTTCAGCAGTTTTGCCCCATCGTTTCTACTTATTTTAAAGCTATTTTCTCGCATTTGATTAGTCAAACTTTCTTTAAAAACTTGACTTGATTTTATATTTAATTTGAAAGTGAGTCTAGCCATATTCTTAAAAAGTTTTTTAACTCAAAGAAAGGGATTTATTTAAGAATTTTATGCAGTATAATTCTTTTTGATTAAAATCTCATTTTTAAAAATGTCAAAAAAATTTAATATAAGTTGTTTTCTTTTGATTTTTTCACTAATTGCAAGCAATAGCTCTGCATCTAGCCAAATATTTGCTTCAAATCATTCAAATATTCTTGTTTTTGACGAAAGGGAGAGTGGAGCTCAATTTTCTTCTGACATAGCTGTAGGTGATTTTAATGGTGATGGGATTGAAGATATTGCAATCTCTTCTCCTTATGCTTCAAGTGGCCTTATGGAATGGAACGGTAAAATCACAGTATATTTTGGATCAAAAGATGCGAATTCGAATGCAAATTTAAATATTTATGGTACAAATTCTGCTGATTTGTCGGGGATGTCTTTAAGCGTCGGCGACTTAAATAATGATGGGATAGATGATCTAATTATTGGTTCTTATAATGCAAATCTAAATGGAGAAAAAATTGGTAAAGTTTCAATTGTTTTTGGAAGAAAAATTTTTGATAAATCAGTTATAAACTTGAATGATGAAAGTGTTTATAATGTTTATGGAGAAGAAAGTGGATCAAATTTTGGCATTTCTACATTAGTTTATGACATAAACAGTGATGGGATTATGGATTTAATTGTTGGGGCACCTAATGCGTCTATTCCAAACTCAGATTATCAAGGAAAAGTTTATATTTATTTGGGGGAAGATGAAAATAATTTAGCTTTTAAACTTTCAGCGATTTTAAATGGACATTCAAAAAATGGAAAGTTTGGATCAAATATTATTGCTGGTGATTTGAATGGAGATTTGTCTAATGAACTTATTATTTCTGCACATAGAGAAGATTTTGAAAACAAAAAAGAATGTGGAGCTGTTTATATTTATAATATGAACGGTCTTTATCAAGAAAATTGGGATTTAGTTTCTAGTATTGCTGGATCTTTAGATTATGAATGGTTTGGTTTTCAAAATATTGTTTCCGATATAAACAACGATGGATTTATCGATTTAATTAGTAGCTCGTTCCCTTTTGCATCTAATCAACGCAAGGGCAAATTGTCCGTATTTTATGGAGAAAAGGATATGTTTGAAAAAGATGAAATAGAAGTATCAAGAGTTTTTGAGAAAGAAATTGCAAGCAATTTACTGGGTGCTTCTTTAATTGCAGAAGATATTTTTTCATCTGGCAATAAAGCTATTATTTCTGGTGCTCCAGGTATTTCGTACCCAGAAAGTGATGACAGTGGGGTTGTTTTTCTTTGGAATGAAGAAGAAAGTCCTATAGTTTTTTATGGAGAAATGCCAGACGATTGGTTTGGATACAGGATTAAGGTTTTGGATTTTAATGATGACGGCATTAAAGATATAATTGTTGGAGCAAAATATGCTGATTCAGAAAAGATGATAAATAATGGAAAGGCTTATTTATTTTTTGGCTCTGAAAATGGATTTAAATCAAAGATATTAAATTTGAATGATACGGATAAAACAGAAAAATTTATTAAGAGAGGAGAAATGATCGCTTTAATTATTGACGAATTTCAAATAAAAAATCAAAAAAGAGAATATATTGAAAACTGTTTAAACTATAGAGATTTTTGTTTTTTTGACTTTATTACTAGATCAAAATTTGATGAAATTTCACTTAGCCCTGAGCTAATTCTTTACCCAGATAATCCTCCAAATTATAAATATTATGAAGAAATAAACATTGCAACAATGCTAGGCATTGTTAATGGATTTGTTGATGAGCCAAATAGTCCTTTTATGCCTGAATCTGAAATTAGCCGTATTCAAGCATTAAAAGTATTACTAGGAGCAAGCGAACTTGTTGATTTTAAATATAAATTTGAGCTTGAAAGTCTTTTTGGATCTTTTGAAGCTATTTTTAAACAAAGTTCTTATTTTAAAGACATAAATACAGCTATTCACTATATGTGGTGGTATCCTAGATATGTAAATTTTGCTTATGAAAAAGGACTAGTTGAAAAAAATGAAAACTTTAGACCTGATGATTTTATTACTTTTTCTGAACTTTCTGATATGATAGATAATACTAAAAAGTATTTAACAAATTTGAATGCCACTACACAAACTGAGCTTTGATGAAATTCAAAAAATAAAACCTTCTAAAACTCAGGTTAAAAAAAATGAAAAAAATCCTTTTTATGCAATTTTAGACAATGTTAGAAGTCTTTATAATGTAGGTGCCATATTTAGAACTTCTGATGCTGTACAAGTAAAAAAACTTTATCTTTGTGGAATTACGGGTGTTCCACCTCGTCCAGAAATCGAAAAAACAGCCCTTGGTGCTTGTGAAGTTGTTGAGTATGAATATGAAAAAAACCCAATAGAAATAATAAAAAAACTAAAAAAGAAAGGGGTTAAAATTGTTGCAATAGAACTATGTAAAGAGTCTCAGGATTTTAGAAAAATGAAAATTGAAAGTGAAACTTGCTTTGTTTTTGGCCATGAAGTTTTTGGTGTAGGTGATGAAGTTTTGAAATATTGTGATGAGGCTTATTATGTTCCAATGCATGGCAGAGCAAATTCTTTAAATGTTGCAACTTGTTTTGGTGTTATAATGTATGAGGCTCTTAAAAAATTAAAAAAATGAAACTTTGGAAAATTACATTATTGTCGATAATTGTTTTAATATTATTATTTGTTTGGATTTTTATAATTGGAGTTAATTCTAAAAGACCCGGATCATATTTCAATACAGGAAATAATGCTATTTGGATAGAACACAAATGGGTAGGGGATGATGTGTCAGAAAAAGAAATTGCGGAAATGGTTTTAAAGTTGAAAAAAAATCAATTTTTTACTGTTTTTGTTCATACGGGGCCATTAAAATCTGATGGAACAATAGATTTTGAAACATATAAATATGCTGAAAGTTTTCTTGAAAAAGCCAGAAAGTATGCTCCCGATATACAATATCAAACATGGCTTGGACAAATTAGATCAAGCTTAGATTTATCTGATCCTGAAGTAAGAAAAAATATTGTTAATCAATCTCAAATACTTACAAAAATGATTGGATTTGATGGCGTACACTATGATATTGAGCCAGTTTGGGATGGTGACCTTGATTTTATTCAACTACTTAAAGAAACTCGAGAAACTCTTAAGGAAGACACCGTTATTTCCGTTGCGTTAGCTGAATTTGTACCTCAAGTAGCATTAAAAACTGTGGGAATCTTTTACGATTTTGTGAATTATAACTCCGAAATTAATTATAAAAATGTGGCAAAATATGCAGACCAAATTGTTGTAATGGTTTATGATACAAGCATTCAAGAAGGTTATCTTTACAGACTTCTAGTAAGAGAACAATTAATTTGGGTAAGCAAACTATTTAAGGAAAAAGAAGTTTTTATTGCTATTCCGTCTTATGATTATACAACTAAAGCGTTTAATCCTGAGGTTGAAAACATGGAAAATGGAATAAAAGGAATTATATCTGGACTTAATAATGCAAGATCTCGAGTAGAAAATTTTGCAGGCCTTGCCATTTACCCTTATTGGACGATCGATGAAAATGAATGGGAAATTTATCAAAAACTTTGGCTTAAATGATCAAAATTGAACTAATTAAAAATCTGAGGACAAATGCTACAAAGGCAGATTTTAATTTTCTTGCAAAAAAATATTACAAGGAAGACAAACAAAATGCTGAAAAATTTTTAAAAGGCAAAAAGGGTGAAATTTGTGTAGTTTTATGTGATGATAATGAAATAAAAGAATACAATAATAAATTTCGTAATAAAAATGTTGCCACAGATGTTCTTAGTTTTGTTTATATTGACAAGATTTATGACAATAAAAATAAACACAAATCTACAAATTTAGGGGATATATTGATTTCAATTGATACTGCAAAAAGACAAGCAAAAACACAAAAAATTTCATTAAAATATGAAGTTATGAATTTGTTTACACATGGGATGCTTCATATTTTTGGATATGATCATAATAACGATGAAGAAGAAGCTCTGATGGAAGAAGTAAAAGAAAAAGTGCTGAAATATTTAAAATAATTGCTTTAAAAAAAAGTATCCATGTCGATAGAAAGCCAATCTTGTGAAAGTTCTGGTTTTTTATAAAGCTTAATTCTAACTATTGGATTTTCTAATTCTTCAGTAGAATAAATTCTACCAGATTTGTTTATTTTAAGATTTTGAACTTCTCTTATTATCTTGTAATCGTGTTTTGCTAAATTAAAAACGACTTCTCTCTCTGTGCCTGTTTCAACTTCAGAAGTGCCTAAATCATTGTACATGGGAGATGTTTCGTCCTTGGAAATTTCCCCTCCAACTCTAACAATTTTTTCAAGCATTATTTCAAATTCAGCCTCTTTTCCTTTATTTCTAGTAAAATCTGTTTCTTTGTGAGAATATGATTTTCCACTTCCCATAGATGTTTTGGTTAATATTTGTTAGAGTATAGCATATTTTATTTTTAAAAAGAAATTTATGTCGGAAAATAGACAAGTTTCAAATGTTTATTTAAGCAAAGATGGTTATAATATTTGGGCAAATTATTATAATCAAAGTAAAGCCCTTCTTGACACTTTTGAGAAAGGTCATTTCATGGGAAATCTTGGCGATTTAAGGGGAAAGAAGGTCCTTGATTTGGGCGCAGGAACAGGGAGAATTACAGAACAAGTTCTTATGAATGGGGCTGAAGTTTATTGCGTAGATATATCTGAAGAAATGCTAAAAATACTTAAAAGAGATTTTCCTGAGGCGAAAATATTTTTAGCTGATGCAGAAAATTTACCTTTTGAAGATGGTTTTTTTGATATTGTTGTTGCAGGTTTTTTAATTGTTCATTTAAAGAACTTGAAAAAAAGCTTTTCCGAAGTTTATAGAGTATTAAAAAATGATGGGGAATTTTTATTAAGCAATATAAATCAAAGAAAGGCTCCAAAACTAAAAATTGATAATAAAAAAGAGATTGTTATAAAATCTTTTTATCATAGACCGCAAGATGTAATTTCAAGCTTAGAAGGGGAGTTGTTTAGTATAAAAAGTGAATATTTTGTTGAAGAAAAGGGGTTTTGGGTAAATCAAATTATAAAAGCTATTAAATAAAGTCGAAATTTTTCTAAGTAAAATTTTGACTTTAAGATGCTTTTTTTATAGTATTTTGCCGTTTTAAAATATAAACATATATCTATGAAAATCAAAGCTTTGGTCTTGATGCTACTAGCTGTTGTTTTCGCATCTGGATGTTCTCTTGGAGCAACACCACCTGCAGGCAATGAAGTGTTGCAAGAAGGCCTCACAAATCTCTATTATGAGGCTACGTCAGCGAAATTTGATATGTCTCTAAAAGGAGATATCACTGCTCCAGAAGGAGAAACTCCTGAAAAAATCAGTTTTAATGTAAAATTTTCTGGAGATATGGATAACGAAAAACCTTCTGAACCAAAATTTAATCTTAGATTAAATGGCTCTGCAAAATGGGATGAAATAAAAGATCAAATGTTTGATGCAGAATTAAGATCAAATTCAAAATACTTATTTTTCTCATTGAAAGATATTGGGGATTTTGATGGAATGCTTCCTAAAGAAATGGTAAGTGAATTTTTAGGAAAATGGTACAAAATGCCAATTCCTGAAGATACATTTGAAGCTTTAGATAAAAAATCTGATATGTCGGAAGAAGAAATTGCAATACAAAAACTTGCAAAAGAAAGCAATTTCATGAAAGACATCAAATATGAAGGCACAAAGAAAATAATGGGAACTGAATCTTATGTTTATAGTGCAAGCTTAGACAAAGATGCAATTGTTAATTTTGCTTCCGAACTAGCTAAAATGGACGGTGCAGAGTTGAGTACAAGTGAGATAAGAGATCTTGAAGAACAATTAAAAATGTTTGATCTAAGCGGAAAGTTTTATGTAGGAGTAAAGGATAAAATTTTAAGAGGTGCAGAAGGAGTACTTACACTTGATGTTGAAGGTGCAAAAGGAAGTATTGAATTTAAATTAGAAATTGGCGATATAAATAAATCTTTCAAAGTTGACGAACCTAAAGATGCAGAAGAATTCGATCCAATGATGCTTCTTGGAGGAGCTATGATGATGGACGATAGTTATGGAGATTATGATATGAGTGGGTATGAAGATTTCGATATGAGCCAATTTGAAGATTTTGATATGGGCGAATATGAAGATTTCGATATGAGCCAATTTGAAGAAATGAATTTTTAGTGAAACTGGAATAAAAAAATTTATATTAAAAAAAGATGTCTAAAAAAATAGGCATCTTTTTTTTAATAAAAAACATGAAGAAAAAAAATTAAAAATGTTGTAGAAAAATACATTTATAGTGTGGTTCACGCAATGGACATACCATATATTGTGTGGCACTATTTTTTGATTGTTTTTTATATTGAAAAAAAGAGCAAAGAGATTTAATAATTTTTTAAGTTAAAACACAAAGCGATGATTAGACAAGTCCCTGTTAGAAGTTTTAATAAAAATTTCTCTTACTTAATCTCTAAAAATGGTTCTAAAGATCTAATCATTGTTGACCCTAGCGATAGTGAACAACTTATTGCAGAAATAGAATTCGAATCATTTATTCCAAAAATGATAATTTTGACACATTCTCACAAGGATCATATTGATGGAGTTTTTGGTTTAATTGAAAAATATGGAGTGCCTGTCTTTGCTCATAAAAATGCTTTATCAAAATTACAAAAATATGGGATTAGTGCAGAAGAAATCCCTGAAAAAATAATTGTTCAATCCTTGGAAATTAACAGTATTTATACTCCCGGACATAGCGATGATTCAATTTGTTATTATATTCAAGAAGAAAATGCGTTGATTAGTGGAGATACTCTTTTTGTTGGATCTGTTGGGAAAGTTCCTGATGTTTTAGCAATGAAAAATCTTTATAATTCACTTTCTGTTATTCGAAAATTAAATCCAAAAACTCTAATATTCCCCGGTCATGATTACGGAATTAGGCCTGTGGCTCAGCTTTATTATGAAAAAAAGAATAATGAATTTTTAAAGGCTCGAAATTTTTTTGTTTTTTCAAAACTTTTTCAGGTTTAATAAATAAATTCATTTTAATTTAAAAGGTTTAAATTTCTTTTATTTTATGCTAAAATAGAGAGATTTAATCATAAAAAGATGAGAAAAATTTCTATTATTGGAGCTGGTGCGGTTGGTTCAACATTGGCTTATACATTGATGCTTCGAAATGTTGCTTCTGAGATAAAACTTATTGATATAAATACTTATAAACAAAGAGGAGAAGTTTTGGATATTACTGACAATCTTTGTTATGTCGAAACTGGGTGTGTTCGTGAGGCAAGTTTTCAAGATGCCAGTGAGTCTGATATTGTGATAATTACGGCTGGAGTTGCTCAAAAAGAGGGTGAAACTAGGCTAATGCTTGTTGAAAAAAATAAATCGATTATGAAATCAATAATAAAACAAATTGGGACTTTCAAAAAATCTGCAATTTTAATAATTATTAGTAATCCCGTCGATGTTCTCACATATTATGCACAGAAATGGTCCAAACTTCCTCGTAGGCAGGTTTTTGGAACTGGAACGGCTCTTGAAACCTCTCGATTTAAAACGGAGCTTACAAAGTGTTTAAATGTGTATGCACAAAATGTTGATGGATATTATTTGGGTGAACATGGTGATAGTGGATTTGTGGCTTGGTCAACTGTTTCTGTTGGGGGAAGGGATATAAAAGATTTGAAAAATGATTTGTGTGATTTGAAAAAATTAAATTCTAGAGTGAGAAATAAAGTTTATGAAATTATTAAAGGAAAAGGTTCAACTTTTTATGGAATTTCGATGACTTGTTGCGATATTGTTGAGGCTGTTTTGTTTAATCAAAAGAAAATTCTTCCACTTTCTTGGAATTTAGATGAAAAGCTTGGACTAGGGGATTTGTGCTTGTCGATGCCTGTTGTTGTTGGAGAAGAAGGGATTATTCGAAGATGGCCAATAAAGCTTAATGCGTCTGAGCAAAAAGCTTTGAAAAAATCTGCAGAAACGATAAAGAAGTATTTGTAGAGGGGGGGTATATTTCGATTGAAAACAATATTTTTATAAATTTTTGTCACCTGATTTTTCTTTTAATAAATTGATAATATTTGATTTCCATTTTGATTCAAAAACGGTTTTTCTTTCAATAGAAATACGATTTATGAACTCTATTTTTTTATTTTTAAATGTTCTAATATGATTTAACAAATAGATTAAAACCTCAAAATCGCTTTTTCTTTCGTGTTTTTCGAGCTTGATCATTCGTTTTATAGTTCTTTTTGAAAGGCGAAAATAGGAAAGTGCTTTTGGTGGATTTAATAAAAAAATATGGTCGGATTTTTGAATTATTTTTTCAAGCCATGAATCTAAATACATACCTTCAATAATCCATTTATTATTTGAGAGAATTTCTTCGATCACTTGCTCTCGTTTTTCTACTAATGCGTCTGTTCCTTTTTCAAATTCAAAAAACAATTCGTCAAGTTCAAAATGCTTAACTGAAAGCATTTTTGAAAGTCTTGTTGCTAGTGTTGTTTTGCCACTTCCCGGTGGGCCAAATATGAATATTTTCATTTAGAAAAACCTTATTTATAGCCAAATATAGCTTTTATATTTAGAAAGGCAATATTAAATTGCATGAAGAATTTGGACTTAAATAAAAATGCTCAAATATTTCTTAAATATTTATTTCTTAAGTCAGTGTAAAATTGTTTTTTACGAAGAACGAATGAACTACTACTGCGGTAAATTGTCTGTACTAAGTGCAAGAAATCCATCCTTGTTTTCGAAAAAACTGCACTAAAAAAACTTAAAGAATAAATGCTTCGCTTACGCTTTGCATCAGTGGTCGGGGAGCAGGGACTCGAACCCTGGACCTCATGGTCCCAAACCATGCACTCTAGCCAACTGAGCTACACCCCGAGAAATAATTGTTTTACTTCAGAAGTTTTATATCAATAATAAAAAAAAGTAAAGATTAGTTTTTTTGCGGATTTTGGAATGTTTATCAAATATGATATTATTTTTTCGTAATAAATAAAAATGGAAAGACTTTTTAGCCAAAGCATTGGAATACCTGTGATTGCCGATGATTTAAAAGCTCCTGTTGGATTTGTTAAAGATTTTATAATAAATACGGAAAATGGTAAGATAATGGCTTTTATAATAAACAAAAAACAAAACCTAGTTGTTTCTGAGCAAGATATTTCTGGTTTTGAATTTTTTCCAAGAATAAAAACTGTAGATGCAATGATTGAGGGAAAAGAGATTGTGCGAGTTTATGATGTTCAAAAAAAGGGTCTTTTTATTGTAAAAAATCGGGTTTTTACAGAAAATGGAAAATATTTGGGTATTTGTGAGGACTTTTCTTATGATGACAATTCTTTTCAATTAAAAAAATTGTTTGTTTCTAGAAGATTTTTGCATTTTTTCAAGTTGGATGAAAGAATTATTGCAATTGAAGAAATTGTGGTTGTAAAAAGAAATAAAATCGTTGTAAAAGATGATCTGTTAGCTGAAAAACAACGATCTATGGCAACTGCAAACTGATATTTGTTCTCCAAAAAAAAGGTTCGAGGATCCCATCGGGGACTCGAACCTCCAAATTTAAACTAATTTTTTTAACTTGTGCTTAAGCTGTGAAAGCTCCTAGTACAAAATTTACTAAAGCAAATGAAAGTAGGATAATAATCAAACCAATAGCTGCATTTTTGATAATTCCTTTTGCTTTTGTGGTATTTTCATCATTACCTCCAGCAGTTACATAAAGAATACCTGCATAGATGATGAAAACTACAGTTAGAAGTCCTAGAAACCCTAAGAAGTAATTTAGAACTGTTCTAATTAGTGTTCTTAAATCTCCTTCTGTACCGATTAGGTTGTCTTCAGGTGAAAGAAGGGCTGCCGAAGCAATTGGCATATTAGAGAATAAGACCAAAGCTCCGACCATCAATGCCGAGACGATTAGAGTTTGTTTTGCTAGTTTCATAGTCAAATTAGTTATATTTTTATTTTTGTTTTTTGACTTCATATTATTGTAGCACAAAATTAGAGATTTATGCAATACAGAAGTTGGGTTTAGAACTTAATATAATATTTATCCTCTTATTTTTTATTTTTTTACTTAGCTTGCAAGGTGATTTTTTTAATCAAAGAGAAAGAATTTTTAATCTTTTCAGTTGATTCCATTAATAAGCACATCTCTGGACTTACACAATCTTTAGCATGATAAAATCCAAAAATAAGTCCGTTTTTCTCTCCGAGAAATTCTGGAGTAAGTCCATCTTCAGCGAGAAGTGCATTCCATTGAGCTTTTGTATATACGACAATTTGAATCATATTTTCTTGTTCTTCAAAACCAAATCCATATGCATAATAATCACTGATATTTGTATCGCCTAGGTATTCTTGTCTTTCTGAAATCATGTTTTCCCAAGAGATTGGAAACTTTAATGTGAAATTTTTTTCTGGATCTGTGTAGGTAAAAATTATGCCTTTTGGGGAAATGTCTTCGGTATATGGAACGAAATTATTGTCGTTAATGGCTTTTGTCCTATAGATAAGTTGTGCCATAAGCCCTCTACTAATTGGTAAATCTGCCTGTATCAACATAGCTTCTCCATGTATATTAAAAGATTTATCTAAACAAAAGTAAATAAATGACCAATCTTCATCTGTAATTCTTTTGCATCCAGTTAAAGCCCCTGCGCCTTCTATTGCAGAACCGCAAGAATAAAAGACATCAACTTTGGAACAACCTTCTCCTGCAAGAAATCCTATATTATCTCCAAAAAAGGCTTCCTGAACTATTTTCATAGCTTCTGCAAGAGTAATATTATTTGCTGGCCTGAATGTGCCGTCACCATAACCTTGCACAACCCCATCAGCATAGGCTTGCATAACATATTTATAATACCATTCGTTAGCTGGAACATCTTTAAAAGGATTTTTTGTAGGGAAAGATGCTGAATCGATTAAAAATGTTGTTTCGTAAAGCATTTTTAGAAACTCTGCTCTATTGATATTTTTGTAAACACCGAATGTGCCGTCTGCATAGCCTTGAACCACTCCCTGATCCTTAAGCCAGTTGATGTAAGTGGAAAATTCCGTGCTTTCATTTACATCAGAAAAATATGCGAATGTGCTTGGAAAACTGATTGCAAGCATTACAATCAGTATCAATACTTTTTTCATATTTATAGGTTATAAAATTGTTTGAATTATAACCGAATTTTAAATACTGAAAAAGTAAAAAAACTCTTTTTTCTCTTTAAATAGGTGTTTTATCTTCCGAATTTATTGAGTAAGTCCGAAACACTTGCTTTTGTTGTTTTATCTAATGCTTTAGCTCTTTTGCAAAGTCCAAAACCGTTTTCAATTGAAGGGCTTGGTATACCTGATGACACCCCTGCAACTCCTTCCCATTCTTTTTCAATTTTTTCTTCAATTTCGAGTATTTTTTCTTTTTGTGCCTCTGTTAGTCCTTCTTCTGGCAAATGAACTACTTCAAAAACATGTTCTGATGCACTACTTGTTTTTGACCATTTCAAAACGATTTCTCCCGGAAGTATTTGTTCCCAAATCATTATGCCTTCACCATATCTTGCATATCTTTTTGAATATGGGTCCAAAGTGCCGTCGTTTTCTCGAAGTGATCCATCTTTTGTAATTACCCAACCTTCACCTCGATTTGTTCTTCCACTTCTTCTACGCCAAATTTGAATATCTTTTGGTAAATTTAATTTTTCTGCTTCTAATTTTTCTTCTAAGTATTTTAATTTTAATTGTTTTCCGATGTCTTCTCTGATTTTTTCAAGTTTTCTCTCTTCTAAAAATGTCACAAAATTAATCAGTCCATCATCGCTTAGGGGAAAAGTCTTAGAAGAATAAGAACTGGAAGGTGTAGAAAGAATGACCTCTTTATTGATACTCATTTCAAAACCAAGTTCCGTCACTTTTTCTTCGTATTTGGCAAATTTTGGTGCAAAAATTGCTTTTAGACTTTCTGTTCGCATTTTTTCTTTGAATTCGTTTTCTAATATTGTTGTAAGATCTTCAATATTTTTAACATTTTCTTCAGAATATAGCCTAATTTGTGATGAAATAATGAAATAACAATCTTGAAGTTCTATTATTGGTGCTTCTATTCTTTTTCTTCGTTCGTTCACGTTTTCTAATCTTTCACCAAGTCCAGATTCTTTTAATTTTTTACTTTCGGCTTCTTTCATTGCTTTTACTTCAGCATCTCGTTTATTTTTCTGATCTCTTAGTTTTGCTCTTTCTACATCTTGTCTTCTCATTTCAGCCTCTTTTTTGGCTTTTTGTTCTGCTGTTTGCTCTTTTTTTTCTGAACTGTCGATAAAATATGCTGATCTACAATGATAAGAACTTGCTTTTCCTATTGCTGATTTTAAAGCAGAAGCTAATTTCGGATCGAAGACTGTATCCCATTCCCCGTTTGAAAAAACATTTTCTTCTTGAACTTCAGCTTTAGCTTCCCAATTATGGCCATCAATATCTTTGACGCTTGTATTTAAAATTTTTAGAATTGATGCGTATGAAACCTCTCCTCGACTAAGATCAACATTTACAATATAAAACCCTTCATGAACAGTAATTAAAGCGTGTTCTGCACAGGATAAACTTCCGCTTTTTCGAACATAAACTGGTCGTCTTGCTTCACCGTTTCTTCCAGTAATTATTTGAGAAGATCCTCCACTAGTCCTTCCTCCGCCTTTTTCCCACATAGCCGGAATTCCTCGTTTTGTTGTTGTTATATTGATTGAATATCGTTTTTTGGGAGCTTCATCAAGGATAGAAAGGCTCGATTTTTTTGTTTCTGCCGGTATTTTTTCTACAGATCTGGGATCTTGAGAGGATTTATATTCTTGGGCTGGCTTTGGGGTTGGATTTTCATTTATTAGATCTGGGGTTTCTGTCGTAAGGGCTGGATTTAATGTTTCGAATATTTCAGTTGGTGTTTTTGGTGTTGTCATTTTTATGAGTTAAAATTTTTTGATTTACAAGTATGGCTAAATGTTTTAAAAAAAGCAAGTTTAAAATGGATTTGTGTTGCTTGCATTTTATAAATACTCGCAATAAATGCTTAATATAGGCATTATTTCAAGTGCTATTATTTCTGAATTTCTGACAAACAAGATAGTTTGCAAATGGGGTTTTTAACATATTTTGAAAAAATATGTTATACTTAAATAAATAATAAAAAAAATATGGCAAAGTTTTTTGCTCCAAACGAGGGGCCAGTGGATAGAGTTATTCGTGCTGTTTTGGGTGTTTCGCTTGGTGTTTTGGCTTATTTTATGATCGGTTGGCTACAAATTGTTTTGGGCGTAATGGCTGTTGTTCTTGTTTTTACTGCGATTACTGGATTTTGTGGGCTTTACACTCTTCTTGGTATAAATACTTGTCCACTTCCAAAAAAGAAGTAAGGGGAGAGATTATGAATTGTGAAAAAGCTTAATGATTCGCGGAGAGTAGGATTTATTGCGGGGAAACTTATTGATTTTATGGGGAGGGGTTTTAAGTGTTTGTTTAGAGGAAAATCAATGATTTTTTGGGGGAGTTTTTGGCTTATGCAAAAAAAACGTTTTTTGAAAAATTAAGGACTCTTCGATAATCAAAAGATTTTTAATAATTTATTATCTGAACTTCTTCAATAAGGTCGATATCGAATTTTTCCTTGATTGTTTCTTTAATATGAGAAATTAATTCTCGCATTTCTTTGGAGCTGGCTTTGCCCTTATTGATGAGAAAATTTGCGTGTTTTTCTGAAATCATCGCATCTCCGATTTGAAAGCCTTTGAGGCCTGCTTGATCGATTAACATTCCTGCTGGTTTTTCGGTAGATGGATTTTTAAAAAAAGAACCTGCGGAAAAGCCGAATGGTTGCTTTTGGAGGCGGAAATTAATTGCTTCGTTGAGGTGTGATTTTTGTTCTTCTTTTGTCATTTTGAGAGGGGAGAGGGCGAAAGTTGCTGACAAAATTATTTTCATGGTTTGTTTAATTTTGCTGTGTCTATAGGCAAATTCGAAGTCTTCGTTTTTCCAAATTTCTATTTGCATTGTGTCTGGATCGAAAATTTCGGCTTCTTTTAAAATGTCTTTTGTTTCAAGGCCATGGCATCCTGCGTTTCCTCTAACTGCACCTCCAACTGTCCCCGGAAGGGATGCCCATTTTTCGAGGCCCTCGAGGCCATTTTCAACGCTGAAATTTACGAGTTTTGAAACGAGTGTGCCGGACTCTGATTTTAGCTCTGTGCCGTTTATTTCCATTTCTTGATTATCCATTTTTATTAAAAGGCCTTCAAAATCATCATCTGGAAGCAAAATATTCGAGCCTCCGGAGAGAATAAAATATTTTAAATTGTGTTCTTTTGCGAATGAAAGAAGGTCTGGAAGGATTTTTGTGTCGGTGAGTGGATAGAAAAATTTTGCATTTCCACCGATTCGAAATGTCGTGTAGCGGGCTAGTGATTCGTTTATTTTGCCTTCGGGGAAACGGTCTAAGAATAATTTTGAGAGGTCTTGCATGGTTTGCTGATTAAAGTGAAGCTTGGTAGGAGGATAGCAGAGATTTTTGGGTTTTTGAATGGGAAGTGGTCGGTTGTGGTGAATATTAAAAATACGTGTGTTTGGATTTATTGCACAATGTTGAAATGGCACCCTTAAAATTTTGTTTGTGATAAGTCCTTTTTTGTTTTATCTAATAAAGCGTATTTGAAGATTTAGCTTTATGAATTGTTCTTCATTGTCCTCATAAAGATACCCAAATCCATGGCGTTTGGTACTGGGAGTTTCGAGTTTCGTGTTCTCAAAAAGGTATTCTTGAAATTCATCACTATTATATAAATGATAACAAACTAACTCACCATCTTCCTTTACAATGATATATCCTCCATGGGCCTTATTAAAGCCATCCCATTTCTTAACTGGTGTCATCCCAAGAGCTATGGAGGCCAAAAAATGCTTAATTTTATATAAATAATCGTCCTTAGAAAAATTAAATTTTGATTCCAATATCTTTTCGTTTTCTAGAGAATTAATTATTTCGAATAAAGAATTTCCTTTTCCTTCATAAAAAGTCCTTATTGCTTCTGCAATCATTTGAGGAAATATCGTGTCTATCATTCTTAAATTTTTTTCGAAATTTGAATTCTCCATTTTAACATATTCAATCCGAGCACCAGTAGATTCAATAAATTTCAAACACTCCCTTAGCTTAGATCTTCCTTCTATTTTTTCGAGCTCATTGCTTTGAATTTTTTTACCAACAATCTTGAAAATAAAATTTGTAGCTTTGGAAGCATTGAGTAGTGTTGAAGGAGAACCCATCATAGACTTTATGCTAAAACCAAGATCGGGAGTTGTTGGTGAAATACGATCATAAATCATAAGAAATATGTCAGATTTTTTGAACTTCCTGCTTTAATATTTTTACAAAAAAGGTATTTCATGACTTCCTCCGCAAGAGGAATGCTAAAAGTGCTAGAAGTGGAATTTTTGATTTTTTCGAATATTTTTTGCAATTTACTTGAAATATAACTTCTTTCTAAAATAGCTATTTGTTTGGAATTTTGGTCAAATATTAATATTTGACCTGGGTTTTCTAGCAGATCATAGGTCAATTTTCCATTTCTTGCCTCTTCTCTAACAATTTTTAAGACATCAAAATATTTCTCTGGAATAGATTGGAGTTTTTTATCGGCTGCAAATAGCCTCCCTTCCGACAAAATCTTTAGGAATGCGTAAAACTCGCTCCACTCGCCCTTGTTTCCTGTTATCATGTGTTTTTAGTGAAAATATTATTTGTTGAGCCACTGCGTATATACTATTTACCGCAACTGAATTACCAAGCTGTTTCATTGCCTGTGTTTCAGAAACTGGAAAAATAAAGTCTTCAGGAAATCCCATCAACTTTTTACCTTCTTTGGGGCTAAGTTTTTTAACCTCTCCGTCAACTATATAGGAATCCCAATTTCTGCGATCGTTAATACCCGAGCTTCGGCCTCCGACCCTTAAAGTGTAACCTATTTTCTTTTCACATTTTCCGCCCCAAATATCCGACAAAGTTTTGGTTAAGGGAACGGGATTTGGAAATTCAAACTGTATGGTTTTATCCTTGAATCCGATCATAAATAATCTTGCTCTATGTTGGGGAAGATTAAAATCTGATGCTCGGATGATTTTGAAAAAAAAAGAATAACCCAATTCTTCTTCGATGGTTTGTTTGATGACTTCGAATGTTCTTCCATTATCATGTTTTAGTAAATGACTAACATTCTCTAAAAAAAATGCTCTTGGTTTCTTTTCTTTCAGTATTCTTACAATATCGTGAAATAAAGTGCCTCTTTGGTCTGCAAAGCCTTTTTTGAAGCCTGCATGACTAAAAGGTTGGCAAGGAAAACCACCAGTAAGAATATCAAAATTAGGCATCTTCTTTTCATCGACTTTTGTAATATCTCCAGCAAAATTTCCTTTTTTGAATAAAGATGGCGATATTTTTTTAAAATTTGCCTCATAAGTTTTTCTTGCATGACTATTCCATTCGCTTGCAAATACACATTTAGCCCCAGATTTATGAAAAGCAAGGTGAAAACCTCCTATTCCTGCGAACAAATCTATGAAAGTGTATTGCATGTTATTAATTCAATAATAAAATTACAGTTTATGTTTTGATTATACTCAATCATTTTTAATTTGAACATCCTATTGTTAACGAGAAATCTTTTTAATAATAATTGTTCGTACTACATTCGTAAGCCCGATGATTACGAAAAAGTTTAAGAGGGGTTTTCTTATGATGAAAAAAATTTGACAAAGATGGGAGTTTTAAATAATATTGGCGAGTAATTTTTCATCCAGCCACTTTAGCTCAGCTGGTAGAGCAACAGTTTTGTAAACTGTGGGTCGTCGGTTCAAATCCGACAAGTGGCTCCAGTGATCTGTAGCCCAAAAAATGGGGCATGCAATTTTTCATTATTTGGATTTTTCAACACGGCTTAATTAAAGTTTTCTAATTGATTTATGAATACGAATAGACAGGGGGTGCTTTGAGGTGCTATTATTTGTATAGTTTTAAATAAGTAATTATGAAGCAGAAAAATTTACCAGCTTTGCTAGAGAAAAAAACCCCAGAAATTTTAGCATTAAGTCCTGAAAAAATAATGAAAAGCTCTGTTGATCAACTTCAAAGTGAAGTTCGCATATCTGCAGGGAATGCAATTGTGTCTGCTAGAAAGACTGCAACAAGAAGGAATAATTCATACAATTTTTAGTTTTGTTATTGATTTATAAAGTAAATGGCTTTATAAATTTTAGGTTTTTTAATTTTTTAAAAATGTCGAAAAATAAATCCGATGAACTTGTTTTCTTTGAAGAAAGATTAGAAGGATCAACAGAAAAGGATTCTAAAGATCAAAATCCTTTGGAGGAAACAAATGTGGGCTCAAATGAATTTAATGAGGGCGGAGTTGATAAAGACAATAGTTCTGTTTCTGAAACTCTAAGCAGAATAAATTTACTAGCAATTAAGGCTATTATTGAGCCTAGTATTTCAGATATTGTTATGCGAAGGAAAGATCTTTTGCGTTTTTTAGAAACACCTGAAGGGCGAGATTATATTCAAGAAACTTTAGCTAAAGAAACTCATTCGATAATTGCGGATAGTTTACTTTTTTTGTTAAAATCTCTTGAAGAATGTGGTGTTGATAAAGAAATTCGAGAAGCAATTGTTATAGAAACTAAAAACTTAATGGTAAAAAATGTTGCACCTTCAGCAATATTAAACTTGCACTATAGTCTTAAAATTTTGGGACTTGAGAACAAAATTACAGAAATGCTGAAAAAAGAGGAAGAAATAAAAAAAATGTTTCGAGAATTATCAGAGAAACATGCAAGTCTTGAGCTTAGTTGTTATATTTCTGAGTACAAGCCTAATTTGCCATCTTATTTGTGTTTTAAAGAAGATTTGAAAGAAATATTTGATAAAATTGTTTTGGAGGATAAAGCCTATTCTTTTTTTCTTCTAAAATTACACGATCCCAATGAAAAATTTGGAAATCGTGGGCACATAAATGAATATTTCTTTTCAGAAAACCGAATAAAGGCTCTTGTGGAAGCACTTTGCGTCTTTCTAAGTAGGTCATTATATTTATCAAAAGATGAAAAGTTAGATTCTAAAGACACGACTTATGAAGAGGGAATGATTGCTTTTGATAATCAACCAATTGATATTGAAGATTTTGGAAGTGATGATGAGCTTGAATTTCTTGATTTGGACGAGGAAGACATTAGTCCTTTGGAAGAAGTTTCTTTGGAAAAAGCAGAAAAAACTGAAGAAGATTTTTCTATTGGAACCCTTTTTGATAAAGAAAATGCTTCCAATAATAGCGATACTGATAAAGAAAGTGTAGTTGAAGAAGGGGGGAGGGAAAATGACTTTATGAAACTCTTGTCTGTTTATAAACAAGGCATTTTAGACAACGATTACTTAAAGGCTTTCTCTGGAGAATTTCATGCCCCAGCTGATGAAATAATAAATATTGGAATGCTTGAAACAATGAGAAAAAATGCTGTTAAATTGCTTCAAGAAATTCGAAAACTTGGAAAAATAAAGGTGTATCGAGTTAATCTTAAATATTTAATATTTTATACAGAAGAGCCTTTAGATGAAATCATTAAAAAAATTGATGGATTGTTTGAGCTTTTTGATAGTACTAACGCAGGAATTGATTGTTCTTTAGCTATGAGTTTTATTGATAAAAAAATGTTTGCTGATATTTGTATAAAAAATAATATGAGGTCTGACACGATGGAGAATCAACAACAACTGGTTTATGACAATTTAATGGATCAACTTAAGCTGGGAATTTCTTCTCTTGAAGATGCGATGACTGTTTTTAGAAACAGGTATATTTATGACTCAAAAAATAGAGAATTTGAAAGAAAAAGATTAAAAGGGAGTAAAAAGAAAGCTTTAGAGAAGCCCATTAAAACATTTGTAAACGGTGATAACGATGAGATTGCACTCGATTTAGCTTTAAAAATTGAAGCTCTACAATATGAAATTTCTGAAGTTGACAATATGAAAGGTCCAATAACTGCTAGAACTGAGACTCCTGTTTTAAGAGATAGACCCAAGGTGGCGATAGGAAGATGTGTTTCTTTGGGGGAAGATCCATTTATTGAGTCTGCTCTTGAAAAAAACCTTTCTTCTGGACAAATAAGTGCTACAAACTCTTTTAGAACTCCTAAATATCTAGATTTTTCAAAAATAACTAGTAGTGCGGAAAGTCTTTCAAGGGATCAGTTTCTAAAAAAATCATAATTATTTATAGGGCTTTTTGTTTGCCTTTTTTAAATAATATTATAAAGTTCAGTGAGAAAATAATATAAGTTTGTATGAAAAAATACATTGTGTCGAAGGATTTGGAAGGTATGCCGATTGGGCATTTTATTGAAAAGGAATTTTCTAAGGGTTATTTAAAAAGTGTAATGAGGAAAAAGGCGGTACGAGTAAATGGAGTAAAAGTTTCATTGGACTATGTGCTTGAGGCGGGGGATGAAGTTGAATTTTTTCTTAAATTTGAACCTTTAAAACGAATTGAGATTGATGTTATTTTTGAGAATGATGACTTTTTTGTTATAAATAAGCCTTATGGTGTTGCTGTGCATGCCGGAGAGGGAGTTAAAGAGAAAGAGGCCCTTACAAGTGTTTTGGCTGAAAAATTTGGGAAATATTTTTTGGTGCATAGGCTTGATTTAAATACAAGTGGGGCTTTGATTGTTGCGAAAAATTTAGAGGCTTGTGAGCTTTTGAAAGAAATGTTTAAAAAAGGGCTTATTGTAAAAGAATATTTTGCATTAGTACTGGGAAGTCTTAGGAAAGGTGTAATTGATGAAAAACTTGAGGGGCGAAAAGGGCAAGAAGTTGAGGCTAAGACTTTTTATGATTTAGTAGCGGAATATCCGCTTGATGACTTGAGCTATTTGAATGTTAAGATTGAACATGGAAGGTTTCATCAAATTAGAAAACATTTTTCTATGATTAAACATGCAATTGCTGGTGATCAGAAATATGGAGAATTTAAGAAAAACAAGGAATTGGCGCGGAAATTTGGACTTAAGAGGCAGTTTTTACATGCAAGCAGAATTTCCTTTGACTGGAACGGTGAGGAGATATCGATAAAAGCTTATTTGCCCGCCGATCTTGAGAAGGTGATTAGTCAACTTAATAAAAATAAAAAACTTGCGAAAAACGAGGATTTTTTTGAATAGGCGTTGATTGTTTTTTCTTTAATTTCCGCGAATAAATATATTTATGATACAAAAAAAAAGACAGTCGTATTTGGACTGTCTTTTTTAGAGATTTTAAATTTTTCCGACTAAATCGATACCTGGGGTAAGAGTTTTTTCGCCTTTGTGCCAACTTGCTGGGCATGCTTCTCCTTTATTTTCTCTTACAAATCTTGAGGCTTCAATTTTTCGGATCAGTTCTGTTGCACTTCGGCCGATTGAATTATCGTGTACTTCGTAGGCTTTTAAAATTCCGTCTGGATCAATTATGAATGTTCCTCTTCTTGGAAGACCTTCTTCTGCTATGTAAACGCCGAAGGCTTTTGTTAGTTCTGCTGTTGGATCTGCGAGCATTGGAAACTGAATCTTTTTAATTGCAGGAGAATTATCGTGCCATGCTTTATGAACAAAGGCTGTGTCTGTACTAACGCTTAAAATCTCTGTTTCGAGTTCTTTAAATTTTTCGTAATGATCTGCGAGCTCACTTAATTCTGTTGGACAAACGAATGTAAAGTCTGCGGGATAGAAAAATAAAACAAGCCACTTACCTTTATAATCTGCAAGTCGAATTTTTTTAAAACTCTGATTGTGAAAGGCTTCGAGTGTAAAATCTGGTATAGCCTTGTTGATTTCGATTTCCATATAAGTACAAGTTATTGATAGTTTTTTTATTTTAACAGTTTTTTTTATTTATGTGACAAGAAATTGTTGACAAAGAAGGAGTCCTTGTTTTAGAAGGTTTTAAAGTTTCGTTTTAAGAATCTGCATTTCGTAGATTTCTTAGAATGACAAAAAGGAGGAGAAGATGGCTAGAAATCAACTTTTTATTTCTGGGGAAAACTTGCTGGGGCTCATTAAAAATGACAAAATGATGACTTATTGGGAAAGTCCCGATTTGTCAGAAATTGTTAGCTCTAAGGCAAAAGTGGTTTGCCTTAGCAAAGAAGAACAGGATAAGGCAGAAAAAAAGGGGGTAGTCTTTTTCACTCGAAAAGACTTAGCCCTACTCACAAGAAATAGAAGCATAAGAGATTTAACTCTTGAGCTGATTGGAGAGTGTTGTATCGAAGGAGTATTAAATTTAAGAGAGGAACCCCTAATGGAATTTATGGGAGTAGCTCTTGAAGAGAAACCTCCATCGCCTCTGAGCAATATTGCTCCACTGATGAATAAAATGATAGATTGGAGCAAAATTGATCCTCCTTCAGGCTTCTAAAGGGTCTGAAAAGAATGTGGCACTGAGGGACATTTTGAAATAATAAATGTCCTTTTTTCTTATTTGATTTTAATTAAATTATTTGAGAATATTCTGTTGTAATAATCAAAAATGTCTAAAAAAACAAAATTTAAACTTTTTTACGCAGTTTTTTCCATTATTTTGATTTTAATTTTCATGTCTTCTTATGTTTTTTTCTATTCAGTTCAAGAAAAAAACAAAGACTTACTTTTACAAACAATACTAAGAACTTGGCATATACAAAACAGCTTGAAAGAATTTCTTGTAGAAGACAATTTTGCATTTGAGTTAAGTCAGTCTGCAAACAAAGAGTCTTTAGATATTCGAATTAAAGAAGTTCAAAGAAAAAATTTTGAAATTGCAAAACACCTAATAAAAGAGCTTGAAATTTTAAGAAAAAATTGTGAAGAAATAAATATTTGTAGATATAGTGATTATGGACTTCTTTCAATAAACAATCTTGAAGGTTTTGCTGATGCTATTAGAAACAATGACTTTGAAATGGCGAGATACTATAATCAAAATTCGAAGGACTTTTTGACTCTTTTTAAGTTTGATATCTTAAACTATAAAGGAAGCCTTAGCAACATTGATCTTTCAAGAGTTGTGGCGCTTGGAAATCATGATTTTATACTGCTAGAAAAAGAAATTGCAAAACAAAAAAACTGTAAAGATACTAACGAAATATTCTTCGAAGATCCTTTGTTTCAAAGAATTTGTAAAAACCTCCCTAATCTTTCAAATATTACTGAAAAAACTTGCTCCACAGAAAAACTTTTGGGGCAGGAAAGTGATTGCCCTCGTTCAAAAGCATATCCTAAACAATTAAATTTATGAAAAAAATAATTGCTATTATTGCGATTTTCGTTTTAAACATTGGTCTTGTGTCGTTTGGATCTATAAAATTCAAAGAAAGTATTTCAAGCACTGTGATGGTTCGAAGTTTTGACGATCAAGGGAATGAAATTTTTGGAACTGGTTTTTTTATGAGTGTAGACTCGTATATTCTTACTGTTTCTCATATTATCTTTGACGAAAAAAATCAAAAACCTTTTCCAAATATACAAATTTGCACAATTGAAAACGAATACTCAAAACCATTTTGCAAATATTCTGCAAAAGTAATTGCGTATGATACAGATTATGACTTAGCGATTATTGTTCCTGAATATTATTTGAATAATGATAAAACAATTGGCGACAGAAAAGTTAACATAAACTCACTTAATCACAGTTTCATAGATATGGCTGATGAACTACCTCGAATGGGTGAAAAAATTTCTATTTTGGGATTTCCAAATGCAAGCCAGCTAACCAGCATTACGTTAACGGAAGGTATTGTAAGTGGCTTTGCAATTGACAACGAAGGATATGTAAACGAAATAGCAACTGATGCAACAATCAATCCGGGAAATTCAGGAGGGCCTGTATTAAATGCTGTTGAAAAAGCAATTGGTATTGTTGTGGCGATTTCAACTGATGGAATTGGTGGTAATTATGGATACATAATTTCAAATGATTTGATTAAAGCTTGGTTTATGGAGCTTTCGTATCAAGATATGCTAAATCCAGACTTTGTTTATGAAATTTTTTATAACGATAGCTTAAATGATCTTTATGATGATTTTCTTTTACTAGAAGGTGAAAAAGTTTTTACGGATGTTGATTTTTCACATAAATATGCGTTTGCTATTAAATTTTTGAAAAATTACCAAATATTGAATGGTTATAGCGATGGGAGTTTTCGTCCTGAGAACGAAATAAATAGAGCGGAACTACTAAAAGTATTGGTTATGGGGGCTGGACATTCGCCATCTAACGCATATAAAAATTGTTTTCCTGATGTAAAAGAGGATTGGTATGCCCCATATGTGTGTTTTGCGAAATTAAATAATTGGGTTGAAGGGTATCAAGATGGAAATTTTAGGCCAGAAAAGCCTGTTTCTAAAGCAGAAGCGGTAAAAATGATATTAACTGTTTTTGAAATTAACTTTATCAAAGATGCGTATGAATATTTTAGAGATGTAAAGCCAGATAGTTGGTTTTTTGACTATATAACTACTGCTTATATTTTGGAAATAATAGACGATGTTGATTTGTTTTTCTTGCCAAATTCAAATATTTTAAGAGGACAAGCAAGTGAATATATTTTTAGGTCTTTTGCTTTATAGAATTAGTTTTT
>CAYVBX010000015.1:0-5515 GCA_964449945.1 uncultured Candidatus Peribacteria bacterium
TAAATTTAATTAAATCATTTAATTATACCTATTTGCTATGTAAATATCAAGTTGTAGGCAATTTTCTTTCTGTTATAATTAACTTAGTTAAAACAATTAACCAACAAAAAATGGAACTAATTCTCACACAAAAGAATCTTTCAGAAGCAGAAGCCAAGTTGTTTAATGATTATGTTGAAAAAAAAGTAAGTCAATTTGAAGGACTTCTAGACAAGTATCCATCAGATGCAGTCACTCTTAGAGTATTGATTGAAAAATTTGAAAAACACGATGCATTTTCCGTAGAAATGACTCTATCTCTTCCAAAACTAGACACAATGAAAGCAAGTGAGGCAAGCCATAATATCACAAAAGCCCTCGACTTATCAAAAGATCGATTAGTTGCACAAATTAAGAAGAGTAGAGAGTTGAAGAGAGAAAAAAGGGCACACAGGTCAATCAGACAAGATATTCACCAATACCATTCAGAAATAGTTGAAAAATAACCTAATTAAAATATGTCTTTAAATATTGGGATAGTAGGACTTCCAAATGTTGGAAAATCTACTATATTTAATGCTTTAACCAAAAGTTCAAACGCACTAACCGCAAATTATCCTTTTGCAACAATTGATCCAAATGTTGGAATAGTTGAAGTTCCTGATGAAAGGCTTATCGCCCTTTCAAAACTATCAAATTCTGAAAAAACTATTCCAGCGATCATAAAATTTGTAGATATTGCGGGAATAGTAAAAGGTGCTTCACAAGGTGAGGGACTCGGAAATAAATTTTTAGCAAACATTAGAGAATGTGACGCAATTGCTCATGTTATTCGTTGGTTTGATGATTCAAATGTTACACATGTCCACGGCACTGTTGATCCTAAAAGTGATAGAGAAATAATTGAATCAGAGCTCCTTCTTGCCGATTTACAAACAGTTGAAAAAAGACTTTTAAAAGCCAGAACTGATGCAAAATCAAATCAAAAAGATAAGATTGCCTATTTAGAAATTATAGAAAAACTAAACAAAGGCCTTCTAGAGGGAATTACCGCAAATCAACAAGATTTTTCTCAGGAAGAAATTTTAGAGTTGTCAGATTTACATCTTCTCACATTCAAACCCACACTCTATATAATCAATATTTCTGAAGAAAAACTAAAAGATTTTTCAGCAGAAGAAGCATCAAAAATTATTGGAATAAACGATGAAAACTTAATAATACCAATTTGTGCAAAAGTTGAATATGATTTAGTAGATTTTTCAGCAGAAGAAGCTAAAGAATATATGCAAACACTTGGAATTGAAAAATCAGGACTTGATCATTTAGTTCAAAGTGCCTACAAAACACTCGGATTGATAACATATCTAACAACTGGCCCAAAAGAAACTAGAGCATGGACGATAAAAAAGAACACACTTGCCCCAAAAGCCGCAGGAGTTATTCATACAGATTTTGAAAAGGGTTTTATTAAGGCTGAAGTCATTTTTTGGAAGGATTTAATTGATGCAGGATCTGAAGCAAAAGCTAAAGAAAAAGGTAAACTAAGGCTTGAAGGAAAAGATTATGAAGTCAAAGATGGTGACACTATGCATTTTAAGTTTTCATCATAAAAAGGCTTTAAAAAATTAAAAATCTAGCAAAGTAGATAGTTTTAAATTTTTTTCATAACTTTCCTATACCTACTAAAAAGATATAGATATGCAACAATTACGCCAATTATCATTGTAAATTTGTTTATTTCAAAATTTAAGTTTACATACTTTTGAAATAAAAATAAAACAGACAAAGACATTACAACAAAAGAAATAATCCAAATTATTTTTTTATTTATTAGTGCAGGATAGAATTTTCCAAGCATATTTGTTAAAACAATTACTGAAAAAACTGGCATAAAAAGCTCAATATAAAGGATTGAATAGGCAATAACTTTATTTATATTTCCAAATCCATGCTCAATAATAAGTGAAAGCAAATAGTTGTTTGAAATCCAAACAAAGACTGTAAAAATTAGAGTTATAATAAAAGTAAAAAGTTGAACAGGCTTTACACGATTAACAGATTTTACTCCTTCTACTTGTCGAACTTCATAAAAGACTCTTCCAATTTCTTTTGGATCTTTAGCAAAAAAACGGATATCAAAAAAAGCATTTTTTAAAAAAGATGAATAATATCCTTTAAAAAATCGCATATTTACAGAGTTTCTATCAATAATATTTGTAAGTTCAGTTGCAAGACCAGGACGATCAGAAGAAACAACTTTCATTCGAACCATTTTCCCCGGTTTATAAATAGGATCGAAGTCAATTAAGTGTTTTCTTTCTTTTAATGCCTTTACTAAGGACACAGCGTTTATTTCTCCTTTAGAAATGGCATTAAAAACTTCTTTCCAGTTTTTGTACAAAAGGTTTGTTGTATTTTTAATGGTGGTTTGAACTTTCCTAAAAGATGTATCTTTAAAATAACCAAGTCCCGCAATATCAAATTCTCTTTGTAGCATATTTAAAACAGCTTTTTCTTTTTTTTCTTCAGATACTTTATCGAAATAATTTTTAATTTTATTTTTGGCAAAAGTCGTCTTTGCGAAATTTATCCAATAAAGTTCTGGTTCGGCTTCAGCGGAGGTTTTAATTTGAATTACATCTCCAGATTTTATAATAGTGGTTAATGGTTTTACTTGATTATTTACTACCGCACTAACAGCATTATTTCCATATTCCGATCCAAGAGCATAAGCAAAATCAATACAAGTAGCGTTTTTTGGTAAATCAATTGAAACTCCTTTAGAAGAGTAAACAACAATTCTATCTTGAAAAATATCAGCCTTAAGATTTGTTAAAAAATCTTCTGTTTCATGGTTTTTTTGGGTTTCAATAATATTCCTTGCCCAATAGTTTTTGTTTTCAGTATAAAAATTCTTACCATTTTTCATTTCTTTAAAAAATGGAGACATAATTCCATAAACTGAAAAAATATCCATATCTTCATCCATAATGCGAACACATGTAAGTGATCCCTTAATTCCAAAAACAGAAGTATGAAGACCGCTATATCCATTCATTCGTGGATTTGCAATAAAATCTTTGAATTTATCCGATTTTGGAAGGTAGTTTGAATGAATTACTCCAAGAGAGCGATAACACTGATCTGGATTGTTTACAATTACATTTAAAATTAAACTATCATCAATATATTCAAAGCTTCTCCCAATTTCTAAAAGTTTTTTATAAATTTCATAAATACTTCTATGTTTAACATAAATTTTTGATTCGATTCCAAAATTAATTAATTTTTCATAAAGTTCTCGTTGAAAAAGATCAACACATTTATGAAATTTCTTTTCTTCTTTTTCAAAATTTTCTTTAAGTTTGTTGTATTCTTCTGGATAAAGATAAGAAAAACAAATGTCTTCCATTTCTCTTTTAATGATATAAAGTCCCAAAATATTTGCTGCAGGAACAAAAATTTCTAGCGATTCTTTGGCAGTTCTTATTTGTTTATCAGGCCTTGCAAATTGAAGAGTTCTCAAGTTATGAAGCCTATCGGCAAGTTTTATCAAGATTACTCTTGGATCTTTTGCAATATGAAAAAACATTTTCTTCAATGTTTCAATAGATTGTGAATTTTCATTTTTATAATGAACAGCAGTAAGTTTTGTTATTCCATTAACCAAAAAAGCTACTTTAGCGCCAAACTCTTCCTTTACTTGATTTAAAGTATAGCTTGTATCCTCTGGAACATCATGAAGTAGTGCCGAAATTAAAATGTCTTCATCTGCGTGTATGGACATAAGAATTTTAGTAGCCATAACGGGATGAACAATATAGGGCGTTTCTCCATCCTTGCGGATTTGTGAACGATGAGCTTTCTCTGCAAAATGATAGGCTCTTAAAAACTTTTCTCTATTAAAATTTTTTAAATAAGAAGAGGCTTCATCAGCTATTTCTTCAATATTAAAGTACTTTTCATAAAGAAATTTTTCCTCCATTATAATTAAATTAAGTGATAAATAGTATCACACATAAGAGTATGTTTCGTCAAACTTTATTCTAAAAAATCTATCGCATATATTATTGTAAACAAGCCAAAAATACGATATAATTAAATAAAGAAAAACAAAAAATGACAGAAGAAAATCCAAAGCTACATATTTCAGAAGAAAAAAAGAATAAATTTCTTAAACTGATATTTAATTCTATTACAAAACAAATATTTGCGTCTTTTGTTATTTTAGTCGTACTTTTTCTACTAATGAATGCCCCCGCATATTATCAAATTACAAAAAGCAAATATCAAAAAATTACTGGAATTGAGAATCAAAGTCCTTTAAATCAATTAACTGGGAACAATCAAGTTCCAAATAATTCCACTTCGGTTTTAATTCCAGCACTTTCAGCAACAGAAACACAACAAAAACAAGTTCCAATGCTCGATTTAGAAATAATGCCAACAACTGACAGAATTGTCATTCCTCGAATAAACCAAAATGTTCCAATTATTAGGGTAAGCAGTGAAAATTTAATTCAGAGAGATTGGAAAGCGCTTGAACGAGATATTCAAGATGCTCTTCGAGATGGAGTAGTGCATTATCCGGGTACAAGTCTGCCGGGAGAAAATGGAAATGTTGTTATAACAGGACATTCTTCTTATTTTCCATGGGATCCGGGGAGGTTTAAGGATGTTTTCGCTTTATTACACGATGTACAAGTCGATGACAGAATTGTTTTATATTACAATCAGAAAAAATTCGTTTATAAAGTGGTTGAAAAATTTGAAATAAGACCAACTCAAATTGAAGTTTTAAAACAAACCGAAAAAGAAACTCTAACTCTCATCACTTGTACGCCAATAGGCACAAACATAAGAAGATTAATCATCAGAGCAGAGCCGATCATTGAAGAAGATAGCGAAGAAATTTCTAATAAAATACTAAGATAAAAAATATCTAAACCTCCTCAAGCATTCGAAAAAGCTCTTCTTCTCTTTGTCTTTCTTCTGCCTCAACAGATCTTTCAGCTTCTTGAATTCTTTCAATTCTTTCACGAAGTTTTTCTTCATCAATTGCAGGGCTCGAAGTTTTTCCTTGTTGTTGATATTGTTGTTCTATTTTGAAAAGTTGTTCTTTTTCATTCAACAAAATATTCCTAAGTTTTATTATTTGGTCTTCATTCATAACAGGCATGATCGAAAGCCAATATTCTCTTTCTTCAGTATCCATTGATTCCGTTTCAACAATTAGCTTAATCAAATCGGGGTATCTTTCACGAATAATTATTGGAACAATATAAATTCCTTCAGCTTCTCTAATATATTGTTCTGATGTTTTACTTTTATCTAAAACCAACGATCTATTTGAAGTCGTTAAACCGTTTTGTGAAGTTTGAGTTGTGCTTTGATCGTTTGTAGTCATTATCTTAGTTAATTTTTCTAAAATCTTAATTTATTATATGTCTTAGATTGTGATTTAAGGAAGTTAATTTTATTGTATAGTGCCATTTGCTTCTTCTTCAGGGGTTGAAGTAGGAGCAGGATTTAC
>CAYVBX010000015.1:5615-17423 GCA_964449945.1 uncultured Candidatus Peribacteria bacterium
CATCAGGAACACTAGTCTCGGCAACAGTACCATCAGTAACTTGGTTTAATTTGTTAAGATCTTTTTTATAAATTTTGCTAATTATATATTCGGAACCTTGAAGATCACTAATAGGAACAGTCTTTACACTTGGCGTATCAGAATTTTTATCAAGACCATAATAAACGATATTTCCTTTGCCATCAAAAACCCCAGAAAATGTACTTTTGATAAAAGAGCCAATTCCTCCATCTTTTTGTTCTTTTTTTACTTGAAAAAACATAACTGATCCCGCAGGAAAGTTGGTATAATTCGCAAGTAAATAATCTTTATTAAATTCTTGGCCATTATCTGCATGGCTAGTATATCCATCGCGAAGTTTTTTTGCCAATTGATAAGGATCTTTTATATTGCTTTGAGATAAAGAAATGCCATTATCATGGTTTGCAAATAAAATATTTGAAGCAAGCCTTGCAGAAGCAGATTCAACAGCTTCGCTTTGACTTTTATCAAAATTTATTTGGCTTAAATCAATCATTTCAGGAAAGTTTTTTAATATATTAGCTTCATTTTCTTGCAACTTCTCATTTTTATATTCTTCTTTATTTAAAATATCATCAAAACCAAGCCCCATGTTTGAAAGCGAATCGAAAAGTCCACCATATTTAGCCGCAAATACCAAAATCGTTTTAAATAAGGGGTGTTCAAGCATTTCTGGAGGAAGATTATTTGCATATTGCATCACCATTTCAGTATATTTATTTGGTCCACCAGCATCGTTTATCATCGTTTCAATAGAGTTTATGGGCAAATTACTAGGTGCACCCTCGGTTTGTTCAGGATTTTGAGTTGCTTCAGGAGAAGAATCATCTCCAGATGCACTTTCAATATTATCAACCGAAGGAGGCATTTCACCAGCTAATTCCGCTCTTTCTTGAGTAGAATTATCAGTAATTTCAGTTCTTTGTTCCTGAACTTCTTCAGGAGTAACTTGAGGCTGTTGTGGTCCTGTATCAGTTGATACGGGCATTTTATCTATTGGGTTCATTTTTTTAAATTATAAATACATCACCGCCAGTTTCTTCAATATCTTCTACATACAATTTAAGCCTTTGCACTAAATTTTGTATTTGAAAAGTATTGATAAAACCAGCATCATATAGCCCCTTAATTTCTCTAATATAGTTTAAGACTGTTAGGGCTTCGATTTCAACTTTTGCCTGCAAACCTAGATCCAATTTGTCATAAATTTCATGATTTATAACAGAATCAATGTTATAAAGGTTAATTTTCCCTTCATTTACAAATTTGATAACCTTATCAAGAAATTGTTTTTCTTCGAGTGGCATCCCTTTTGGGTTTGCTAGGGGTTTATTAAGTTCTTTTTGTTCTTCTTCTGAAATAATTATCTTTTCATCAGCCATAATTTATTTGGACTTAATAATTAAATTATCGTAGTATTATAGCAAAAAATTCATAAAAAATCAAAGTCTAAATGCACACAAATAAAGAAAAAGATTTAAGCAGGATTAAAACATTAAGAGAAAAACTCGATAACTTAAATAAACAATATTTTTTATTTGATGATCCACTTGTAGATGACAGTATTTACGATAGTTTAAAAAGAGAGTTAAAAAATCTAGAAGAAAAATACCCAGAATATTTTTCAAACGAATCAATTACTCAAAAGGTTGGAGAAAAGGCTAGTGATAAGTTTCAAAAGGTTGAACACAAAACACCAAAGAAAAGCCTTGAAGATATCTTTTCAGAAGAAGAACTTGAGTTGTGGTTTTCAAAAATTTCAAAATTGAGTGCAGAAAAAATAGAATTTTTATGTGAACTAAAAAACGACGGTTTAAATATTACAATTTATTATGAAAATGGCAATTTTACGAAGGCAATTACAAGAGGCGACGGAAAAGTTGGAGAAGATGTTACACATACTATTTCTCAAATAAAAAACATACCCCATATTTTAAAAGAAAAAATCAACATTGAAGTTTCTGGAGAGGTTTTTATGTCGAAAAAAAGTTTTCAAGAGTTGAATGAAAAACAAAAAAACGAAGGTAAAAACCTCTTTGCAAATCCACGAAATGCATCATCCGGAAGCGTAAGACAACTTGATCCAGAGGTTACAAAAAGCAGAAATTTAGATATGTTTTTTTATGCAATTGGAGACAATTCAAGTATTGAAATTCAAAGCCAAGAAGAATTATTGTTGTATTTAAAAAAACAAGGACTTCATATTTGTGAACACATGAAAAAATGCAAAAATATTGAAGAAGTAAAAGAATTTATAAAATATTGGACAAAGGAGCGAGAAAATTTGCCTTATGAAATAGATGGAATTGTTGTCAAAGTAAACAGTTTGCTTCAACAAAAAAATATGGGATATACCGCAAAACACCCTAGGTTTGCCGTTGCTTATAAGTTTCCTGCAATGCAGGTGGCAAGCAAAATCGAAAGAATAGTTGTGCAAGTAGGAAGAACAGGCGCACTTACTCCAGTTGCAGAGTTGAGTCCAGTACATCTAGCAGGATCTATTGTAAAACGTGCTACTCTTCACAATATAGATTTTATAAAGGAAAGGGATATAAAAATAGGGGACACAGTTGTAGTGCAAAAAGCAGGAGATGTTATTCCAGAGGTTGTAAAGGTTTTAACTGAATTTCGTAAAGGGATAGAAACTGAATTTATTTTTCCCAAAAACTGCCCAGAATGCGACTCAGTTGCAGTAAGAACAGAGGGGGAAAGTGCTTATCGATGCAAAAACAGTGGTTGCCCTGCAATATTAAGAGCAAAAATAAAACATTTTGTTTCAAGAAAGGCTTTCAATCTTGAAGGAGTAGGAAAAAAAATCATCAATCAATTAATTCATCAAAAAATAATAAATTCACCAGCAGATATTTTTAAAATAAAATACGAAAACTTACTCGTCTTACCACTTTTTAAGGAAAAGAAGGCACAAAATGTCATAGACTCGATAAGCAAATCAAAAGAAATTGAGCTTAATAAGTTCATCTTTGCCTTGGGAATTAGATTCTTAGGAGAGCAGGGATCTTTAGACTTTTCAAAATTTTTAATATCAAAAATTAAGCCCCAAAAAGAATTATCCATTTCAAGAATAATCAGTGAGATAAAAGGCTTTTCACTCGAAGAAATAATAAATCTTGAAGGAGTAGGTGAAAAGATTGGACAGTCGATATTTGAATGGTTTTCTTTAAACGAGAATGTTTTATTTTTACACGAATTAGAAAGTCTTGGCATAACAATTACTTTTTCAAAACTTTCAGAACAAAATAGTACTGGAAAACTAAAAAATCTATCATTTGTAGTAACAGGAAAATTAAATACAATGTCTAGAGATGAAATTATTGCCAAACTTAAGGAAAATTCTGCAACTGTTAAAAATTCAATTTCAAAAAATACAAACTATCTAATCGCTGGAGAAGACGCAGGTTCAAAACTTGAAAAAGCAAAAAAACTCAAACTACAAATTATTTCAGAAGAAGAGTTTTTAAAAATGATTTCTTAAATACTTAAAAATAATATTTTTCTAAATATTATTTTAGGCGTGTTAGTTTTTTAAGTTTTTGAAATGAATTTTTCAAAATTATTAAAGGATATTTCCTCCAAAAATATCTAAAGCCTTGCTTGTCATTTTATCAACTTTTGTGTCTTCCTGATTTTTCTTTGCTGGAGGGGCAAAGTTTCTAGTGTTATCAATTATTTCTTCTTCTATAAAATTTTTTTCTTCAACAATGCTATCAATAAGAAACTTTTTTCCAGTTACCTTTAATAAGGCATCTTCAACCTCAATTTTATTTTCATCTTTCATTACAACCTCATTGTGAAAAGAAGAGAAAAATTTCAAAATAATCTTTTCGTCATTAATTTCAAATGGTTTACCAGTTTGTAAGGATCTTTGAACTTTAGGAGTAGAAATATGTTTTAAAACTGAAAGCCATTCCTTAGTAATATTATCTATAGAACTAACAAAATTATTTACTACTGTTTCATTTTCATTTGAACTTTGAATACTTGTTGTATTTTTATTCTCTTTACTATTTTCTGATACCATTTCATCTGTTTTTACTTTGATTGAGGCAGAGTCTTTTAACAAATTTTCCTTTCTTAAAACTAAAGAACTATCTTTATTGAAATTTTTTACATTACTTTCTTTTACTAAAGAGGTTTTGATTCCAGTGCTTGTATTTGAAGTCTTTTGAGTTGTTTCATTTGTTTTATTTAAACTACTAATATTTGAATAATTATTTAAAGAAGATTTGTGTTCTCGATTAGATTCAAGAGCTTTTGTAATAATCGGTGCTTCTTCAGAACCTATATCTTTAAAGGCAAATGTCGCCTTTATAGATGCAATTTCAAGTGTAAGCTTTGGCATTTCTGGGTCAATATTGTTTTTTGCATCTTTAAATATTTCAATTAAGTTGTAATAAACAGGAACAAATCCGTGAAGTTTTTTTTCAATACATAGTAAAATTTTTTCTCTTAATAAATTTATAAAATCTCGTAAAAATATTTTTAAATCAATGCCAGAGTTGTAGATTTGTTCAACAATTATAAGTGCATTTTCAGTATTTTTAGTTTTAATTGTTTCATAAAAATTATTTAACATTTCAATGCTGGTAATGCCAAGTAGTTCTGAAACATTTTTTTCAGTAATAGCTTTATGAACTGCAAGTTGTTCTAAGAAAACTATCGCATCACGAAGCCCCCCGTTTGAGTGTTTTGCAATCATTAAAAGTGCATTTTCTTCGTATTCAATTTTTTCAGCATTTGCAATAAAAGATAATCGATCTTTTAAATCATTAATGGAAATCCTTTTAAAATCAAAATTTTGACATCTAGAAATAATAGTTTCTGGAATTTTGTGAAGCTCTGTTGTTGCAAGAATAAAGTAAACAAAAGAAGGTGGCTCTTCTAGTGTTTTAAGCAAGGCATTAAAAGCACTTTTGGAGAGCATATGAAACTCATCAATTATATAAACTTTTTTTTTCGCAATAGTTGGAGCAAAAGCTATTGTTTCGTTCAAATCTCGTACATTTTCAACACTTGTGTGAGACGCAGCATCTATTTCAATAACATCAATCAAATTTCCCAAACTAATATCTCTGCAAAAATCACATTCTTCACAGGGTTCAAAAGAATTTTTTAAATTTTGACAATTAATTGCCTTAGCCATTAGCCTTGCAGTAGTAGTTTTACCAGTACCCCTTGGGCCTGCAAAAATATAAGAATGGGAAATAGAGTTTTTTTGAATGGCTTGAATTAGTGTGGTTTTTATATGATCTTGCCCAACTAAATTCGCAAAATTACTAGGTCTATATTTTCTGTAAAGAGAGTGTGAGTTCATATTATCATTATTCTGAAATACTTTTTTTAATATTTTCTATAAAAACTTTTTCCGAAAATTTTTCAGCATGTTTTCTGATTTCTTTTGGATTATAAAACCTTTCATTGTAAAGAAGTCTTGCAAGTCCATCTTCCATTGACTCAAGAGTTTGTTCATAAAAGAATTCGCCAGTTTTACCAGAAACAACAGTTTCAAGTGTCCCACCTTTAGAAAAAGCCAGAACTGGTTTTCCTGCAGACATCGCTTCAAGAGGAGTAATTCCGAAATCTTCTTCACCGGGAAAAATAAAAGCTCTTGAATTTTCAATATATTCCTTAACTGAAGCATCGCTTTGAAATCCCAAAAATTCAACATTAGGGGCAGAAATGCTTTTTAAATAATTTTTTTGCGGTCCATTTCCAATGACTAGTAGTTTTTTACCAATTTTACTAAATAATTTAACCGCAAGATCAATTTTTTTGTAAGGTGTAAGGTTCGAAACTACTAAAAAATAATCAAGGTGTTTTTCTTTTACTTCAAACCTATCAACATTTACAGGTGGATAAATTAATTCTGAACTTAACCCGTAATATTTTTTAATTCTTCTTTGAACATTTACTGAATTTGCAATATATTTATCTGGTCTGTCTGAAGAAATTTTATCCCACTCTCTTAAGTATTTAATCAAATAAGAATAAAAGAAACTTTTAATTCCAGTTATGTTATTTTCTTTTATATACTCATTCGACCAATCCCACGCATATCTCATAGGAGAATGACAATAACAAATATGTTTTGTTTCAGAATTTGTAATAATTCCATGTGCAAATGAATTTGAAGAACTTAAAACGAGATCATAACTTGAAAAATCAAATTCTTCAATAGCACGAGGCATTTTGTATGTTAGAAAACGATGATAATTTTTTGAAAATTTTGGATAATTTTGTAAAAAAGAAGTTTTTATTTTTTCTTTAGGAAAAAATTCTGAGACTTTTTTTTCATCATATAAAAGGGTATAAATTGGTGCATCTGGAAACATATCAGAAAAAACTTTCAAAACTCTTTCAGCACCTCCCAACCTAAGTAAAAAATCATGAACTAAGGCAACTTTCATTTATATATAACTTAAAAAATTATCCGAAAAAATTATTCTACTTCTTCTTCATTTTCTGATTCTGAAGGCAACTCTTCTTCTTGTTCAACAACTTCTAACTCTACAAGATCGCTTTCTTCTTGTTCAACAACTTCAACTTCTTCATTTAAAAGATCAAGATCTGGCATTTGATTTGATGAACTATTTAAAATGTTGTCAGTAATTTTTTGTCTACAGTCTTCTGTTGCACTTTCAATAGCTTCTTTTACTCTTTCATTATTTTCATATTTAGCCATTATTTGTGAAATAGCATTAGCATCATCTACTGGGAAGCCATGTTTTGAGTAAACTTTATTAAGTTTTTCCATATCTTCATCAGTAATATTACTGATGTCCATCTCAGCAAGCATGCATGTTGCCTCAATCTCAGCATTTATATAAGATTTCTCTTCATCTCTTAGTAAGCTACAGGCAGATGTGGAGATTACACCGAGAATTAGTAATCCTGATACTAGTTTTTTTGACATAGTTTTTTTGTTTAAAATTTTAAATTTTCTTCAGTATACTTTTAATTTTATCTAAAGGCAAAGTGTTAATAATATTGTCTACTTCAAGCCAACCGCGCCTTGCCATGCCTACCCCAAACTTCAAATTTTCAAAATCAAAAGGGAAATGTGCATCACTATTTATAACAAATTTTGCACCGAGATTTTTAGCCATAAGAATATATTTGTCATATAAATCAAGTCTTTGCGGACTACTATTTATTTCTAAAAGAATATTTTTATCTACACAAGCCTTTATTATAAGCTCCATATCAATATCGAGTTCAGGTCTGGAATTAATTTTTCTTCCTGTTGGGTGAGCAAGAATTTTAACAAAAGGGTTTGATAAAGCTTTTAAAATTCTCTTCGTTTGCTTTTCACGATCTAATTCACTGTATCTAATATGAACACTACAAATAGTATAATCTAATTCTTTAAGAATATGATCTGGCATATTCAAGGAACCATTTTTTAAAATATCTACTTCACAGCTTTTAAATATATGAATTTTGTTTAATAATTTTTTATTTAGTTTATCAATCTGAAGCCATTGTTTTTTAATTTTATTTTCGTCCATACCATTTGTAATCTTTAAAAAATCTGAATGGTCCGCAAATCCAATATATTTATACCCTCGTTTAATTGCTTCATTAGCCATTTCTTCCATTGAAAACCGACCATCACTAAAATCTGAATGCATATGAAGATCGCCGATTATGTCTTTTAAGTCTACAAATTTTGGAAAACTTTTGTGTTTTATAGCATACTCAATTTCCCCATCATTTCTTCTAATTTCTGGAGGAATAAAAGGGAGATCAACTGCTTTAAAAATATCTTCTTCTTGCTCTCCAGAGATTCTTTTTTCATCTTTAAAAACTCCATATTCATTTATTTTAAGGCCTTTTGATTTTGCAATTTCCCTTATTTTAATATTATGCTCTTTGTTTCCAGTAAAATAATGTAGTGCAGAACCAAAAGAATTATTATCAACAACTCTCAAGTCAACTTGAATACCGGAAAGTAAAATTACAGAAGATTTTGTATCACCTTTTGATAAAACTTTAAATATTTGTGGATATTCTAAAAAATAATTCATTATTTGTTCAGAATTTTTATTTTTACTCGTAGAAATAATATCAATATCTCCTATACTTTCTTTAAATCTTCGCAAACTTCCTGCATATTGTATTTGCTTAATTTCGGAGCAGTTTTTAAGAAAAGAAATTAAATTTTCCGCATCTTCTAGAGCAGAATTTATCAAGTATCTATTGTTTGAAAAAGTAGAGATTTCTTGAATTGCGTTCAAAATTTCTGTTTCTGATCTTTCACCCATTTTTGGAAGTTTTTGAATTTCCTGTTTTTCGCAGGCCTTTTTTAATTTTTCAACTGAATTTATTCCAAGTTTTTCATAAAAGAGCTTAACTTTTTTTGGTCCAACTCCTCTAATTTTAAGCATTTCAAGTAATCCAGTGTCAAAATTTTTTAAAATATCATTAAATTCGTTAAGATTTCCTGTTGTGATAAGTTCAATAATTTTACTTTTAAGACCTTCTCCAAGCCCGGCCACATTATTTAAGTTTTCTGGGTTTTCATTATAAGCATCTGAGAATTCTCTAGGAAAATTTTCAACAATCTGAGCCCCCCTTCTAAAAGCGTTAATCTTGAAAACATTATCACCTTTTATATCAAGGATGTCTGCCATTTGTAGGAAAATTTCTGCAATTTTATGGTTATTTATCATCATTATTTGTTAAAAGTTCATAAGTTTTAACAGAGGCCATATCCCATGAAAAATCTTTTAATCGCCTTGTCCCTTTTTTAATTAAATCATTTTTTATTTTATTATTTGATAAAACTAAATCAATTTTATTAGCTAATTCTTTTTCATTAACATTATCTACAAGCATACAAGCATCCCCACAAACTTCAGGCAAGGAGCCAGAGGAGGCACAAACGACGGGACAATTATGATAAAAAGCTTCAAGAACAGGAATTCCAAACCCTTCGTATAATGATGGAAATACAAAACATTTTGCATTTTTATATAAAAAGTTTTTATTTTCTTCATCAATATATCCTGTTTCTTTAATACAGTTTCTATACTTACTATTTTGAATTTCCTGAGAAATTTCATCATAATTTAAACCTGTTTTTCCAGCTAAAACTAAATTTAGATTTTTCCATTTTTCTTTTAAAATATTAAAAGATTTTATGATCAAAGTAATATTTTTCTTTTTTTCAATTCTGCCAACAAAAAACAAATAATCACCAAAATTGTTTTTACGGTTCTTAGTATCAGAAGCCGTAAATCCATGAAAAACAACTTTAATTTTCTTTTCATCACAATTATAATACTTAACTAAATCATTTTTTGTGGCTTCACTAGGGCAAATAATTATAGTGGCAAATTTTGAAGCAAACCATGTTGAAAAACATAAGTAATAATACTGAAAAAAACTATATGCATTTTTATACCTTTTAAAAGCCAAATCATGTATTGTAATTATCCTTTTCTTAGGTAAAAACAATGGAAAAGTATGAGATGGAACAAAAAGACAGTCCAAATTATCTTTAACTATTCTTTTACTTAAACCAAACAATGTCCAGAGTCGTCGGTTTTTTATATAAACAATCTTTAGGAAAGGACTTTCTTGAATAGCAAGTTTTTCTTTAGTGTAGAGTATAATTTGATGTTTTTTCTGTAAATCATTTTCTTTAATTATTCCATTTATAATATGAAAACTATACCATTCAACACCTGTTGACATTTTATGCCCATACCTAGAAGCATCGATTGCAATTTTCATTTGAAAAATATTATTATTCAAAAACATATTATCAAACTTTTTCAGTTTCGAGAAATTACAACCACACAAACAGACAAAGCACCGTATAATTTTAAAACCCTTGAACACTCATTTATAGTACTGCAAGTGGATGCAATATCATCTATTAAAATAATGTTTTTGTGTCTAACAAACGAGACATTAGATGAAATAATACCCATAGTAAATGCACGAGATTTTACTCTGTCTGCTTTTTTAAGGCCTGCTTGTTGTCCTTTGTAGTTAGTCCATTTGAGTGTGTTTATGTATTTAATATTGATCGTATTTGACAAGTTTTTAGCTATTAATTCAGCTTGGTTGTAGGCTCTGGCTTTTAATTTTTCTTTACTTATTGGTACAGAGGTAATAAATACATCGCCAATTATAAACTTTTTTAAAAAATCATTTTCGAATTTTTTTAATATTAAATTTGAGAAAAATATACTAAGTCCCTTTTTATTCCTATATTTATATTCTTTAATTAACTTTTGGATAATTAAATTTCTTTTATAACTTGTTGCAACAAGTAGCTGGTCAAAGAAAAACTTTTTTACACAATTGTGTTTACAGCAATGCCCATCATTATTTTTTTGCCTGCAGTATGGGCATTCTTGTGATTTTTTGTAAATAATTAGCTTTGTGCATTTACTACAGATTATGTTCCCTTCCGTTCCGCAGGAAATACAAATTTCAGGGAAAATGTATTTAAGAATTGTTCTAAATAATTTCATTGTTCTTTAAAAAACGATATCAGCATATCAAAGTGTCATTAAAAAATTGTTAAAAATTCTTAAATTATTCTTAAAAAAATTCTGAACAAAATTCTCACTAACAAAAATTGCAAAATAGCTTGAATCAGAAAAAACTAGTCTCAAAAAAAACATTCAAAAACCATTCAAAAACCATTCAATTCCAAAATCATTCAAAAATCACTCAAAATTAACTCAAGCTTTAAAACTCACCCATACAAAAAACATTTTATAAGAAATTAAGATTCAATAATTTTATAAACTAAATTTAAATCAATGAATCCACGACTTAACTCATCTTCCATTGGGTTTAGTCCATCACTTATTGTGTCAAATTTTTCAACAGAAGGTTTTTGCCTAGAAAAAAACAAAATATCAGCTTCTAAAGACTTTGTTTCTTCAACTGTTTTTGCCATAAAATATAAATTATTTTTTTTATTTTTATTCTTAAAACATAAAATTTAAAGTAAATGTTTTAGTTCTTAAAACATTTTATAAAGTTATCAAGTCAATAATGTTTAATAAATAATAGAAAGATATAAAATTATTTAAAATTATTATTTAAAAGAAAAGCATGAAAGAATCCATATTTAAAAAGTTTTTATTGATTTCCGCATCAGTATTTTTAATCATTTTGTCCTTATCAACATTGTTTTTATTAGTTTCAAACTCATTAAAACAACCATGGCATCAAAACATTAGGGCACAAGTAATTAGTGAACCATTTTCAAAAAGTATTACAGTCACTGCTGAAGGTAAAATAACAGCAAAACCAGATATAGCATTAGTAAACTTGTCTGTCTTAAGCCAATCAAAGAACGTTAAGGATGCTGTGAAAGAAGGAAATGAAAAAATGGCTCGAATTTACAACGCAGTAAAAGCTCTTGGGGTAGACGAAAAAGATATCACGTCAACATCTTATTCTCTTTATCCAAATTATGAATATTCCAAAGATTATACAATGAAATCAATAATTTCTTACACTCTAAATCAAGAAATAAGAGTAAAAATTAGGGATTTAGAAAAAATTGAAGAAATACTTGATCAAGCAGTAGAAGCAGGATCAAATCAGCTAGGTCAACTTGTTTTTGATGTCGATGATCCAAGCACATTAAAAACGGAAGCAAGAGAAATTGCATTTAAAACTGCTAAAGAAAAGGCAGAAAATATGGCAAAATCGGCAGGAGTAAAACTAGGCGATGTTATGACTTTTTCAGAATATTCAGATAGTTATGCTCCAAGAATGGCTAATTACGCAATGGAT
>CAYVBX010000015.1:17523-21924 GCA_964449945.1 uncultured Candidatus Peribacteria bacterium
TTTTTCAGAATATTCAGATAGTTATGCTCCAAGAATGGCTAATTACGCAATGGATGAATCTGAGTCGTTTCAAGGCTCCACAATTGCCCCTGGATCAAAGGATTACAGCGTAAATGTTTCTATAACATATTCAATAAATTAGATTTTTTTGAAGGAGAAGAAAAAGAAACATAATAAATATGAAAATCAGGCTAAGCCATCAAAAGAAATAGATTTTCACAAGATGGGGATACTTAGCGAAGACGATATTACAAGAATTTGTAATTTGTTTTTGGAGGAATGTATTTCTGAAAATATAAAAAAAGCTTTGATAATAACCGGAAAAGGACTCCATTCTAAAAATGGTATTTCAAAAATAAAACCGATAGTTCAAAGTGTTTTAAGAAGAAAAAAAGAGATAAAAACCTTTTCTGATAGTCGAATAGATAGAGGGTACAGTGGTGCGATAGAACTAAGTTTTTATTGATAATTATAGTTGTATCGCTCGAATATTAAATATATTAAAAACTTCTTACACAAATATTTCGTGTCCACTTTTTGGGCACATTTTACTGGTGGGCGATAGTGGATTCGAACCACTGACCTCGTCGGAGTCAACGACGCGCTCTAGCCAACTGAGCTAATCGCCCAAACTTCGATACACAATTTATCACAAAAAAAAAAATTGTCGAATAATTTTATAATAAAATTGAAAAAGATTAAAAAGATCTGTAATATATATATGTAATTTAAGCAAAAATATGGATAATTCAACAAATTTAGGGGGGCAATCATTTGGGCAAGATGATTCTTCAACTACAGACCCAAAAAACACAACTGAAGATACTAGTCCAGCAAATTTTCAACTTGGAGCATTATTTACAGAAGAAATAAAAATAACCCTGCCTTCATCAAACCTAAACTATGATGAAAAATATTTTATAAAATTATTGGCAGGATCAATAAGCTTATCAAGAGCTGAAAAGAAACGCATTATCGACACAATACCAAAACTTCGTCAAGAGCAAATAGATGAACTCACAAGAATATTTGAAGAAGAGAAGTTGAAATTTTCATTATTATCAAATAAACACCTCCCTCAGCTAGAAAAGCTTGCAGAGCAACACTACAGGGAGTGGCTAGATATAGAAGCAGAATTTGCACAAATTGAAAAGAAAAACCAAGACGAAGCTAAGGCAGATGAAATCAGAAAACAACTAGGATTATAAAAGCAAGAGGTCCCTTGAAAAGGGCCTTTTTTTGCTAAAAAAATGATATTCAGTTTTAACTGGATGAGTTTATTATTAAAAAACTCTTATAAACATCTCTTTGCCAGCCAAAGAATCCCAGCCTGCAAAAAATCCCTTCTTAAAAAACTCTTATAAACCCTTCTTAAAAAAATACAATTCTAAAATTTTTCCTACCCAAATTTTTATATCAAAAAATTTCGACTCTAAATTTTTCCTACCCAAATTTTTCCACCCAAAAAATCCGAACCAAAAATTTCAAATTTAAAAAAACTCCCAATTCTAAAAACCCCCCTACTCTTCCCTCAAAAACTCACCAATCAAAATTTTCTCATTTTCATCAAGTCCAATAATATTAAGAACAACAAATTTATTCATAAGTTCTTCATTTCCAATAAACTTAACTGGCAAAAAATTCTCAGTAAAACCTTTTCTATATTTTCCCCCAAAACCCTCAACTAAAACTTTCATCTCTCTTCCAAAAAATCGTTTCATAAAATCTTGCCCCATTTCATCAGAAAGTATTCTTAGTTTTTTTGCTCTTTCTTTTTTTATTTCAGGCAAAACTTGATTTGGAAAAGAAGATGCAGGCGTTTTGTTTCGCTTAGAATAGGGGAATACATGAATTTTTAAAAACTCAATTTTTTTTACAAACTCGATTGTTTCTAAAAAATCTTCCTCCTTTTCACCGGGAAAACCAACAATTATATCCGTTGTTATCGCAAAATCTTCATTCGATTTTTTCAGCCTTTCACAAATTTCAAAAAAATCATTTTTATTATAATGTCGATTCATTAGTTTTAAAATTTTCTCACTTCCAGACTGAAGGCTTAAATGAATTTGCGGACAAAGCCTTTCATTTTTAAAAAGTTCAAAGAATTTATCAGAAAACAAAACTGGTTCAATTGAACTAATTCTAATCCGGATATTTTTTGTGGAATTTAAAATTTTCTCAATCAAATCAGAAAAATCAAGACCTCTCTCTTTCCATTTTCCGATATTAATTCCCGTAATTATTGCCTCTTTAAAGCCAAGCTTTTCTTTTTGAACTATTTCAGAAATGATTTTTTCACTTTCAAAACTCCGTTCTTTTCCTCTCGCTTTAGCGATAATGCAATAAGTGCAAAAGTTTTCACAACCATCTTGAATTTTAATAAGTGTTCTTGTTCGTTGATTGAGAGGGGACTTTGCATTTTTAGATTTAAGTTCAATAAAATTGTTCGAAAAATCGCTTGAATTTATATTGCTCGTACAGTTTTCTTGTTCGCAAAGTTGGAAGGTGGAAATATCTTTCGCACAACTTTCTTGCTCAAAAATCTTCTCAATTATCTCCTCACGACTTTTCGCGAAATAATCAATCTCTTTAAATTCAGAAGCAATAATTGAAGAAACATTTACAGCACATCCAAAAACAAAGATCTTCGAAGTCGGAAAAGCTTTCTTAAAAGACAAAATCGCTTGTTTCGATTTTTTATCCGCAAGATGAGTAACAGTGCAAGTATTTATTATTATCAAATCAAGTGTAATTTTTGTCTTTTTTACAAAACTAGAAGCCATTTCATCAATTTCAAAAACTTTATGACCTTTCAAAATCAATTCGTCAAAAATCTGATCAGATTCATATCTATTCGATTTACAGCCCAAAGTTTTAATTCCAATAATCATAAATTTTTTAGAAGGCTCCAAAATTAAAACACAAAGCCCCAAATAGAATCAATAAAATAAGTTGAAAAATAAACACAATTATAATAAATTAAAGCCACCTAATTTCCTAAAAACACAAAAAATGAAAAAACTTTTAGCCCTAGTCTTAATCACAACCCTTTTCTCAGCCTGCGGACTCATTTCTGAAACAGAAAAACCAGCAGAAGAAAAAAATGAAATCAAAGAAGAAAGCACAAATGAAATTGCAGATAATTTCTTAGATGATCAAATATTTTCATCAGCAGTTGGTACTTTTAATAAAGAAAGATGTGGCGAAATAATCAATAATCAAAGAAAAACCGAATGTATACAAGTAATAGAGGATACCTTAAAATCAAGAGAAGCATACGACAAATTAGATAAATCAATGTGTGAAGCTGTTGAAAACGAAAGATACAAGGAGAATTGCATTACAACAATTGAAATGGAACTTAAAAGAATTGAAGAAGATAATCTTAAGATTCAAAAACTTGAAGAAGAACAAAACAAAGTAGGTGAAATACTTGGAGAAGCAATTTCTACAAAGGATCTAAAAAAATGCGAAGAAATTAAAGACGAAGGACAGAAATATTCTTGTAGATATTCAATTATTTCTCAAAAGGCAAGCGAAGCAAACGACGCAACGATATGTGATGAAATAGGAAGCCCAAACTTCATCGAACTATGTAAAAGTGCTTTTCAGACTTTATAATCTTTATAAGTTTGGAGTAAAACAAGTTGCAAAATATTTTATTTGATTAGTTCCGCTATACTTGTTTGTTGCTTTTAAAACACAGGAATTTGTAGTATATGAGATATAATTAGTGTCAATATTCCACAATCGATCGTTATGCCCTGAATTTACTTGCCATCCACAATTAATAGGAACAGATCCAGTAGGACATGAGAAAGATAGATCTAGTTGCTCATTAAGAGATGAAGCGGTAAGTGTTTTTCCCGAAATCGTGCTATACGTTCCAATTGAATTAGCTTTAATTTTTCCTGAAAAAGTAGCATTTCCAAAAACATTTAAAGATCCAGAAACAGTAGAGGGTCCCTCCAGTTGGATATTAGCTCCCCTGAGTCCGATAGTATTTGATGAATTTAACGATAATCCATTATAAGCATTCACTACACCACTTTTGTTAAAAGTACTTTCGAGTGAACCACCCAAGAATGAAATTGACGATTTTGTTAACACAACATCAAAAGGAATAATAAGAGGATCCCCAGGTACAATGATTTCTTCTTGGTTTATAATTATATCATTAATAGAGGTATCACCAAGTGTTGCTGTTTTTGCCCTTAAGTTTTGTGTTTCAAGTAAATTTTCAATTAAAACTTTTGGCCCTTTAAATAAAACATCACTATTTGTAATAAGTGATCCCCATATTTGCCCATTCATAGACTGGAAACCGCCCGTCACTGTCAACCCACTAAAAGTCGGAGTTAAATTTGTTGCAGGGGGATTTGCACTTGGTGTACTCGAAAA
>CAYVBX010000015.1:22024-26941 GCA_964449945.1 uncultured Candidatus Peribacteria bacterium
TAAAAGTCGGAGTTAAATTTGTTGCAGGGGGATTTGCACTTGGTGTACTCGAAAATACTGTTTCAAGTCCCATAATAAGCACAAAAGAAAGTGCAGTAGATAATGATACAAGTACAAGTTTTTTTGTTTTATTCATTTTTTTATTTTTATAAATTCCTTAAATAATACCATAATCGCAAGCTAAATTCAAGAAAAACATAGATCATTTAGCCCCCCGTTATTTTTCGAACACACTTCGTTTCGTACGATAATTCTAATCCGCAACAAAATCCGCACCAAAATCAAAATCCGCACCAAAATCAAAATCCGCACCAAAATCCGCACCAATTTTCTAAAATTAGCGAGTGAACTGATTGGCAAATAAACTTTATTTCTAATCCGTACTCAATTTACTGTAGCCTTTTGAAAAGCCCCCTCTTAGTTCACAATTACCGCCTGCCTTACCTCAAACTTAATATTTTCTTCAAGTTTTGGAATAGTAGGCGACCAAGCAGGCCACGATTTAATTTCAACTTTATTTACCTCAGATAAATTTTGAATGTAGTTTTTTGTGTATTCTATGTCTTTTCCTGCAATATGACTTCGAATTTTATCTAAAACTCTTCTTCCAGTTTCAGTTTTATCAGAAATGTCATATTGTTCTATACCTTTTATGTTTGCGGTAAGACGAATTTTACCAATTGAATCATCTCTTTCAAAAATTTTATAAGAACTAGAGTTTTCGTTTATTCTAAGTAGTTCTTTTTGTGGACTTTTTTGTGTTAATAATTCAGCCCTAAGAATATCAAGCATTGAGTTTCTGTCGTAATATATGCCACTTGCTGTAAGAGATGCACTAATTGTGAATTCTAAAATTTCACTGCCAATAAGCGCTGGATCGATTTCATATTTTACATCAGAAAATTTTAAAGAACTACCATCTTCAAGCAAAACATACTCAATAGATTTAGAGTTTTCTCTAGAAATTTTCGCAATTTCTTCCTTAATTTCATCTACAATTTCTTTTTTTAAAATATCAGAGGCTTTATTTTTAACTGCAACAATGTCATCATCAGAAATATATGTTACAAAATCAGTAATTCCACCCTCCATCGAATCTTCACTTTCAGCATAAACTTTTGTTCGATTTTCTTCGCTTAATCCAGGTAAGAAAAACTTACTTGCTCCAATATTTCCCCTTTCACCTACAATAAGTCCGTATGCATCAACAACATCCGCTTCAACAAAAACTCTAACACTTGAGTTTCTTGGTACATTTACGCCTTCTTTAATTCTAAAAACTATACCTTCATTTGTTTGAAATCTAGTATTTGCTATGAGTGGCCAATTACTTGAACTTGAATTATATATTGTAATAAAACCTTTTGCATTCCCGCCTCTTTCTGAGATCTTTTTTCCAGTTGAGGTATATGATACTTGTCTACTAATTTCATGGCTAATTGGGAAACTTGCTATAGTATTAAAGGGAAAACTTTCAAGCTCTCTTCGATTTTTTGAATTATCAAGTAGGGTAATATTAACAGATTTTTCTAACACGCTTGCAGAAGGTGTTAAAATTATTGTTGCACTTGGAAGTGCGATATAAAAAATTGCAAAAACTATCACAGAACTAAGACTTAAAAAAGCAACAAGTGGACCTTTATTTGGGGTAGATATTTTGAATTTTAAAGCAGGATTTTCTTTTTTCTTTTTAACAGGACTAATAATCTTTTTATCATCTTTAATCAAATCATCAGAAACTGCTTTTTGTTGGCGTCCACCACGATTTAGAATTTCACTAATAGAGAGTTTTTTTTCTGAAAGCCTTGTTGGTGTATGATCAATTATTGCATTTACAGAAGCCTTTAATGGTTTTATTTTTAATTTGTCATCATCAGATTTAGAAGAAAAAAGAGAAGGGCTATTGTCGTTATTTACTTTATCGTAAACCTTTATGTTTAATCGTTTTGCTAGGTTTATACCGTTTAAATCATTTGTAATAAAATAAATTTTTTTCTTTTCTTGATCTAAATGGTTTTTAAGAATTTGTAAGTTTATTATGCTCTGAAAAATCATTGCTCTTTGAGGAATAACCAAATAAATCCTCTTCGCTTTTACCATTTTAAGCTTTTCATAAATATCTATAAGTTCATCATCAGACTCAACAAAAATAACTCTTTTCTTCAAAACAGTTTTGGGCTTATAAATAAGCTCATCACTAATATCTTTTTTTGTTTTTGTATTATCCATCTCAATTTATAAAGTCTTTGAGACTTAAAAAATAAATTACATTTGCATAAGTCTTACTACTTTCTTAAGTACTTTTGTCGAAAGAGCATCTTCTCCAATATAACAAAGACCATTTTTTGCTAAAGCAACAGGCATAATATCACTGTGATCACTGAAGATTTTGTAGTCGAAGGTTATTCCGGGAATAAGCTTTGGATTAAAAAAAGAAATTTGTGGTTTTTTATCAAAAGCTAACGATTTTACCCATTCACGAGTTTCAAGAGCTTCCTTTATTTCAGGAAGAGAAGAAGCACCACCACTTAGCAAAATTTTTGAGGGTAGCTTGAGCTCTTCATTTTTAAAATTTTCTAAGGATAAAACTACACCAGAAAGCCAAATATCGCAGTCGTTTTTTAAAGCTTCTCTAATAATTCTATGTGATTGTCTTTCTAGCTTGTCATTACTATAAGAAATTTTAATTTTTTCTGCATCGTAATATGAAATATTTAAAGATTTAGAAAGCCTTTTTGAAAATGTTCTGCCACCAATGCTAAACATTTTTGTACCAACAACAACGCCATCTTTCATTATTGCAATATCCGTACTACCAGCACCGACATCTATAAAAATTGCGCTTGTTTTGTTTTTTTCTTCTTCAAGAAGAGAGGTGGAAAGAGCATAAGGCATTGATGCGAGAGCCATTATTTCTTTGTCTATTTCTGCCGCAATAGTTTGAAGAGCACCATAATAAACAATTGGAGAAAAAGAATTAAACAGAGTCATTGTTATCATTTTTCCTTGAAAACCAATTGGATTTGAAACTCGATATCCATCAATATTTGTATCTACAATGCTTGCATTTACAAGTTTTACATCTAATTCATTATATCCAGTCTCAAAAGCCATTTGAGAACGAATTTCTTCAAAAGCTTTCCATTGCATCTTATGAACGATATTTTTAAGTTCTGATAAATCAATTTTGCTTGTTGGATCTCTTCTTAAATAGCTAGTTTGAAAAGTAGAACCATGAATTAATTCGCCTGAAACTCCAAGAATCATTTTTCGTGTACTTATTCCTGCAATATTTTCGGCTTTTTTTATAGCAATAAGGCAATTATTAATAACTGAAGAAATATCAGTGATTGTTCCGCCTTGCATATCAAAAAGTTTTTGACTCTCTTTAGCATAAGAAATTATTTTTCCTCTTTTTCCTTCAGGTTCTACTATTGACGCTTTAATACTATCCGTACCAATATCTAAAGCCAAAAAATGCACATCTGATATTCTATTTCTAAATTTATTTAAAAAATTCATAAAAAATAAAAAAATTACTTATGAAATATAGCCAATTTTTAAAGAAAGTAGCAAGAATAAAAGCCTTATTTCTTTGACAAAATGTGATAAAAATTGTGTTAAACAAAAAACAATTAAGATTATTGTGTAAAAAAATTGTTAAGAAAATTGTGTTTAAATTAAAATTCGTTTAATCCTTTCATTAATCCGAGTCGTTACTTCATAATTTATTGTTCCAGCCCATTTTGCAAAAAGTTCCGCACTTATAAATTCATCTCCCGATTTTCCAATCAAAACAACTTCATCTTCAATTTTCGCTTCAGGAATATCCGAAACATCAACCATAATAATATTCATACATATTCGACCACGAACAAAAGCCCTTTTTCCATTTATTAAAACATAAGGTGAATTAAGTCCTCGATCATATCCATCATAGTATCCAATCGGAATAATCGCAATTTTCGAAGACCTAGTTGTTTTGTATGTTAGGCCATATCCAATGAATTCATTTTCATCAACATTTTTGATTTGAGCAATCTTTGATTTCCAAGTAAGCGCTGGTTTTAAAGTCGTTAAACGATTTTTTTCTCTTGATGAAATAAAAGTTTCATTGCTCGGCCACATTCCATAGCAAGCAATTCCAGGTCGTACCATATTCATTTTTACCTCATCAAATAAAAGTGTTCCTGCTGAATTTGCTGAGTGTTTGTACTTAATATTTATTCCATTTCGTTCAAGTAAATTTATTGTTTTATTAAAAACTTCAAATTGTTTAAATGCAAAACTATGATCTGTGCTGTCCTCAATATTTGCAAAATGAGTGCTAATTCCTTCAATATTTAAGCCAGAATTAACACAAAGTTTTGCAAAATCTAAAATCTCAGAAATTTTCACTCCTTGCCTGTTATTCCCAGTTTCGACTTTTATATGAACATTAAAAGGCCTACCTTTTACTAATTCTTTCAACTTCAAAACCGTTTCTTCATTATAAATCACAATTCTCAAATCCATTGAAATTGCCTCTTCCAATTCATCAAATCCCAAATAGCCCAAAACATAAATCGGCGCTTTTATCCCAGCTTTTTGTAGTGTCCTTGCCTCATAAAGACTATTAACACCAAGCCAATCCGCACCATTTTCAAGAAAAACCTTTGAAGAAAGAATTAGCCCATGTCCATAAGCATTTCCTTTTACGCAAGGACAAAGAACAGTTTCATTTCCTACAATACTTCTTAATGTTTTTATGTTTTCAGAAAGTGCATTTTTATCAATTTCAACCCAAGTCAAATCATTCATGCTAAGAAAATATAATAAGTAATCAATTTTTAAAGAATAATTTTAAAGAAGACTAGCTCAATATGAAAGTTCTAAAATAAAACCGACCACTTGAGGTAGAATTTATATGCAAAATAT
>CAYVBX010000016.1:0-26161 GCA_964449945.1 uncultured Candidatus Peribacteria bacterium
GATCTTTATACCCAAGAAAAAAATAGTATAATTTCCTCAAAATAATAAAAGTTTTTATGAAGATATATCCCTTAGAAATCATCGAAAAATACTACAAAAAAAATCCCAAATTAAAAGAAATTTTAATCGAACATTCTGAAAAAGTTAAAAATAAAGCCATAGAAATCGCAAAAAAAGTTCCAGAATTAAATCCCGACCTTAAGTTTATTGAAGAAGCCTCCCTTCTTCACGACATCGGAATAATTAAAGTGAACGCCCCAAATATCGGAGCAAATGGAGAAGATCCTTACATTAAACATGGAATACTAGGCAAAGAAATTTTAGAAAAAGAAGGCTTGAAAGAGCACGCTTTAGTTTGTGAACGGCATGTTGGAATCGGGCTTTCAAAAGAAGAAATAATCGCTCAAAACCTCCCATTACCGCATCGAGATATGCTTCCCGAAAGCATCGAAGAAAAAATAATAACAATGGCGGATAAATTCTTTTCCAAAAACCCAAATAAATCAGATTTAACGCTTACAGACATAGAAATCGAGGTTTCAAAATATGGAGAAGGTCCATTGAAAAGGTTTAAAGATCTCAAAAAATTATTAAAACTTGAAAATGAATAATTTTGTCTCAAGAGCTGGCGAAAAATTGGCATTTGCATTAAAAGAATTTGATATAAAAGTTCAAGATTTAATTTGTGCAGATTTCGGTTGTTCAACGGGCGGTTTTACTGATTGCTTACTACAAAACGGAGCAAAGAAAGTCTATTCCATCGATACAGGATATGGAGTAATTGATTGGAAGCTCAGAAACGACGAGAGAGTAATTTTGATGGAAAGAACAAACGCAATGCAGGTTATTCTTCCAGAAAAAATGGACTTTATATCAGTTGATACAAGCTGGACAAAGCAAAAAAACATAATCCCAAATGTTCTAAAAAACATAAAAAAAGACGGAATAATAATATCTTTAGTTAAACCCCATTACGAAGCTGAAAAATCACATTTACATAAAGGAAAACTCAAAGAAGAATTTCTCGAAACAACTCTAAATAAAGTAAAAGCTGATTTTGAAGAAATGCAACTTAATCTCATCAATCTAATTAAGTCGCCAATAACAGGAAAGGCTGGCAAAAATGAAGAGTTTCTCGCATTTTTGACTTTAAAAAAACATGAATGAAGAAATAATTATTTACGGATCTTTGGCCTCAGTTTTTGTTTTTATTATAACAATTCTTTTTATTCCATTGATTATTATTCGAATTCCCAGAAATTATTTCAGACATGAATTACCACCAAAAAGCGAAAAATGGGAGATCCCAAACTACACCAAATATATATTTCTATTTTTCAAAAATATCATTGGAATATTGATATTTTTTTCAGGTGTCATTATGCTCTTTACACCAGGACAAGGACTACTAACAATATTAATTGGGCTTTCACTAATAAATTTTCCAGGAAAAAGAAAGCTCGAAAGAAAATTGATATCCCAAAAATTGATTTTCAAAATGATCAATAAAATTAGAAAAAAAAGTGGAGTTCGTCCATTAAAGAAACCCAAATTTTAAATGAAAAACGAAGAATTACTAAATTATTTATCAGCAGAAAAATATATCGAATCTCTTGCAAGTTTTGAAAAAATAGGACAAAAAAGTGCTGACAAATCAGAAATTTTAAATAGAACAAAAGCTTTTTTAAAGCTACTAAATAATCCCGAAAAATCTTTCAAAAAAATTCATATCGCAGGCACAGCCGGCAAAGGATCTGTTTCAAAAATTATTCAATATCAAATAGCAAAAAACGGTTTTAAATGCGGACTTTTGACTTCTCCTCATGCAACTATTACAACAGAACGAATTCAAATAAACGAAAAATACATCTCCGCCAAAGACTATGCAAGAATTGTTGAATATCTAAAGCCAAAAATCGAATTGTTTTTTCAAAAATTTAATCTCGTTCCATCATTTTTCGAACTAAATTTTGCAATTGCTTTGATAAATTTTAAAGAACAAAAATGTGAATTTGCAGTAATAGAAACAGGTCTAGGAGGTCGCTTCGATTGCACAAATATTATTTCGCCAATTCTCTCGGTAATCACAAATATTGGAATCGACCACACAGAGTATCTCGGCGACACAAAGGAAAAAATCGCCTTTGAAAAAGCAGGAATAATTAAAAAAGGAAAGCCAGTTTTCTCAAGTGAACAAGACCCAAAAATAAAAAATGTTTTTAAGAAAGAAGCGGACAAATTAAATACAAAAATTAAATATATAAATTCCGAAAAATCAGAAATTCTAGAAACTTTCCCAAAATTAATTTTTAAAAACCAAAACAAAAAATATATTTCAAAAATGCTAGGCAATTCACAAATTCAAAATATTTTACTCGCAAAGGAAGTCGTAGATGCCCTAAAAATGGATTTTAAAAACACCATAAGTTGCACACTTCCAGCTCGTCTTGAAATTGTGAGTAAAAAGCCTTTAATCATTTTAGATTCCGCCCATAATGAATTAAAAATTGAAAATTTCATATCACTAGCAAGCGTTCTGAAAGAAAAAAAACTACATATAATTTTTAGCATTTCTGAAGACAAGGATTATAAAACTATTCTTAAAAAACTTAAAAATATTCCAAAAGAAAAAGTCTTTTATCTTTGCAAATTACCAAGTTTTTTTAAAAAAACAGTAATATTAAACGAAATGAAGAACATTCTTGCAAACGAAAAAGTAAAAACATTTATAGATCCAAAAGAAGCACTAAAAGAAGCCTTAAAAGATATAAAAAACGATTCAGCCATTTTATCTACAGGTTCATTTTTTCTCTCAGGTTATCTAAGAGAAAGCTTTATTTCTAAAGAAAAATTATTTAATTAAAAAATATGCAAAATTGGACAGACGAACTTTTTGAACAGTATGTCGATTATCTAGACGATTTAAGCCAAGAAGAAAAAAACAAAGCGATAGAATTTTTAAACCAATATTATCCATTTTCACGATATACAGAGGAAAAATTAGATCGACAAAAAGCACTCGCAGAATTAGAAAAAACGAAAAATCTTTTCAATGAATATTCTCAAAAATTTCCTAGTGTTTATGACTTTTCTGAAATGAAACAAGACCTAAAAGAACTAAAAAAAATTGCATTTTTCTTTACTGCGGGTGGTGAAGGGCAAAGGCTCAAAGAAAGTTTGGAAAAGAGCCAAAATTCGAAAATGGAAACATTTACAAAAGCAACTTATAAAATCAAAGGTTTGCCAGAAAATTATGGTCCTTTAATGGTTAATCTAGCCATTATCAAAGATCTTTCAAACAAAACGGGAATTTCTTTTCCAGTAATTATTACTCTTGGCCCAAAAGGTTCAAAAACTTATGAATTAATTCCAAAAGAAATTGAAAAAAATAAAAATTTTGGCATTGAAAATCTCTACTTCATAGCACAAGGCGAAAGACTACATTTAGACAAAAACGAAAAAATCACCTTAAAATATTCTGAGTCAGAAATAAAAGTTTCAAAAAACCCAGATGAGTCTGGTGGTCCATTTAAAGCGTTTTATGAAGATAAAAATTTGATAAATACTTTAAGTGAAAAAGGCATCGAAAAAATATTATTTGTGCAAGGAACAGGCGTCTATAATCCAAAAATTCTTTTTAATACCGCTTCGGCAAAAAAAGAACACGATGCATATATTTTGGGAGTTGCTAGAAGAAAATTCGAAAAGACAGATCCATTCGGAAGCATTGTTTTGCTAGAAAAAGAAGGAAAAAACCAATTGAGAATAATTGAAGCTCATCAAATCAACGATGAAACACGACTTTTAAAAGACAAAACTAATAATTATTATTTGCCCATAAATACAGGTTTATATTTTTTAGATTTGAAAATTTTTAAAGAAAAAATTGATATTCCTTTTTATGCAAGTTCAGAAAAAGAAATTGAAAACAGTACAAAAAAATCTCCAAAAATAGGCTTTGCAGGTACAGATTTTCCAAGATTTGCAAAAAATCCAGCAGTTCTTTTAATAAGTCCAGAAGATTTTGCAAATTTAAAAACAACAGAATCTGTAGAGGAAATTTTTGCTTTAGCTAAAAGATTTAATTTAGACAAAATTTGCGAAAAGATAAACTTAGAACTAGCAATATAAAGTAATTTTTACACTAAAAAACAACCTAACTTACACAAAGTACAAGCACTTAATAAAGTCTGATTTTTAGCAAAGCACGAGAAAAAAAGACTTATGCTTCAAGAAAGTACGCTTAAAAATTCTATCAGGGCCTCAAGAATATTTCCACAAAAGCACCACACAAAAACCTAAAACTTACACCAATCGATTATTTCATTTCTAATATCAAAAATTTTTTAATATTTTTTAACAATTTTTTAATTTTCTTCCTGTATTTTAAAAATATCCAATTGCGCAATTGAAGATAACAATTTTTTAATCATTAAAAATGAAATTTTCGACAAACAACCTAGTTCCGCTCCTTCTTATGATATGGGCAACTCAATTATTTATCGGAAATTTGTCAGTCGCATTCGCATCAAATTTATATGATGTTGTGATAAATGAGATTGCATGGGCAGGTTCTGTCGACAACGCAAACGATGAATGGATAGAATTATATAACAATACCAAAAATCCTATTGATCTAAGCGGTTGGTATATTGAAGACGACATTACAACTGTATATCAAATAAGTTCAGCTACGATCCCTCCAAAAGGCTTTTTCTTGATCGAAAAAAATGAATCAGCTGTTTTAAATCTTCAATCAGATTTGATAGCAAGTTTGTCTTTAGCAAACACAGGAGATAGTTTGGTTTTAAAAGATTCTACAGGGAAAATTATTGATTCAGTAAATTCAGCAGGAACAATGTGGGCTTCAGGTTCAAACACCACAAAAGCTACAATGGAAAGAATAAATCCAGAAACATCTGGGGAAGAAAGTAGTAATTGGAACACTGCGACTCTCACAAATGGATCTGTAGCATCGTTATCTTCAAGTATTTTAGGCACACCAAAATCAACAAATTCTCAAACGGTTAGTACAGGAATTGAAATATCATTAACGCCAAGCTCATCAACAGGTCAATTAAACGAAGTAAAAAATTTTTCAGTAGATGTTAATAAGGCTGAAGAATTATATGCTTATGGATTTGAGTTTATTTATGATCCAACAAAACTAGAATTTATATCTTCAGAGGAAGGTAATTTCTTAAAGAAAGATGGTAAAAATGTTTCTTTTATGTCCTCGCTTGTAAATGCTACGGAAGGAAAATTGTTGATTGCCTCATCAAGACTTGAAAATCCACCTACGGGAGTAAATGGAGCTGGAAACCTTTTTTCGATTTCTTTTAAAATTATTGCAGATATAGACGAAACTACTTCAATAGTTTTTGGGCCAGAAAGCTTTGTCTCAGATGTTTTAGGTCAGCAAGGAGCAAAATATGATAACGCAACAATTACAAACCCAAATGCATCATTATCTACAGTTAAAAACTTGAAAGCTGTAAATGGGGAAAGTGTATATTCTATAAAGCTAACTTGGGATAGTCCAGAAACTGGTGCAGAAAAATACATTATTAGAAGAAAGTCACCGAGTGGTTCTTTTGAAAAATTATCAGAAACAACTGAAAAGACTTTCACTGATCAATCAAATGTAAGTACAAATATTGATTATGAGTATCGAGTATATCCAGTTATTGCAGGAATGGAAGGGGACTTCGCCTCAGTGATAGCAAAAGAAACTAGAGGGGTAGTTGCCGACATAGATAAAAACAAAAAAGTCGACGGAAGAGATCTAGAAAAATTAGCAAGATCCTTCGGAGAATTATTTGCACAAAGTAATTACAATATTTCGGCAGATATTAATTACGATGGATCTATAGACGGACAAGACTTGATTTTATTAGGGGCAAATTTTGCAAAAACATATTAAAAAAAACGGGGCACCTTTTAGGTGCCCCTCATAACATTAAATTTATGAAAAGAAATTTTTTACTAACAATTTTGGGCCTTATATTAATAATAAGCCCTTCCGTATTTGCAAAAAACGCAAATATTGCACACGCAAACGCTGAAAGTATATTAAGGGAGTGGGGAATCACAGACATAGAAAATACAAACAATGAAAATATTTCAAAGATATTTTTAAACCATGAGGTTTTAGAAGAGGGATTATTAAAAATTTTTGTTCAAATTGAAAGCATAACAAATAGTTTAATCGGAGCTTCGTTTAATTTATATTTTGATAATGAAAAATTGTCATTTTTAAATTATTTACCAGGAAGTTTTTTTGAGCAAGGAGGTGATCCAATATATTTGATTACCCAAAAAGAAAGTAAAATTATTTTTGGAGAAACACTTCTCAAAGACGATGAGTTTCCTCTAGGGGAAGGCACTTTGGTTGAACTTGTGTTCCAAATATTAGACGCTCCACCCTACGAATTTTCTTTTGAGAAAGGTGTCCTTGCAAGTTCGGAAACAGTTTTACAAGATCTCATAGAAGTAAAATGGGAAAATTTAGAAATTCAAGAAATTGAAAATTTTGAAAATATTATCATTACAAACTCCAAAAGCAAAAATTATAACAAAATATTTTCCTTACAAAATATAGCTTTAGCACTATTATTAAGTATTTCAGTGATTGTATTTTCATTGTTTTTAATTCAGAAAAACAAAACATTTAATTTGAACAGAGTTTAAAATACTAAAAATTTTAAAAGCAATACAATCTGAGCTATATTCGTCAATTTTAATTAAATTTTATGCTTTGAATAATCAACGCAAATGTATTAGTTTTTATTTATACAATCTCATTCTTTTAATTTTGACTATCCATGGTTCAAGAATACTTAACAATTCAGGAGGCAGCGGATCTCGTAAATAAATCTTTTCAAACGCTCAGAAGAGCAATCAAGGCAAACAAAATAAAATACCGCAGGCAAAGAACCCCCCAAGGGTTTAATTATTTAATCATCAAGGATTCTCTTGTTGATTACTACAAGCTAGAGGAAGCAAATGAAATTGCTCAAAATGTTTCAGAAAACATTCAAAAAGAAGACAGTTCAAAAATTCTAAAATCAATACCAGTCGAAAAAGCAGAAGTAGAGGTTTTAGAAGAAGTATCTGTAAAAGAAATAAACTCACAAGAAGAAGATTTAAAGGAAGATTATGTTACTAAAGAAGATTTAAAATCACTCACACAAACGCTTGAAAAGATGATTAGTCAACATTCAGAAGAAAGACAAAATTTTATCCGACTAATCAACACTTTAAACGAAAAAATCTTTACCCTAGAAAGTGAAGTAAAACTTTTAAGTGCACCAAAAAAATCTTGGTTTAAATTCTGGTCAAAATAATAAATGTCAAATAGATCAAAAATAATCTCGGAATTATTAAGAAAATCAATACATCTTTCCGGATTATTTTTAGTTTTTGCTTACACTTTTATAATGCTTTATTTCTCAAAAGTGTGGGCAAATTTATTTCTTACAGCAACTTTACTTTTTATACTCGAAATAGAACAAATTAGGCTTCTTCACAAACCAAAAATTTTAAGATTTTTTGCTCATTTATTTCGAAAACACGAAGAAGACGGTCTTTCTGGAGCAGTGTTTTTTGTTATTGCTTGTTTAATATCTTTTGCAGTCTTTAATTATTGGGTAGCTGTTTTAGCAATGTTTATGACTGTCTTTGGGGATATGTTTTCAGCACTAATTGGAAAACTATATGGGAAAACAAAACTCTATAAAACAAAAACAGTTGTAGGAACTTTTTCAGGACTTCTCGCAAATATACTAGTTGCACTAATTATTTTGCCATCACAGCCATTTTTAGTTTTTATAATGGCATTCACCGCAACTTTTACAGAAGCAATTACAGCAAAACTAGACGACAATCTTACGGTTCCACTTTTTGCAGGATTTTTAGGTCAACTCTATATACACTATTTCGAAATAACACTTCCACCTTTAAAAGTAGCACTTCCTTTTTTATTTTAAAGAAATACTTTTTAAATATTCTTAATTATTTCGTAAAGTTTTTTTGCAGAATTTTCCCAAGTAAACCTGTTTACATTTTTAAGGCCTTTCATAATTAGGTCTTCTCTAAGCTTTTTATCTTCAATAATTAAAGTCATTTTTTTTGCAATATCTTTTGTTTTATTTGGATCAATATATATTCCTGCATTACCAACAACCTCAGGAATAGAAGAAGAATTAGAAGCAATAACGGGGCAAGAACATTTCATGGCCTCAAGAGGGGGAATTCCAAAACCTTCATAAAAAGAAGGGAAAACTAAGGCACTCGAGAGGTTATACAAATTTAAAAGGCCAGATTCAGGCAAATAATCAGGAAAAACGACCCTTTCTTTTAGTTTCAATCTTTTAATTTCAGAAAACACTTTCTCATATTGCCAACCTTTATTGCCAACAACAATTAGCTTAAAATCAGGATGTTTTTCTAAGAAAAGCTTAAAGGCGTAGATTAAATTTAAATAATTTTTTCTTGGTTCAATCGTTCCAACAGCCAAAAAGTATTTATCAGGCACAATATTCGAATTTTTAGCCAGTTTTAATTCATAATCATTAAAAGTTTTAAAGTTTTCTGAAACTCCACAATAAATTATTTCAATTTTGTTTTTTATTGTATCAACAAGCTTAATGAGATCATTTTTTGTGTTTTGACTTACAGCAAGGATTTTATATGCTTTTTTTACTACACTTTTTAATAACAATTTTTCAATTAAAACAGCTTTTTTCAGATGTTTACTTGGAAATTTTATTGCAACTAGATCATGTACACTAAGTAGCGTTTTAATTTTTTTTGGTAATAAAAACGGAATAATAAAACTACTTGTGGCAATAAAAATATCAGTTTTATTTTTTCTAATTTTAAAATATGCATTTAAATGCCAAAAAATATTTGAGCCTTTTACTTTTACAAGCTTAACATTTGGAAAATTAAAAGAATTTTCGTCTGGATTTTTACAATATAAAAAATATTGATTGTTTTTATCTATTTTTATAAGATTTTTTATTAAATTATAAGTATAAACTCCTTTCCCAGCTTTTCTACCTTCAGCACTCCTTATATCTATAGCAATATTCATAAATAATGATTTTGTTATTATTCAATAATAATATAAACATCAATACAAAATTCTTCAATGATTACTTTACTTTATTTAAAAATATATTATTCTTAGATAAATATTTAATCTTCATTTCGTGCCGGAAAAAAAATTAAAAGATTTGATCCGCTCTTTGGTTTTATCAAAAAAACTAATTGGAATTGGTGCAATTTTATTAGCTTTTTCTTGTTTTTTACCTTGGTATAGTGACATTGATCGTTTTAATACAGGAAGTCTTTATTTGGGAGTTTCTGGTCCTCTTTATTTAGCCGGTTTAGTTACTTTTATTTCGGCATCTGCTTCAATATTTGTAATTGCAACAGAACTCTTAGGCCATAAAATAAGAAGATTTCCACTTTCTTCTCAACAAATTCATATTTTTGCAATTTCTATTTCTATTTTGATGGTTTTGCTAAGTTCTTCAGTTTATTTTCATCCAAAATTTGGGATAAATATTGCAAATAAATCAGTTGGAGTTGGGATGCTTATTTCAATTTTATCAATAACTTTAATGTTGGTGGGCGTTATTGTGGCCATTAAGAAAAAGCTAGATAAAGAAGATTTACTGCAAAAACATGAAGAATCATTAAACACATTTGAAAGAGATAGGCTCCCGATAAAAGTAAATCAACCTCTAAATTTAAACGAAAATGTAGAAGATGAAAGGTTTTCATATTTTTCAAATGAACTAGGAGCTAATAATAATAAAGAAAATTAAAAATTATGGAAAAACAAGAAAATAAATCAGCAATAATTTTTTATTGTAAGGATTGTGAGGAAATTGTTAAAACAACAAAAGTAGGGTCAAAATATGTTTATAAATGTAATAAATGTGGCACTAAGAATGTCGCTTTTGGAACGAAAAAAAGCATATTTCATTTTTTCAAAATTGAAGAAGAAAAAATTTAGAATTATTTAATCATTTTTTAATTTTTTTAAGCTATAATAAGTTTAAATAAAAATTCTATTGACGGTAAGAATATACTCACCTAAAATGAATTTACTTAATTACTTAAATATTTATTTATGGACACAAAAAATGAAAAAATGAAAGCCCTTGATCTTGCCATGGCTCAAATTGAGAAAAATTTTGGAAAAGGATCAATAATGAAGCTAGGTAAAGAAAATGCTACAGTTATAGAAACAATTCCAACGGGCGCAATGTCTTTGGATGTCGCTTTGGGAGGAGGCGTCCCAAGAGGTAGGATAGTTGAAATTTATGGCCCAGAAAGTTCAGGAAAGACAACATTAAGTCTACACATAGTTTCACAAGCACAAAAGAAAAATGGAATTTGTGCATTTGTAGATGCTGAGCATGCTCTAGATCCAGAATATGCTAAAAGAATAGGTGTAAACACCGATGAGCTACTTTTATCTCAGCCAGACAGTGGTGAGCAAGCTTTAGAAATAGTAGAAACATTAGTAAGAAGCAATGCGGTAGATGTTATTGTTGTTGATTCAGTTGCAGCCCTTACACCAAGAGCAGAAATTGATGGAGAAATGGGCGATTCACACATGGGATTACAGGCAAGATTGATGAGTCAAGCCCTAAGAAAGCTCACTGGAGTAATTTCAAAGTCAAAAACAACAGTAATTTTCTTAAATCAGTTGAGAATGAAAATTGGTGTTATGTTTGGCAATCCAGAAACAACGACAGGTGGGCAAGCATTAAAGTTTTATGCATCAGTTCGAATGGAAATTCGTTCATGTGGCAAAATAGAAGACATGGGGTCTATTGATAAAGAGCAAGTAGGTCTTCGAGTAAAAGTGAAAGTAGTAAAAAATAAAGTTGCACCACCTTTCCGCACAACAGAATTCGACATTTTATATAATTCTGGAATTTCCTTAGAAGGCGACTTACTTGATTTAGCAACTAAATACAACATCACAAGAAAATCAGGTGCATTCTATAGCTTTAAAGACACAAAACTAGGTCAAGGAAGAGAAAATGCAAAAATGTATTTAATGGAAAACAAAAAGATATTTGATGAAATTCAGTCAGAGGTTAAAAAAATAGCTTTATCTGGAAATATTAAAAAAATTGAAGAGGCGGTAGAATCAAGTAAATCATCAAATAGTAAAAAGTAATGGATAAAAGTAATCTTAAAATAGATTATCAATTCGAAAAAATTTATACTAAGGCAATGTCATATTGCCTTAGTATAATAATCAAAAAACGCTATACAATATCTGGAATGAAAGAAAAGATAGCCAATTATTTAGAAAAAAATAAAATTTCTTCAATTTATTCAAAATCATTAGAACTTAAGCTTATTAGTAGGTTAAAAGAATTAAATTATTTAAATGATTTAGAATATTCAAAAGATTATTTTGAAGAAAAATTAAAAATAAGACAAAAAGGAAAGTTTAAAATAATAAATGAATTAAAGCAAAAAGGAGTGTCTAGTGATATTATTACAGAGGCTCTTGGAATGGTTGATATTGAAGAAGATTTACTTATAAACAATTTATTTGAAAAAATGAAAAATAAATGGAATAAATTACCTTTAAATAAACAAAAAGAAAAAGCCTTTAGATTTTTTCTTTCAAGAGGATTTAGTTCAGAATCTATTTACAATTTAATAAATAATCACTATAGTAATATTAAAGACAAGGATTATTAAAATATCCTTGCTTTTTTGTATACTTAATAACTCAAAAATATATGCAAACACAGTTTTTAGCCGCCATCAATCAGCTTTGTGATGAAAAAAATATACCTAAAGAATCGGTTTTAGAAACAGTTAAGGCCGCGCTCCGAGCCGCCTATCGAAAAGATTATGGAAATAAAGATCAAGAAGTGGATGTAGAAATAGATGATAAATCTGGTCTTGCAACGGTTTATTTAATTAAAGAAGTAGTAAAAGAACTTGAAGATGAGAATGTTCAAATCGAGCTTAAAGAAGCCAAAAAATATGATAAAAATGTTAAAGTAGGAGCAACTGTAAAAATTGATGTTACACCAAGTGATTATGGACGAATAGCTGCTCAATCTGCAAAACAAGTTATTATTCAAAGAATACAAGAAGCAGAAAGAGACATGATGTATGATACCTTTAAAGATCGAGAAAATGAGTTGATAAACGCGATTGTTCACAGAGTAGATGGAAATAATGTTTATCTAAATTTAGACAATAAAACAACCATGTTGTTGCCTTATAGAGAGCAAATACCTAAAGAAAGGTATTATTCAGGACAAAGACTAAAATTATATTTAGACAAAGTAATTAAAACCAACAGAGGGCCCGAACTACTTATTTCAAGGACTCATCCATTTCTAGTAAAAAAACTATTAGAACTTGAAATACCAGAAATTAAATCAGGTCTTGTTAAGATTGAAGGAATAGCAAGAGAACCAGGTATTCGTACTAAAGTTGCTGTTTCTTCAAGTGATGCGAAAATTGATCCAATTGGATCTTGCGTAGGACAAAAAGGCGTTCGTGTTCAAAATGTAATGGACGAATTAAATGGCGAAAGAATTGATGTTATCTTATTCAATAAAGATATGCATAAATTTATTGAAACAGCACTTTCTCCCGCAAAAACTTCACACATAGACTTAGAAGAGAAAGACAAAAGAGCAAAGGTATATGTAAATCCAGACCAAAGACCTCTTGCCATTGGTAAACAGGGCCAAAATGTTCGCCTTGCCTCTATCTTAACGGGATGGGAAATTGATGTTTTAGATGTATCTGAATTAAAAACAACAGATAAAAAATCAAAGAAAAAAGATGAACTAAAATCTGTAGGAATAGAAGAATTAGACATTTCAGATGAAATAAAAGAAAAATTAACACAAGCCAATTTACTACAAGCCGAACAACTTAAAGGCTTATCAGTTAAAGACTTGTCTGAACTTGAAGGCATTAATGAAGAAGATGCAGTTCAAATAATTGAAGCAATAAAAGAATAAAAACTTTTAAAAAGGTAAAAGTATGAAAATATTTTTACCTTTTTTCGTATTGCAAATTTTCTTTAATAATTTTCACTCAATTTATCAATTTGATTTATATATAAACAACACAGCTTTAGCTGTTTTAATTTTCGCTTTTTTATGCTATAATCTATAGATATTTTTAAATGAGATATGGAGGAAATAATTAATCCAAATGAAATAATGCAAGAAAAAGTCCCTAACACAAACCAGCAAATGGGGGGTAGTTCGTCTACAGGTAGCCAAAAAACAGATGATTCTTTCATGCCTGTAAATAATAATTCCAGCAATTTAAACGAAAATTCTTTAGAAGAAAATAATAGCAAAAATGTATTAACAGATGCACAAGGTGAATTTGTCCAACAAGCTGAAGTTCCAAACACACCCCAAATTGAAGCCCAAAACACACCTCAAAACACACTTCAAGCTGAAACCCCTCAAATGTCTACAACTGATGTTATGAGTCAAAACTCTTTCAATTTGGGAAATTCTAACAATGAAAAAAAATCACCCTTAGATCAAAAAAAGACTGTTTCAAATTCAAATCTATCAACCATAAACAGAGAACTTGAAGAAAAATCCACTTTAAAATTTGCTCAAGAATTAAAACTTCCATATGTAAACATTGCTAAAACTCCTTTAAATTTAGATTTTTTAAAGGTAATAGATATTGAAGAAGCAAAAAAAAGTCGAATAATTCCTTTTTTTAAAGTAGGAAATAAATTACGAGTTGCACTAGATGATCCTAAAAGTAAATCAGCATTAAATGCTATTGAAAATCTTAAGAAAAAAGGCTTTGAAGTAATGATAAATATTGCATCAAAAAGCGGTATTTCCGAAGCAATAGATATTTATGATCAAAGTCAAAATTACAAAAAAATTGATTTAATAGATACAGTTGAGGAAGAAAAAATTCAAACTTACGAGAAAGAAATTGAAGACCTAACTTCACTTCCAGAGAGAATAAAAGGTTTGCCCGCAGAACAAGCTTTAAATCTTATCAATGTTTCAGCAATGAAAACAAAGGCTTCTGATATTCACTACGAGCCCGACAAAACTGCTGTTCGGGTTAGGTTTAGAATTGATGGAGTATTAAATGAAGTTTTTCGTCTTGATAACGACACATACTCAAATCTCTCAAATCAAATTAAATATGAGAGCAAAATGCGCTTAAATTTATTTACAGTTCCTCAAGATGGGCGTTATTCCTTTGAGTTTAACAAAAAAAGCATCGGTGTTCGTGTCTCTTCAATTCCAACACCTTATGGAGAGTCCTTTGTTTGTAGGTTTTTAATAGGGGGAGAAAAAAAATATGAATTTGCAGAATTGGGATTTCAAGGGCTTTCTTTAAAAAAACTAGAAAAATCCTCAAACATCTCACAGGGTATGATTTTATCAACAGGACCAACTGGCTCTGGTAAAACCACAACTTTGTATTCATTGATAAGTAAAATGAATTCGAAAGAAAGTAAAATTATTACACTTGAAGATCCTGTTGAGTATACAATCGAGGGCATTATACAAAGTCAAATAGATGAAAAAAATGGATATACTTTTGCAGGGGGGCTTAGAACGATTTTAAGACAAGATCCAGACATTATAATGCTTGGTGAGATTAGGGATTTAGACACCGCACAGGTGGCCTCTCAGGCCGCGTTAACAGGCCATGTGGTTCTTACCACTGTTCATACAAATAGTGCGATAGAAACGATTCCCAGACTTATAAACATGGGACTTCCTGCTTTTATGGTTGCACCTGCGTTAAACACAATTATTGCACAAAGATTAGTTAGAAAAGTATGCCCAAACTGCGTTAGTGAGAGAGAAATTACACTTTCTGAGAAAAAAGAATTTGAGTTTTTAATGAACAGTTTAAGGATTATAAATAAGTCTGTTGCTATTGAAACACCACAAAAAGTACCTAAAATAAACGGTTGTGATAAGTGTAGTCATACTGGATATATGGGAAGATTAGTGATTGCTGAGGTAATAACGGTAAATTCTGAAATGAAAGACTTAATTTTAAACAAAGCTTCTTCAATTAAGATGATAATGGTTGCAAGAAAAGAAGGCATGATAACACTAAGAGAAGATGGCTTTTTAAAAGTTGCACAAGGTCTAACAACTCTTGAAGAAGTATATAGAGTTACAAATATTGCAGGCTAAAAGGCTTAAAAATCAAAATATCCAAATAGTAAAAAAATTGCCCAAATTTTTATAAAAAAAGCTTAAAGTCGCAGAATATATTTAATTAAAAATTCATTAAAAAACTTAATTTGTAAAATTTTTAAAAAATAATGTTTTATCTAATCTATTCTTAAAATATATTACAAAATCAATTAAGCTTATGTTTTTCAGATTATTTTAAAAAAAAGCGTCTTAAAGCCTAATTATAGATACTTAAAAAAAATGCATTCACTATTTTTTATAAAATTTTCCAGTTTTTGCATAAACAATTCCTTTTATTTCAAGTAGAGAAATTATAGATAAAATATTTGAGGTATTTATTCCAGTTTTTTTACAAATTTCAGACAAAGAAAGCCCTCTGGTAAAAGATAAAGCACTATAAACTTCATTTTCAAAACCGTCTTCCAAAACAACAATTTCTTTTTTTGAAATATTTTTATTTTCTATATTTTTTTCATTAAAAAGAAAAGAGTTTTCACGAATATAGTCAATTACTTCTTTACCTGATGAAACTGGATAGGCACAACCTTTTTGTACAAGTTTTAAGCAACCAGCACTACCAGCTCTATCAATATCTCCAACAACACACAAACTCAATCTGTTTTGATTTACTGCATAATTCATCGTAATTAATGTCCCAGATTTTTCAGGCGCTTCAATTGCAATGCATGCATGGGATAAACCGCTAATAATTCTGTTTCTTTGAGGAAAATGATATTTTTTAACTCCTTCAGCATTTTCATATTCAGAGATTAAAAGCCCATTTTTTGTGATTTCTTTTGCTAGATCTAAGTTGCTTCTAGGATAAATGTTGTTTATCCCACTACCAAGAACAGCAATTGTCGATAGGCCAAATTCAATAGCAGATTTATGAGCAATTGTGTCTATCCCTAAAGCAAGACCAGACACGATACAAATATCAGCAATCATTGCAATTTCCTCAATTATTTTTCTGCAACAATAAATTCCATAAGCAGTTGGATTTCTAGTCCCTACAAAAGCAATACAGGGTTTTTGTAGTTTAGAAATGTCCCCAGAAATGAATATTTGTGAAGGCTTGTCTTCAATTTCTTTAAGCATAAAAGGAAAGTTTTCTTCATTTGAATTTATTTTAATAATTTTCATACTAAAACCTTACACTATGAAGATTAAAAAAATGTTAAAAAAACTTAACAAATTATTAAAAAAAATAAACAATCAAAAACCAAAAAAGCTATCCATTATATGAAGCATTCCTTAGATCAAAAACCAACTCTCCCTTTTCAAGTTTTATTACCCTTTTTTTAGCATAATCTACGAGTTCTTTATCATGAGTTGAGAAAATAACAGTAGTGCCATTTTCATTGATTTTTAGTAATAATTTTAGAAGTTCCATCGCATTGTTTGGATCAAGATTTCCTGTCGCTTCATCAGCAATTAATATTGAAGGAGAATGAATTAACGCTCTTGCAATAGCCAGTCTTTGTTTTTCTCCGCCCGACAGTTCTTCAGGAAATTTATTTCGGTGCTTTTCAATTCCAACAATCTTCAAAACCTCCATCACCCTTAAATCAATTTCTTTTTTTAAATAACCAAAAATCTCAAGGGCAAAAGCCACATTTTCAAACACTGTCATTCTTTCAAGAAGCTTAAAATCTTGAAAAACAACACCAATCATACTTCTTAGCAAATGAATTTCATCTGCATCAAGTTTTGGCACATTATATCCATGAACCCAAATAGATCCAGAGTCAGGCTTTATCGCGCCAATTAAAGCAGAAATTAAAGTTGTTTTTCCAGACCCAGAAGGCCCTGTTATAGATAAAAATTCGCCTTCCTCAACTATAAAACTAAGATCTTTTACGACCTGAACTCCATTAAATGACTTATTTAAAGCATCTACTATTATCATATTTTTATTATATCATCTTAAGTATTTTTGGTGAACTTCTTTTAATTTTTTATCTGTAATGTGCGTATAAATTTGTGTAGTGGTAATAGAACTATGTCCCAGCATTTCCTGCACACTTCGTATATCTGCACCGTTAGCAAGAAGCTCCGTAGCAAAACTATGCCTTAAAGTATGCGGAGTAACTTTTTTTATTATACCAGCCTTCCTTGCGTATTTTGAAACAATATTTTCAACGGAAACTCTCGAAAGTCTCCGTTTTTCATCTTGAACTATATCTTTTTTAAAACCTTTACCTAAATTTATAAATAACGGAAGGAAATTATCCTCTCTACTTTGCAAATATTTTTTTATAGCAGTTTTTGCTCTTTCTGAAAGAAACACAATTCTAGGCTTTTTACCTTTACCTCTTACCATAAATTCGCATCTATCGAGATCAACTTGATCTCGATTTAAATTTACAAGTTCACTAACTCGAAGTCCTGTAGAAAATAAAGTTTCAATAATTGCTGAATTTCTTGAGTTATTGTCGGACAGTACCGCATCAAATAGTCTTTCAAGCTCTTCTCGATTTAAAACTTCAACGCTTCTTTCGGGAATTTTAGCAAGTTCAATTTTTTCAGGGCTAATCGTTTTAATATCGTTTTTCATACAATATTTTAAAAAAGCACGCACAGCAATTAAGTGATAACTAATAGTTTTAACACTTAATTCTTTTCCATGAACACTTATTAAATCCTTTAAATATAGCCTAAAACTTTGAATATCATCATTGTTTATTTTGTCCATTTTTTTTTCCTCCCCTAAAAAGGCCAAAAATCGCCCTAAGTAATGACCATAGTTTTCACTTGTTTTAGAGGAAAGATTTTTTCCCACCCTTATATATTCTAAAAATTTTTGAACTGCTTTGGAAAGAGGCATTTTGTATTTTTATGAACAAAAAAAAATTAACATTATTTCTAAATATACACAAAATAATATTAAATTAATTCTTCCTCAATTTTATAAGTTTCTTTTTTTAATCCGTTTATGAAGTTTATTTTAACATTATATTCAGTTTTGTCTGAGTTGTTTTTTGTACTTTCACGAACCAAATCTCTTAATTCATTTAATTTACTTGATATATAAACAATCATTGGTTTAAGTTGTGATTCAAAAAAATCTCTTTCATCAGGCGTAAGGTCTTTTACAATCTCAGAGCCATATTTCGACATTCTGTTTAAAATTTCCGTCAACGCTTTCCCAGTTTCTGGATCAGGAATTCGAAGTGTTTCAACATAAAATGGAGCAAGTGTATCAAGCACAGTTTTTGCAACAGGAGAGAGATTAGTATTTGATTTATCAGACATATACAATATATAGTTATTGACGAAATAATATTTAATATCATATTATTTTAACACAAATTATATAAATTCTCAAGAATGATTTGTCCAAAATGTCATAAAAACTCTACAAGAGTCTTAGATTCAAGAGAAACTGAGGGCCATAGAGCCATAAGAAGAAGAAGAGAATGTGAAGTTTGTTTACATCGCTTTACTACATTTGAAAGAGCTGATGTAGCAGGTTTTATAGTTGTAAAAAAAGATGGATCAAGGGAAAGTTATGACAGACAAAAGATAATAAACGGAATTTGGAAATCATGTGAAAAAAGAAAAATTACTCAAAATCAAGTTCAAAACTTGGTGAACGATCTTGAGGAAGCTTGGATAAAAATTGGTAAAGAAATTGAGTCACAAATGATTGGAGAGGATGTAATGAATGCTTTAAAAGATTTAGACGAGGTTGCATATATTCGTTTTGCATCAGTATATAGACAATTTAAGGACATAGAAAGCTTTAGAAGAGCACTTTCAATGCTAGAAAAAGAGAGTTCAGAAGAAAAATAACTTGCTTACAAAAAAACCTACATCAAAAAAAATTAATCTAAAAAATTCTTCAAACTAATCTCGACAGTAAATAAAAAATTTTTAAAAGCTACAAACCCTTAAGTCAGTAAAAAAAAGATTTTCTAGACGAAAGAGCTTTTTTGTTATATAATAAGAAAACAAAAATAAAAATAAAACTATAAACCATGAATTTTAATAAAAAAATAATCGCATTACTTTCATTATTTTGTTTTTCAACAATTTTAATGCCAAATGCAAACGCACTATTAAATGAGTTGCCTCAAGATTTTAAAGAGAAAATCGCAAGAGAATTGCCTAAGGAAGGGGTTTCTGAGTTTTCAAAAATTACAGAGGAGTCTTTCTTAATCAAAGAAAATGAATTGAAAACAGTTTCCCAAGAGCAAGAAGATACTTTCAATCTTGAAAACCAAGAGATCCTAATGTTTTCAGCTAGTCCCTTGCTTGAGGTAAAAGAGCAAGCTCAAGATGAAAAAACACAAGCTTTTTCAAATAAGATCGAAGAAACTTCAGAAAAAATCCAAAGTACAAAATTAGTAAATTCCGAAACTTTGTCCGAGTCGAAGCCTTTATCTAAGGAAGACGATAAAGTTGATTTATCAATACAAGATGCATCTTTTTGCACAGATCAAAATTTTGAAAATGAAGTTTTGTCTGCAACAATAGTATCAGTTCGAAAAAAATTTAAAGTAGAACAAGGAGAAAAATACCGAATAAAAGTTTTCATAAAAAATACAGGCAACACTTCATGGTTTTCAAATAATGCCAATTGTAAAACCAACATAATGTATTTAGGACTAGATAGTCCAAGAGATAGAAATGCATCAATTTCAGATAATATTACAAACAGAGTTTCGATGGATCAGCTAAGAGTAGACCCAAATGAAATAGCCTCTTTCACTTTTTGGCAAGTCGCACCTCGAAAAAATGATTTAATAAAGGAATATTTTACACCTGTAATTGAAGGAAAAAAATGGCTTGATAAGTCAAGATTTTCGGTAGAAACATTGATTGGTACTTTAAATGATAATCCAAAAGAAATTCGTGAAAAACTGTCTTTTGCTGTAGAAACAGGTTCCGTACTTGATTTAGATCTAAATGCAGAAAGAAAAATTGTAGTCGATGTTTCAGATCAAGAAATGTATGTTTATTTAGGAGATAAAATAATTAGAACTTTTCGAGTTAGCACAGGGAAAAGATCTACACCAACTCCATACGGAGAAACAAAAATTACTTTAAAACAATGGGTTAGAGTGGGAGCCTCACCTCCACATTATATTATGCCTCGATTTATGATGTTTAGGGCTGGAGGATATGGAATTCATGCACTTCCAAGTCTCGGAAATGATAGAGGAAGATTTTGGACTGAAGCCAGAAGCCATATAGGAATTTCAGTAAGTCATGGATGTATCAGATTGTTACCAGAAGATGCAGATTTCTTATTTGAATTTACTCCAATTGGAACAACAGTAGTTGTAAGGCCATAAATTTGAAAATTTCAGCCTTTTTATACGGAAAAAAGCCATAAGGCCCGCCTTTATGCCCAAAAAAAGCCATAAAGCCCACCTTTACGCCCCAAAAAGCGTAATAAGCCTTCTTCTACAGCAAAATTAAAACCCAAACTTAAGGCAAAAGGTTCTTAAACTAAATTAAAAAAAGTCCATTGTTTTTTCACTCATCAGTAAATATACTCTCTGTTATGAGTGAAATATTAAAAGGATTAAACGAAAAACAGCTTGAAGCAGTTGTTCACAAAGATGGACCTCTTTTAGTTTTGGCTGGTGCTGGATCTGGAAAAACAAGAGCACTAACTCATCGAATTGCACATTTAATTGAAGAATATAAAATTTCACCATGGAATATTTTGGCAGTAACATTCACAAATAAAGCTGCAAATGAGATGAAAACAAGGATAGATCGACTTCTAAGAAATGAAGAAGAAAACGATTTTCTTAAAGCATTTGAAGGTCTTTTCAACATTGGTGAATATGAAAAAAATAATTCAAAAAAAATAAACATACCAGCAATTGGCACATTTCACTCAATATGTGTAAGAATACTTAGAAAAACTATACAAAATTTAGACTATGATAATTCATTCGCAATATATGACAGTTCAGATCAGCAAGTTGTTGTAAAAAGAGTTATGGAAAAATTAAGAATTGACAACAAAAAACTTAATCCAAAAGCTGTTTTAAATCACATTTCAAATGCAAAAAATCAGTTAATTACTCCACAACAATTTGAAACACTTTCTAGAGATTATTTTTCAAGTAGAGTCGCTGAAATTTACCCACATTATCAAGAAGAACTAAAGAAAAACAATGCTGTAGATTTTGATGATATTATTATGAAAACTGTTGAGCTTTTTCAAAAACACCCTGAAATTCTTTCATATTATCAAGAAAAGTTTAAATATATTTCTGTTGATGAGTACCAAGACACAAATCATGCTCAGTTTATTTTAATAAATCTTTTAGCTGAAAAATATAAAAATTTAATGGTAATAGGCGATACTGATCAAAGTATTTATGGTTGGAGAGGAGCAACTATTCAAAACATTTTAGAATTTGAAAAACATTATCAAGGCGCAAAAACAATTATTCTTGAGCAAAATTACAGGTCTACTCAGATGATTTTAGATGCTTCAAACGATATTATTAAGCAAAATACACAGAGAAAAGAAAAAAATTTATGGACTAATAAAGAGGGGGGAGAAAAAATAAAGCTCATAAACGCATCAGATGAAAGGCACGAAGCTGAAATTGTTGCTAGAGAAATTCAGGAATTATTAAGATCATCGGAATCACCAGATTATAAAGATTTCGCAGTATTATACAGAACCAATGCGCAGTCTCGTGTAATAGAAGAAACTTTTTTGAGGTTTGGCATACCTTATAAATTGATTGGAGGATTAAAATTTTATGAAAGAAAAGAGATTAAAGATATTTTGGCTTATTTAAGAGTAATTAAAAACCCAAATGATTCTGTTAGTTTGCTTAGAATTATAAATACACCATCACGAAAAATAGGTTCAAAAACTATAGAACAAATAAATTCTTTTGCAGAAATTCACAATATTTCGCTTTTCAAAGCTATGAAAATGGCAAGTGAAATACAGGGTATAAGAGGTGGAAAAACTGATCAGATAGAAAAATTCGTGGATTTAGTTGAAGGTTTTATTCGGGAAAATGCAGTTTCAAAAGCAAGTGAAATGATAAAAACAGTTTATAATGAGAGTGGATATAAAAGACTTTTGGACGATGGTTCTGTGGAAGGTCAGTCAAGAATGGAAAATATTGAAGAACTTTTATCTGTATCAAGCAAATACGATAAAGTAGAAGATGGGGTTTCTCTTGAAATATTTCTTGAAGAAGTAAGTTTGATTGCAGATATTGATAATTATGAAGCAGGAGATAACGCCACAACGCTTATGACAGTACATTCGGCAAAAGGGCTTGAGTTCCCTGTAGTATTTTTATTAGGTCTTGAAGAAGGCTTGTGTCCTCATTCAAACAGTCTTCTTGATTCAAGCCAGCTTGAAGAAGAAAGAAGGCTTTTATATGTTGCTATAACAAGAGCGATGGAAAAACTATATTTGTTGAATGCTAAATCCAGAATGATTTTTGGAGAAATAAAATCAACTAGTCCTTCAAGATTTTTAGAGGATTTAAGCTCAGATTATATTGAGGGAGCAGAAGATATTGAAGATCAAATTAAAGAAACATATTCAATTTTATCAAGTCCATTTTTTTCACAAAATTCATATTCAACAACATCAAGAAGATCCCATCAAGAAGTTAAAAAAACTATTCCTGTGGAAGACGAAACAGGCACAGTAGAGGAATTTGAAATAGGTGATAAAGTATCGCATACAATATTTGGTAAGGGTATAGTAATAGACATAAAAGGAGGAGTGATTAAAATCGCTTTTTCTGATATAAAAGTAGGCGTTAAAACGCTTGCAATATCGATAGCACCATTAAAAAAACAATAAAATTATGTATAGAAGAAAAGAAAGTTCAAAAATTAAATTTTTTTATTTAGCAATAATCTTTTTTATTATTGGTTTTGTTGCAAATAATTATATAAGTACAGGCTTGTTATTTCCCGAGAAAAAACCAAAAATTCCAGGAGCAGTTCTCACTCAAAATCCGGAAAAAGTTTCATTAAATTTGTTTTGGGAAGTATGGAACGAAGTAGAAAAAAATTATTTAATAGAAGAAAACATTGATTATGAGAAAATGATTTATGGTGCAATTAGAGGCATGGTTAATTCATTGGGTGATCCATATACGGTTTTTATGGATCCTATTGAGAGCAAAGAATTTCTTGAATCGCTAGATGGCACACTAGAAGGCATAGGCGCAGAACTCACAGTCGAAGATGGAAATTTAAAAATTGTGACTCCTTTAAAAAATTCACCAGCAGAAAAGGCAGGATTAAAACCAAATGATATTATTTTCAAAATAAATGAAGATTTTGCAAACGATTTCACTCTTTTTGAAGCAATTACAAAAATTAGAGGTCCTAAAGGTTCAACTGTTGAGCTTTCAATTTTAAGAACAGGGCTTTCTGATCCAATAATCATTGAAATTACTAGAGATTCAATTGTTTTAGATTCAGTAACTTTTGAAAAACTTGAAGAAGAAATCTATTACATAAGCATAAATCAATTTAGCGACACAACTTATCAAGATTTTCTAAAAATTATTAGCACCAATGATTTAGTTGTTAAAAAGCCAAAAGGTTTGATTATCGATCTTCGTTATAATGGAGGAGGATATTTGAGTTCGGCCGTTAATCTTTTATCGATTTTCCTACCAGACAAAACAGAAGCTGTAATTATCAGACAAAAGGATAAAAATGATGAAGTATTATACACAAGAGGGCTACCAAAACTATCTGATATTCCTCTAGTAGTCTTGTTAAATGAAGGATCTGCTTCTGCATCAGAAATTATGGCAGGAGCGCTTAGGGATTATGAAAAAGCAATAATAATGGGGGTTAAAAGTTTTGGAAAAGGCACTGTTCAAGAAGTAGAACACTTTAGAGATTTATCATCAATTCGTCTTACAATCGCAAAATGGCTTACTCCAAAAGGAACAGACATAAACGAAACAGGACTTTTCCCAGACATAGAGGTTGAAATAAAAGAAGAAGATTATGAAAATAAATTTGATAGGCAAAAGGACGAAGCTTTAAAGTACTTGAAAAACATAAATACAAGATAAAAAATTTTTAGATTTTTGAGTAGCTTTACTCGAATTTTCTTAAAATTTTATCATGTTATCACGCATAAAAAAATCGTGTCCACTTTTTGGGGTACACATCACTGGCGGAGAGAGGGGGATTTGAACCCCCGCGCCGGGATAACCCGACCTACAGGATTAGCAATCCCGCCCCTTCAGCCTCTTGGGTATCTCTCCACGTAAAAAAACTATAAGAAATATCTGAATTAAAGTCTAGTTAAATTTTGAAAAATTTTGTAATATCCAAATATAATTAAAAACCACTTATTATGAAAAAGTTATTTTTTATACCATTTATCTTTTTATCTTCTTGTTTAATCGACGGTTCATCTACAGAATTAAATTATAATATTTTAAACATTACAGAAAAAAACGACCACCTTGAGCTTGAAATATTATTAAATCGTCCAGATTTAAACTTAAAACAACCGTCAGCTTCTTTATCAAGTACAGTCTTGCAAGAAGAGTTGAAAGTTGAAAAACTACTTTTAAATGATGAAATTTGCGAGATTGATAGAATTCCTCATCTTTGTAAAGTTGAGAAAGAAAAATCTGAAGCAAAACTTGTCGCAACATTTAAAGATATTAGCTTAGAAAAAGAAATTATAATTCCAAAAATTGATTTTTCGCTAGAAATACCAGAAATTATAAGTCCTACACAAGAAAGCGTAGATAAAACAATTTTAGAGTTTAACGAGGTTTATGCTGATCAATACTTCATAGCACTAAACACTTGTTATAGCGATATTGATTGTATTAAAGCCGTATATTCACTGGAAAAAGAAAATTCTAAATGGGAGATAATTCCAGAAAATGAAATCGCTTATTATGCTGAAATAGATCACTTTGAAGATGTTTTTAGAGTACAATTCAACATTGACCAGTCAAATTTTCAAAAAATTGAATATGAAGTTTTAGCAAAGAAAAGTTGGTTTGTTTCGCCATTAAGAACATTTTTTGCAGAAAAACACGCAAAAGTTTTATTTGAATTTTGAAACGAAAAATAAAACTGGAGAAACAAAAATATAAGAAACAAGCATAAAAGTAAGAATAACTAGAGAACTTTGAGGATTTAAAGTATTTATAGAAAAAAGAAGAGTTATTTCATAACTTCTAATAATTGAAGCCCCACTAAAAGAAATTTTTTCTGCTTTGTTTTTCGAAATAAAATAAGCAAAAAAAATGTTTATCAAGTTAAATAAAACTGCATATATCAATATATCAAGAGATAGTCTTAGGTTTTCCAAAGAAGAAACCATCGAATAAATAAATACCAAAAACAATATTAGAGAAAAATAACTACCATGTTTTTCAATATATTCTCCATACGGACTTAAATTAAAAAGTCCTGCAAAAAATACAGGTAAAAGCAAAAACATTGCCATGTCAGTAATACTATTTATGAAAGAATAATCTGTATTAAAGAGCGAAATAATAAAATATGAAAAAACACTTGTGATTATGCTTAGTAGCAAAAATCTAGATTTATCTCCATTAAAAACATTGGCAAATAATATTCCAATAAACGAAATTCCAGTTGTTGTAGCTAAAAGTAGTCCTAAGAAAACATCTTTATCCAAAAAATCTTTATAAATTATTATTAGTGAAGCAAAAATGCCATTAAGAACTAAAACACTTAAAATAAGGCTTAAAGGCTTTTTAACAATAGAAACAAAATCTTTTGAAGAAATCCCAAGTAAATTGAAAAACAAAATACCCATAAGAAAAATACTTTCTTTTTCATGGAAAATATATCCAAATTGAGGAACTACTAAGCCCAAAACGACAGTGGCCAAACAAAGAAGCCAAATATAATTCTTTAAATAAAATTTAATCATAATTTTTAAAAAGAAAGTATTCTAAAGCACAAACGGT
>CAYVBX010000017.1:147-7409 GCA_964449945.1 uncultured Candidatus Peribacteria bacterium
CATGACGGTATGGCTTCAAACCAGCTGCCAAACGTAAAACAACACAAAAAGCCCTCCCAAAAATAGCCTTATAATAATGGCGGAAGCGAAGGGATTCTTGCCCCGCTGACCTCCACATGACGGTATGGCTTCAAACCAGCTGCCAAACGTAAAACAACACAAAAAGCCCTTAAAAAGAGCCTTATAATATTGGCGGAACGGACGGGATTCGAACCCGCGACCTCCACAGTGACAGTGTGGCGTTCTAACCAGCTGAACTACCGCTCCAAACTTTCTTTTCAAGCCCTAAATCATCTTAAGGCTTGCCAATCGTATTATATTTTTATTTTCTTGACAAGAGAATTTGTGTATTATCGAAAAAGAAAGCACATAAGCACACATAATTCACCACCCAAACAATGAATATAGGAATCGACTGCAGAATGTATTCAACCTTTTACGGAATTGGCAGATACACACACGAACTAGTTACCAGAATTCTCAAAATCAACGAAACCCTCGAAAAGCCCCATAAATTCACACTTTTCTTCAACCCAACAGAATTCAAAACATTCGACGAAAAAGCCTTCAAACACATAATAAAAATTCAAGTCAACGCAAACCACTATTCTCTAAGCGAACAAACAAGTTTCTTAAAAGCCCTCTACAAGGAAAAACTGGATACAGTCCATTTCCCACACTTCAACATCCCCTATTTTTACAATCGCCCATTCACAGTCACAATCCACGACCTCACACTTTCCCTTTTCCCAGGCCAAAAAATGAACAAATTCCATCATCGACTTGCCTACAACCTCACAATAAAACACGCAGTAAATAAAGCAAAAAGAATACTAACCGTTTCAGCATATACAAAAAACGATTTAATCCGCTTTCTAAAAGTCCCCCCTGAAAAAATACATGTTACACATCTCGGTGTTTCTGATGATTTTACTTTCATCACAGACACAAAAGTTTTCACACCAACACTCAAAAAATTCAAGCTCGAACATAAGCAATTTTTCCTATATGCAGGCGTTTGGAGAACACACAAAAACATTCCAAGACTTATTGAAGCCTTTCATCTAATAAAACAAAAAACCGAAAAACCATTTAAGCTTGTTTTAACAGGAAAACCAGACCCACTTTACAAAGAAGTTCCAGACACAATAAAAAAATACAAGCTCGAAAATGATGTAATTTTAACAGGATCAGTAACAAACGAAGAATTAAGCCATCTCTACAACGCATCCTTCATTTTCACCTTCCCCTCTCTCTACGAAGGATTTGGCCTTCCGCCACTCGAATCTATGAAATGCGGAACTCCAGTTGTCGCCTCTTTCGCATCATCTTTACCAGAAGTTTTAAAAGATAATGCTGTCTATTTTGATCCTTATGATTTAAACGATATGGCAGAAAAAATTCTCTCACTCGCAAAAGATGCAGACAAACAAGCTGATTTAGTAGAAAAAGGCATTGCCCACGCCAACACTTTTTCTTGGCAAAAATTGGCAGAAAAAAGCCTAAAAGTCATTACAGGAGAATAGGAAAACTAAACACCGTTAGCTCAACATTTATAACAATTTTAAAAAGCAAATGTTTGAACCACTTCAAAACTTTATCATCCCCGCATCAAATCGTTTTGGCATTTCCAAAGAGCTAAAAGCGTCATATATGTGCAAAATTTTTCGAGATATTGTTCCCCTAGTTTTTCCAAATATTCCAGAAATTGAAAACCACATAAGCCCACATTCTTTCAACGAAACATACATCGTCGTAAATGTTTCAGGACCAGGTTTTGCACAAGAAATAATGATGAAAAAAAACGAAATAATCAGAACCTTTAACAAAAAAGCTGGAAAAAATATTTTAAAAAATTTACGAACACAAATAAAAAACAATATCTACTAATAACGCTTATTACCCCATCGTAGTTTTTAAATTTACCAGAAATTAAGTCTTTAATTGAAAGATCAATTATAAATAAATCTTTTATTTTAGAACTTTCTTTAGCTAAGTTTTTCTTGAAAAAAAGACTAAAAAAGGCTATAATAAAAAGATTTAACAATAAATTATGGGAGGAGAAAGATTAGAAAGACAAACAATCGAGCCAGAAGGCATAGAAACAGCTGAAGTAAGCCTAGAAGAAGAGAAGAGGGAAAGTCGTTGGCAAACACAAGAAGAAATAAAAGCATTAAGAGAAGCTTTAAATGAAAACCCTTCTCAAGATCGAATTACGGTTGTGTTTGATTTGGGGGACTATAAAAAAGAACCAGCACTCAGGAAGGCAATTTCAGACAAAGAAACAAGTGTTTTACAAATCAATGCTTCAGTAGACAAAGCTCCTCATCGATCAAGATCAAGAAGGCTTCCAGAATATGTTAAAAATGCAAAATTGATAGATAAATACTCAAAGCATTTTTCACCCCAAACAAAAGACTTTTACAACAAAAACAAAGCCATAATTGACGAAATGGCAAAACTTAACGAAGCTGATAAAAATTTACACAATTCTTCTGATTGGACAGATATTTTAAATAAATATGGAGATTCTGTCACAAGTGGAGACGGTGCAATGAATTTTATATTGGCTTTTATGAGAGGAACAGACGATGTTTTTTTGCGAAAAATTGATAAAGGAGAGATAGGTGAAAATTTCAATATAAATCTTACAATTCAAACAAGTAAAAGAGAACTAAACAGATCTGCCGTTTTTGAGGTAAAGCTTCCAAAAGGAGCAGAAATAACCAATAAAGAAGTAAATTTAAACATGGGACTTCTTCAAGAAGTCGAAAATATTGCAATGTTTTGGGACAATTCACCACCTGATCGATTCGCAATTTTATTTGCAGAAAGATCATCAGCTTTTCAAAAAATGTATACAGATTTAACAAATTTAAAACGCACAAATCCAGATATTTTTAATTTTTATCCAAAATATCAAAAAGCACTCGAAATATGCACAAAAAACTTAATAAAATATTACTCAACTTTTGGAGCAGTATTAAGTAATGCTGATGCAAAGCTTAAAGAATACACAAAAGAACTAGACTTAGAGTTGCCAAGCTCCATAGATCCAGCTAGAGCATGGAGGTCAAGTGCGGTTTTGAAATGGCTTAATCAAGACAATTTTTCTACAAAATTTATTGACGCAAATTCAAGAAACTTATTATTAAACAGAAAAGACGGACACTTAAGGCTTCTCTACAATAAAATTTTTGTTGCTGGAAGAGTATCTCAAGAAAATAAAAAATTATTTGAACTACTAACAAAGATTTTTATTGAATTTGAAGAGGAAAACCCAGACAGGGCTTCTGAAATAAAAATACGACAATATCGTCTTAATTTCGAAAACCTTAGATAAATTTAAGAATTTCTTTTCGTTTTTCTTCTATTGAAAGATTTTTTCCTAAATATATTTCAGTCAATTCTTCAAGAATTTGGTTCATTTCTTTTTTTGCATCAATGCTTAAAGATTCAAAAAACTCTTTTCCCTCTTCTTTGCTTTCTATTCCGCTCCAAAAACTGCTTAAAACTTCGAAGGCAAGATCATCATCGGAATTTAAGCTTAAATATAAAAGTTCACCATTATTGTATTTTTCAATCAAAGCGTTGTCTGTATCCGGTTTTTCATCATTGTAATTAGTTGTCTTTACATCATCTTGAAGAGCTTCAACGCTTACTAAAGGACTCACCAAATCATTTTCTTCTTCACGAAATAATGTTGAATATACCAAACTAGAAATCAAAAAAACAATCGAGGCAGGGAGGGCGATTTTAGCAATCAATAAATTTCTATGGTGTTTTTTTTGTATCGCTTCGAGTTCATAGTCAAAATCCAATTCTGCCAATTCGCTTTCTTCAATCAATTTTTTTCTCTTTTCAGATGCTTTTAATAATTGAATCAAAAGTCCTCTTTTGTGCACTTTTTTGTCTACAAATAAAGGCCTATCTGAAAGCCCCCATTCTGATAATTGAACTTGTTTGATAGTTTCAATAACTAATCTTGACCCAAGTGTATCCATTTGAGAATGCAAGGATCTTTCAATCTTATCTATAAATGGAAGAATAGATGCAAGAACTTCCTCTTTTCTTACAAAAAGGTTTAAATATTGATCAAACAAATCATACTGCCAATCTCCCACAATAAGCATATTTTTAGAGCTGTCATCAAGGGAAAATCCTGCCTTTAGATATTTATGAATAACAAAATATTTTAAAGAAAGTATTTCTGTATGATTAAATACTTCAACAAGCTGAGAGCAATTGTCTATAAGATCAAAAATTTTCTTTAGTTGCTCAAGCTTAACTTCTTCATGTTTTTCTTCAATTAAATCCCCAATTTTTGCAAAAAGACTTAGTATTTGAAATTTTCTATCAATTTTTTCTTCTGAAACCATAGCGATTTCTCTTTCAAGTTGAGAAAAAACATCATCGATGGTTTCTTTCTCGGTAAGTTTTTCAAAAAGAGAATTTTCTAGGTCAATTATTATTTCCTCAATACTATCTTCAGGGCTTTCCTCAAACAAAACAGCATAGTCTTTAAGTTCATTGTACTTTACCAAGCAACCCTCATCCCTTCCGTGTTCTTCAACAATTCTATCAAAACGATCTTTAATACTGTGTGGGATTAAACTTGGCGTGTAATTTGCATCAAAATTATAAAACCCTTGTCTTTCAACCCATTTATTCCCCGAAACATAAACATTGTTTTCAATTTGATCAAATGTATGCCCCGTTACTTTATCTCTAACAAGAAGACCTTTTTCAAGTTGCATTACTTTATTAAATAAAAAATCTCCAATTCTCTCATCTTTTAGCTTTTTAATATTATAAATTAATTTTCCTGAAAGAGTGTAAAGCCAAGGTTCTTTAAGCTCAATTTCATCAATAACAGAAGCCAATAGACCAAATTCTTTTACCCTAAACATCTCTGAAGGATTTTCTTCGCCACTCATTATTGCCCCAAAATACAAACGAAGAGCACGAATTTCGTTATCAGAAAAAGTAGTTGAAGGAATTGTGGCAATTTCAAAAACAGAAGCATTTTTAGGCGCTGGCTCAAAAAGAAATAATAGCTCGTCAATATGCGCTAGTTCTTCTGCCCCAGACCTTGTCTTAGCTAATAAAAACAAGTTTCTAAAAGCAATTAATATTTCGACTTTTATTAAAGGATTGTTGTTTAAAAATGAATCTAGCTGTTCAAATTCTTCGATAATTTCAATATTTTCTTGAACTAATTCTTCATTTTTAGAGTATTTATTTGTTTTATCAACAATATTTCTTGCACAACTGGCATATTCTTGAGGAGATTTTCTTTTAAAAATTTCAAAATCAGACAAATGAGCTGAAAGGGAGTCCTTATAAAAAATAAATAAGAAGGAAAAAAGATCTTTCGCCTTTTTCAAAACATTTTCAAAGTTTTCATCAAGATTAAACAGTAAATTTTCAATCATCATTAAAACTCCGTATATTTCATCCTCGTATCTATTTGAAATATTTAATACATTAAACACTGCTTCTTTAATTAAGGCAAAATCATGTTTTAATAGAATTGTTAATGTTTTTTTGTCATCAAAAAATCGAGAAATATTTCTTACAATATCATTACTTAAGTCAATTAAACTTTCCTGCATTTCATTAAGTAAAACTTCTTCATTTTTGTTTAGTTTTCGAACCAATTGTCTTAGTCTGAGTACTTTTCTTTGTTTTTCAAAAATTATTGTTTTTAAAAACTCAGTTAGCTCCTCAAAGCTATACTCAGAAAGTTTTAAACTAACTTCTTCGAGCATCTTTTTATCGGAACACAAAGAGTGTAAGTAGTCTTGAAAATTTAAAACTGCTCCCAAAACTGCAGTATTTTCTTTTTGTTCTTCAAAATCTTTTTGGCAGATTTCATCAGCTGATCCACGTTTAATAGAAGCCAAATCTTCTAAGCTTAAATATTTTTTATTAGTATCAGATCTTTCAAAAATATCTAAAGAATTTCGTTCTGTTTCTGCCCTATTTTTTGCTTCTTTTTTCATAAAGATTCAAAAGATTCATTTTTAAGTTTGGAATTCTTATATAAAAACCCTCATTTGTCAACAAAACATTCTCTAAAAAAGCCTTAAGTTTTTTTTGCGATGATTTCGGGGCTAATATAATATGATTTTTTATGAGCATGCTTGAGCAGTAAAACGGCTTGGCCAAAATCGAAGATTAAACGGGCAAAGCGAGTCGAAATACTTGTGCTGAGCTTGCCGAAGCATTCATCCGTTGCTCGTAAAAATTATTTTATATTAACCAAATAATTATAATTTAAAAAACTTAAGGCCTTTTCTGTGTCTAGACGTTGACAAAAAACAGAAAACCTGTAAAAAATTATTAAGTTCACCCATTTCAAAAGGAGGAAACGACATGGGGAAAACAAATGAAAACCGTAAGGGCGGTTCTACACTTTTTGAGGATCAGCTTGAAGAGCTGACTCCAGAAAGAGAGTCAACAACTCTTCATTATGGAGAGTTTGAGGACGAGTCTGAGGCGTGGGATTTGAATACTGGAAAGAGGTCTAGGCCTCCCAGCAATCAAAGTCGTTTGCCCAGATGGAAAAGTGATCATCTAAGGCATTCTTTTCCCCCATCATCAGTGTGGAAAAGAAAGCCAAAGGGCTTAAGCGAGGAGGTGTTGATCATAATCATAGTTGTGAGCATGGGAATTATCTCCCTTGCTCTAACCTTGTTGCTCACAAGATGATTTGTACAGGGCCGTGCAACGCACGGCCCTTTTACTTTTAAAATGATCCTAAGAAAATTTATTATTTTATCCAAAAAAACATATATTAAATAATTATAAAAACTTTCCCTTGACTTTGAGTCTATTCTATTTAATATTTTATCCGTTAAATCAGTTTTATCCGTTTAAGTAAATAAAACCTTGCTAAAAATCAGACTATCTCGCACAGGGAAAAAAGGACAACCAAGTTTCAAAGTAATCGTTCAGGAACATACATCCGCAGTAAAAGGCGGTAAAGTTGTTGAAGAACTTGGACACTACCTCCCAGCGACTCCTTCAAAAACATTCACAGTCAAGAAAGACAGAATCGATTACTGGATAAGTGTAGGCGCAAAGCCATCACCTACCCTAGCGTCTCTTCTTAAAAAAGATGGCTTTTCAAACATGGAAAAATATCTTACTGCTCCAAGCAAAAAAGCAAAGAGCACAAAAGCTCCAGTTGAAGAAGCACCAAAAGCACCAGTAGCCGAGGCACCTGCCGAAGCACCAGTAGAAGCTTAAAAACTAGT
>CAYVBX010000017.1:7509-26128 GCA_964449945.1 uncultured Candidatus Peribacteria bacterium
AAGCACCAGTAGCCGAGGCACCTGCCGAAGCACCAGTAGAAGCTTAAAAACTAGTTTTTACGAAAAACACCTCTTACTTTAATGTAAATAATTCCTAACCTAGCAAAAATGACCAATCAGGCTACAGATCAAGAATTTGTTAAGTATGTAGTAAGCCAAATCGTCGAAAACCCAGATGATGTTGAGGTTGAAAGAGAAATCGATGAAATGGGCGTACTTCTTACTCTAAAAGTAAATCCAGCCGATATGGGTAAAATTATCGGAAAAAGCGGTCAAACAGCAAAAGCACTAAGAATTTTGCTAAGAATCATTGGTTCAAAAAACAATGCAAGAGTTAATCTAAAAATTGTAGAACCAGAAAAACTTTAAGCTTAATAATCGCTTAAATTAAAAACAAAAATTATGGCAAACAACTTTACAGCTGGCGGTGGTAAGTCAATTATTGAGGCCGCAGCTGATTATGAAATAATAGAACTTGTAAACCGCGGTATAGCTTATGCCATAATTGCCGCGGCCTTTCTGTCTGTTATTTTTATTTTTTATGGAGGTATTTCATTTATTCTTTCAGGTGGACAAGAAGATAAAATTAAGTCTGCAGTAAGCACTATTAGATACGCAATAGTGGGTTTAATAGTCACAATTTTAGCCACAGTGATTGTTGGAACAGTTGGAAAACTAATGGGGCTAAATATCTTAGAATACATCAACTTCAGAGATATTATTGATATAGTAACAAATATCGGCTCAGGAGTAAGCTCTTCAGGAAGAACACTTAGATAAAATTATATCGATTTAAAGCTTAGTTTTTTATCTCGAAGTTTTTTTTAACACCACTTTTTATAATGTGTTTAAAATCCCATGGAAATTTATAAGACTCAATTGCTCGAACACACGCTTCAAAAAGACTAAAAATTCTATAGTTTTTAAAACAAAAAGCATTTCCCTGCTCTGTTTGGGCATTATAATTGATAAGTGAAGGTTTTTCCTTTCCAATAACGACACATGCCCTCATCATAACTTCTTCAAGATCCGTTGAATCATTAGAAATTATAAAATCTGATGCTTCAAGTATTAGCTCTCTGTTTCCCAAATTATACTCAATAAATATAAAGTTTGAAAAACCATCAAGCGCACTTTCAGAAAGTAAAACAAAGTCTGCGTCTAAATCACAAACGCCTTCATTGAAAGATCTCAAAATCTTTGTTTCCTCTTCTTTTAGGTCTTTATCGACAATTATGGAAATCAAAGGCCGTTTCGAAGAATATGAAATTTTAAGTTTTTTATATAGTCTTTTTTTAATATCCCTTTTTTGTGTTATTGTATCGTCAACACTTTGATATGGCATTTTTGTTTTTTTAATTAAAAAATTATATCATAAAAAGCCTTATATAGTCGAAGCTATGTACTTGACTTAAACAAAAAAGATTATGAAAAAACTACTTCTAATAGACGGAAATTCAATTTTTCACAGGGCGTATCACGCATTGCCACCAATGAAAAACGAAGCAGGCGAAAGCATAAACGCTGTTTTAGGCTTTTCTTCAATGATTATAAATGTTCTGTTAAAAGAGCTTCCAGATTATTTAGCGGTTTGTTTTGATAAAAAAGGGAAAACTTTTCGACACGAAGAATATTCAGAATACAAGGCGACAAGAACTAAAGCTCCAGATGATTTATATACTCAATTTCCATATGCAAAAGATTTTTTATTTGCATTTTCAGTTCCAATTTTTGAACTGGAAGGCTTTGAGGCGGATGATTTGATAGCAACTTTAGCAAAAAAAGCTGAAGAAAATAAAGAATTAAAAACAACAATACTTACAGGAGATCGCGATGCAATTCAGTTGGTTTCAGAAAATATTACAGTTTTAGCTCCAGTTAGAGGAGTTAGCGAGATGATAGAATTTAACGAAAAGATGGTTTTTGAAAAATATAAGCTTCTTCCAAATCAAATGGCAGATTTAAAAGGGCTTTATGGGGACAACTCAGACAATATTAAGGGTGTTGCAGGTGTTGGAAAAATCACAGCTCAAAAATTATTAGAAAAATATGGCAACCTTGAAAATATTTACGATAATATTGAAGAAATTAAGGGATCTTTAAAAGAAAAATTAATAGAAGGCAAAGAAAATGCTTTTTTATCAAAAAAACTAGGGCAACTAGTTCATAACGCACCAATTGATTTTGATTTAGAAAAGGCAAGAATTTATGATTTTAACGAGGAAAGTCTTCTTGATTATCTAACAATAATGAAATTTTCTAGTCTAAGAAAAAGAATGTTAAGCTTGTCAAAACTTTATTCAAAAAAGAAAAATGAAGAAAAATTTCAGCAAAATTCACTTTTTTAAGTCAATAAAGTTCTCATAAATAAGCCAGTAAAGACCGAACAAAAAAGTTAAACACACACCCCGATTTTTAAGCTATTTTCAACAAATTTATTTGTATAGTAGTTCGTTTTGCACTAATATCAAAAAGTATAAAAAATACTTTAAAAATTATGGCTAGATCATTAGTAGTAGCAAGCCTAGATATAGGTAGCTCAAGAATACGCACAGTTGTCGGTATCCAAGAAGAGGGAAATCCAATCCCAAACATTATCGGAGTTGGCTTCGCTCAGGCAACAGGACTTAGAAAAGGTTCTGTTATTGATGTTGAAGAAACGATAAATTCGATATCTTCATCTCTTGAAGATGCAGAAAGAATGGCGGGAGAGCCAGTAAATCATGTTTTTTTGGGCATTGGTGGAGCAACTTTAGATTCAATAAATTCAAAAGGCGTTATTGCAGTAGGTAAGGCAGAAAACGAAATAAGCGAAGAAGATGTTGATAGAGTAATCCAAGCCGCACAAGCCGTATCAATCCCTTCAAACAGGAGAATTCTTCGAATTATTCCAAAAACTTTTACTGTAGATGAGCAAAAAGGAATTAAATATCCAGTAGGAATGACGGGAATTCGTCTTGAAGTAGAAACACACATAGTTACTGGGTTTGAGCCAATCATAAAAAATATTGAAAAATGTGTTTTACAATCAGGAGTTGATATTGACGATATTATTCCTACAAGTCTTGCTCCTGCAGAAGCTGTTTTATCAAAAAGACAAAAAGAACTCGGAGTTGTTGTGATAGATATTGGTTGTGGTGGCACTTCTGTTTGTGTATTTGAGGATGGAGCAACGGTTCATTCAGCAGTTATTCCAGTTGGAGGAGAAAATGTTACAAATGATGTTGCTATTGGAATTCGTACTTCAATAGATACCGCAGAAAAAATAAAGATAGAGTATGGTTCAGTTCTTCCTGAAGATGTAAATGACAGAGAATCAATTGATCTTTCATTACTAAGCAAACTTGAAACACATGTTGTTTCAAAAAAACAAGTATGTGAAATTATTGAAGCTCGATACCACGAAATATTGTTGTTGGTTAAAGACGAACTCGCAAATATAAATAGAGATGGAATGCTTCCTGCAGGTGTTGTTCTTACAGGTGGAGCATCAAAAATTCCAGGCATAATTGATCTCGCAAGAGAAACATTAAATTTACCAGCTCAACTTGGTTTTCCACAAAATTATGATGGAGTAGTCGATAAAATTGATGATCCTTCATACGCAACAGCAATAGGACTTTTAATTTGGGGCTCAAGATTTGAATATAGGCAACATGGAGGAATTGCTTCAAGTTTAAAAGGATTAAATTTCAAAAAAGGACTTGGAGGACTTAAGAGTTGGCTCAAAAAAATCGCACCATAATTAGCTACATTTTATATTGACAATATGTCAAGCATAGTTAACAATAAGATCTACGCAATTTATAAAAACTATTAAACCCATGACGCAAGACAACCAAGACTTAAAACATCTTTTTTCATCAAAAAAACAACAGGGAATAAATATTATGGGTAAATCTCGAGCAATGGAAGTTTCTCAAGATCTTACACCAGTCGCAAATATCAAAGTTTTAGGAGTAGGTGGTGGTGGAGGAAATGCCTCAAATAGAATGATAAAGGCAGGAGTTAAGGGAATTGAGTTTATTGCAGTTAATACAGACGCACAGGCTTTGTATTTTAATGAAGCTCCAAACAAAATAAACATTGGAAGAGCTACAACAAAAGGACTAGGAGCAGGTGCAAATCCAGATATTGGAAAACAAGCCGCAGAAGAATCTATTGATGAAATTAAAGAGGCCATCGCAGGTGCAGATATGGTTTTTATCACTTGTGGACTAGGAGGAGGAACAGGAACAGGTGCTTCGCCAGTTATTGCAAATATTGCTAGAGAAATGGGAATACTTACAATTGCTGTTGTCACAAAGCCATTTTCTTTTGAGGGAATGAGAAGAAAACAACAAGGAGATGATGGACTTGAAAATTTGAAAAATAAAGTAGATACGCTAATTACAATTCCAAACGATAAAATTCTTGCTCTTGTTGATAAAAAGACACCATTAAACGATGCATTTGCAGTTGTAGATGATGTTCTAAGACAAGGTGTTCAAGGTATTGCAGACTTAATTACAGTTCATGGAATGATAAATGTCGACTTTGCCGATGTAAAAGCAGTTATGGAGAATGCAGGATCTGCACTTATGGGAATTGGCTACGGCACAGGCGAAAACAGAGCACAGGAGGCCGCAAAGGCCGCAATTGAAAGCCCGCTTCTTGAAATGTCGATAGATGGAGCAAAAGGAGTTTTGTTTAATATTACTGGAGGAAACGATTTATCAATGATGGAAGTAGACGAGGCCGCCAGAGTTATTACAGAGGCCGCCGATCCAGAAGCAAATATCATTTTTGGCGCAGTTATAAACGATTCTTACACAGGCGAAGTTAAAATCACAGTTGTTGCAACTGGTTTTGACTATAAACAAAACGAAAACGCTTACCTAAGATCAACAGGAGCTTTTGGCTCTCAATCAATTGGGGCAAGAGGTATTTCAAACTCTTCATCAAAGAGCCAAAATCAAATGCCAATTAAGCATACTGAAAACGAATTAGATATCCCAGCGTTCATTAGACAAAAGATGAATTAAAGATTGTTCGCATCATTTTAATATCTACGCTTTTTTCTCAACTAAAAAAACTTTTAGAAATATTAAAAATTGTTTTTTAAAACAATTCAGTGTCGCCCATCTTAAAAGGCTGATTTTTAAATTGCATAGTGCAAGCGGGATTTTTACTGCTAGTAGGTGTTGAGTTTTGTCCATTTTCACTAGCAAATCTTTCACAATCTTCAGGTATAGAAGAATTTTCTTCCATATTTGTATTTTGACCTATTAGTTTATCAACCCTTATTCTTGCATTTTGATAAATTTCACAAAGAGAAATGAAATCTTCTTCGTAATATTTTTTCGTTAAGAAGCTTGCAAATCCCACAATGGGGGCGATGATGTTTATCACTTCAGAACAATCTTCAGATGAATTATCATCGTAATCAAGGCTCACACAATCCCTAAGTAGTTTATGAATTGCATCACATAAACTTGCAATTTCTAAGTTTTCTTCGTGTGTTTCCCTAAGTTTGGAAACTATTTTTTCAGAATTTTCCAAAGTTTTATAAATGTAGTTTTTGTACACAGTTTTTTTTTAATATGTAAAAACATTTCTATCAATTTTTATTTTTTAGGTCAATAATATAAAAATGGAAAAAGGGTGAATGTTAAAATATTTATGCTATTATATTATTGAAATAAGCTTAAAAATAAGAATTTGAAACTAAAACTACTCGAAAAAACAGAATACAATTTATGGGAAAACTTCATTAAATTGCACAAAACTGCTGATATTTTTCAGTCTGTCTATTGGGCTGATTTTAAAATCGCATCAAATTCTCGTGAAAAAAAATATTTCATTTTCGCAAAATTCAATATTAAAAACGAAATAATCGGAGGCGCATTAGTTTTCAAAATGCAACTTTTCAAATCTTTGTCATTTTTTTATGCCCCAAGAGGACCAATAAATCTTTCAGCAAACGAACTTTTCGAGGCTCTAAAAGTTCTTTCTAAAAAAGAAAAAGCTATCTTCCTCAGAATTGATCCAAAAATTTCAGCAAGCGAAGGAAGCCAATATGAAGGATTTAAAATTTCCCACTCTCCCCAACCAGAAAACACACTCATATTAGACCTAAATTTGAGCGAGGACGAGCTTTTGAGTCAAATGAAACAAAAGGGAAGGTACAACATAAAGGTTGCCCTTAAAAACGAAGTAGAGGTGTTTAAAAGTGAAAAGCCCGAAGAGATAAGGAAATTTTACGATCTCCTCCTTGAGACAACTTCACGAGACGGCTTTTCTGGCCACCCCGAAAATTATTATCAAACAATGATTAAATCTCTAGGGAAAGACAAAATGGCAAGCATGTATTTGGCAAAATATAAGGGCGAAATAATCGCAGGCTTAATAGCAACTTTTTATAAAGACACCGCAATTTATTATTATGGCGCTTCTTCAAATCAATACAGAAACACAATGGCACCATATCTTTTGCAATGGACCGTGATCAAGGAAGCCAAAGAACGAGGAATGAAATACTACGATTTTCTAGGAATTGCCCCAGAAAACGCCAAAAATCATCCATGGTCAGGCGTCACCGATTTTAAATTAAAATTTGGAGGCACTCGCAAAAATTACTTCCCCGCACAAGAAAAACCTTTCAATAAAGCAATTTATTGGCTTTTTAAAATATATAAAAAACTAAGAGGATAAAAAGTTTTTGGAGTGGATAGGGCTGTGAGATCTAAGCATTTGAAAAATATTTATGAAGAACAAGAACTAGAAGGAGTTTCAACAAGTGTAAAAATTGCAATGGCAGATATTTTGGCACAGACTATTTTGCAGAATTACTTGAAAGAATTCGCTCAATTAGAGCAAGTGAAAGAAAAAATTTTATCCTAAGTCTAATCCAAAATAATTTCCAATAAAAACCATTTCAGCTTCAAGCATAAACTTATAGTTTCTGGAAATACCTTTTTGATCATATTTAGGATCATCTATGCTCTTTATTATTTCGCTGTTCGAAACAAAAGCCTGAATTTGAGGCATAAGATGTAAATTTATTAAAGATTTTTTTTCAGCATCATTCATTTTATTGAATTCAGATAATTCAAGCAGTCTAAATATGTCATCAAAAAAATCATTAACCTTTAAATCAGCATTTTTTAATTCAGGAAAACCATTTATCAAAGCAGATCTCTTAGAACTAAAGTTTTGACGAAATTTTTTAAGCATATCTAAAGATATTTCACCATTATTATCCTCTATTTCTTTCTTTATTTGACTTATAACATTGTCAAACAAATTTCCATTTTTTATGTTTTGAGCATCTTCCATAATTTGATTTACACAATCAATGTAGATTTGATAACCTACAATTTCCCTATGAATAGAGTTCTTTTTATTATTTAAAACACTTAGTTTTTGCATTAAAGAGACTGAATCTATGTCACTCCCTATTAAAGTTTGAATTTCAAAATCAATTTCATCTAACGCTAGTTTTAAATCCATAGTTAAGTTTTCAAGTTCACGAATTTTTACTGATATTTGTTGTTTTGTTGGTGAACTATCCAATTTTTGTTCATTAAAATATCTAATTAGCAGACTAGGTATAGCATTTTCTTCAAGAATAGAACGATCATTTATGTTTTTTGCATTAGTATCAATATAGTTTAATTCATTAATTTTAGTAGATTGAAAATCTAGATAATGAGAAATACCATTTCCTTTTTCTAAATTATATAAAACATTAAAAAGAGGATGATTTGCTAATAAATTTGTTCCAGTTCTTTTAAATTCTTCAGGATTTTTTGTTTTAAAATAGGCTTTTGTGCTTCTATAATCAAATTCATGTCTTGCCTGTCGAACTTCTTCATTAATTTTGTTTTTATTTTTAACTTGCACCACATCAAGACCGCCCTCATTTAATGGAGTAATATTTTCTTCATTTGATGGGTAATATTCATTAGAATTATTATATTTTTCTGGCATACTTTAATAGTTAAATCCCTTAATTATAACACAAAAACAAGCTCAATAATAGTTGTTTGTCCTTTTTTTTAGACTAAATATTGGTTTCCTAATTAAAAGACATATAAACTACAAGCACGCTAGCCAAACCCAAATGAAAAAAATTCTCATCGCAACACACAATCAAGGCAAGTTCTCTCGTTTTTCAGGCCTAATTTCAGAGATTCAAGGTATAGAATGCATTTCTCTAAAAGACGCAGGCATCTCGCATAAAGTCGATGAGCCTTTTGAAAATGCCCTAGACAACGCAATTTTAAAAGTTCGGGGATATTCTCGCCTTAGTGGACTTCCAACACTCGCAGTCGATGAAGCAGTAATCACAAATTTTCTTCCCGAAAACGAACAACCAGGTGTCTTCATCAGAAGAGCCCGAAAAGATAGAGAGCTTACAGACCTCGAAATCATCGATTTTTGGAAAGAAACCTTTTCAAAATATAAAAACAAAGACAAAAAATTCATTTGGAACATGGCAATCGCCTTTTGCCCAGAAGAATCAAGCGAAATAAAATTCACTCACCACACAAGAGAAGACAGAGTCTCAGGCCATTTCTCAAAAAACTTCAGAACAGGCTACCCAATGGACAGTTTCTTAATCTTCCCCGACCAAGACCGTCCCGTCGGCGACCTCTCAAACGAAGAAAAGCTCGCCTCCGACAAAAAAAGCTTCAAAGATTTCATTGAAGATTTTAAAAAATGGATAAGTTAAAAATTCAAATAGTTGTTTTAATATTTTAAGAAAACGTATAATTCACCATTTTCCGTGTCCAATATCTCTGTAATGTATATAATTTTTCAGGGGGGGTTGACAAAAAAACAAAAACGTGCAACAATTAAACATTGATATTTTATCTAAACTTTTAAATTATGAAGAATCAAAATCCAAACTTCGAAGAGTTATCGATCCTCGATCAAATCGAGACAGAATTTCAATTGAAAGAACAAGCCGAAACAATGGAAACCCTAGAAGCTCTTGACTCCCTCAATCAGTCAATCAACGGATTGTCTATAGACTTAGAAAATCCAGAAAACATTCTTAAGAAAGTTGCCACTCTAAAAGAAGCGTTATCAAAAGCTGAAAAAATTCTTCCTGCAGGAAACGAATTAACAAATTTACTACAAACAATCAATTATCAACTAGAAAGATTTGAGAAAGTTTTTGAAAGAATCGAAAAAATGCTGAAAGATAAAGGTGATAAAAAATCTGAAATTATAGCAATGCTAAGAGCAAACGAAGCTTTTATGAATCCTTTAAATGAAAATTTTGCTAGCCTTCAAGAATCTTTAAATTTGTTATCAGAATACACAAAAGCACACACAAGCAAAGACGATGAATTAGTTAAAAAAACTTTAGAAACCCTAAAAGCAATTGATAAGGACGGAAAAATGGACAATCTTCAGAGACAATTTGAAAAAACGCTTAACTCTATTTCATATAATAAAAAGAATCCAATAAAAGGATTACTTAAAGAATGGATTCAAAGTATTCTTCAAGAAATATTGGAGTTAGCACCTTCAGATGAAGTAAAATACAAAATACTTGGCATAATTCAAAAAGATGGAATTGAGGATAATATCCCCAAAATTCTTAAACACATTAATGACGATCAAAAGGCGTTTTTTCAATTTTCACTTAAAAATTTTTATTATCTTACGGATACAGTTGCTACAATCTACTCTGTAGTGCCTCCTGATAGTATGCAAATCGCCCAAAAAGGTCTGGTTAGCCTTGATACACGTGAAAGACAGACAGATTACCACATCGGTCAGAGAATCGCCTTTTTTCGAATATTGTCCTTCTTAGAGAAACAGTCTCAATTTAATCAACTTCCAAGGCTAAGAAGACCTATTTCTACTTTAGAAGATTATTCAACGAAAACTACTTCCTCTATTATGCTTTTTTCAAAAGGTTCCGAGCTTCAATTAATAGATATTGGTTCAGGCGATAATCTATGGCTTTATAGCCCAGATTTAGAAGATCCAAGAAATCAAGAAATATTAAAAGGATACAGAGAAATTATGGATTTATTTGAAAAACAAAATGAGGAAAACTTTATAGAGACAACACCAGAAGGACTTCGCTCTCAAATAGCAAGCCTCTATAAAGACTATGAAGATCGAAAAGCAGAGCTTGAATCTGAGCTTTCAGAGAAACAGACAGCACAACAGCAACTAGAATCACAGAAAGCAAGACAGCAAGCTGAATTTGAATCCAGAGTAAAAGAATTGGAATTAAAATTAGCAGAGACAAAGGCAGAACTTCAACAAACAAAGGCAGAACTTCAACAAACAAAGACAGAACTCGGAAGGACAAAATATGACTCAGAAGCAACAATAAGTATGGCATCATTTGAAGAAAGGAAAATGAAAGACCATATCGGTGAACTCAAATCAAGAGTAGACGATTTAAAAGCTCAAACAAAAAAAGCTCTCGATATTCTAGAAAATGGCAACTCTTTTGGCAAAAAGGGAGATACAATCAAATCAGCTACGGATATCCTTAGTCAAGCACTAATACGAAGATAGATTTCAGAAAACAATACATATTCAAAAAACCGCCAATAACGGCGGTCTTTTTGATTCTCAAAAATATACTGTCTAAACAAAAAAGCGTACAAATATAATCTTTCTTTATTCTTTTTGCCCCTCCAAAACCCCTTCCTCAACCCTATCAACAAAAAGCACTCCATCCAAATGATCATATTCATGCAAAAATTCTCGTGCATTAAGCCCGTTTAGCGTCATTTTCATAAGCGCCCCATTCAAATCATAAAATCGGACCGTTATCTCAGATGGCCGAGCCACCTTTTTCCAAATTCCGGGAAGGCTTAAACACCCCTCTTCATCAACACAAACTTCCTCACTAACAGACAAAATTTCAGGATTTATAACAGTCAAAACCGTTTCGTCCTTTTTTTTAAAATTCAAAATCATAATAAACATTCTAATACTTTTCCCAATTTGCGGACAAGCAAGCCCAAGCCCATTGGAATCCTTCATAGTCTTCTTCATGGCACTTGCCAAAGCCTTCAGTTTTGAGTCAAAAGCCAAAACCTTCCCCGCTTTTGCCCGAAGAACAATATTTTCACTCCCAGTTAATATTTCGAGTTTTTTCATATAAAATTTTATCTAACAAAGAAATTTTTCAATAAATATCAATTTATTAGCCTAATTCTAGCCTAAAAACATACACTTGCGCAAGTTTAAAAAAGGTGTTAGATTGACGCCTAAGTTTTTAACATTCAAACATGATAGGCATAAGAAAACCAGGATCAAAATATGAAAAACGCGAAAAAAAATCACAAGCTGAAATTATTTCAGAAATAAACGAAACTTTAACAAAATTTTTATCCATCTCATCACCTAATTCAGAAAGATTGCAAATTATTCTTATAAAAGTTAAAGATCTTTTAAAGTTGGTAAAAATTGAAGAACTTTTAGAATCAGAAGATGAACAAGACTTTTTTCTAAGTCTCCGTGCTCAGTTCAATACACTTTTTGTTTCAACAGTATCATTCGCTATTTATCAAAAACCTCAAATTCCCAGAGAGCATCAATTGTCTACTGAAAACAGTTTACTGCTCGAAAACGAAGACTTAAGAACTGTTATCAAAAAAATCTTATCTATCTTAAATCCAAATAACGAAATAGATCAATTAAGAGCTTCTATTTCACAAAAAACAGAAGTCTAAAGCCTAACCGCCCCCTAAAACACCTCAACCTTCCCATCATCCTTATATCCACCCTTTAAATCCGCCTCAATAAAAGCATCAAGGTCCCCATCAAAAACCGCTTCAGGATTGCTTTCTTCGTGTCCTGTTTTCAAATCTTTCACCATTTTATATGGATGAAGAACATAAGATCGCCTTTGATTTCCCCAAGACATCTCGACTTTTTCGCCTTTCAAATCAGAAATTTCATTAGCCTTTCTTTCTTCCATCAAAGAAACAAGCCTAGATTGAAGAACCGCCATCGCTTGCTCACGATTTTGAATTTGACTTCGTTCATTTTGGCATTTTACAACAATTCCAGTTGGCAAATGCGTAATTCTTACCGCAGAATCAGTCGTATTAACGCTTTGTCCCCCGCTCCCACCAGATTTAAAAGTATCAATTTTCAAATCTTCAGGAGCAATTTTAATATTCGAAGAAAGCTTAACTTCAGGCAAAATCTCAACAAGCGCAAAAGAAGTTTCCCTTGTATGCTTTGAATTAAACGGAGAAAGCCGAACAAGTCGATGCACTCCAGCCTCTCCTTTTAAATAACCATAAGCAAAAACCCCTTTTACAATAAACGAAGCGCTCTTAATCCCCGCCTCATCTCCAACAGTTTTTTCAATTAGTTCAACAGAAAAATCCCGTTTTTCTGCATATCTCATATACATTCGCATCAGCATTTCCGCAAAATCTTCAGCATCAGTCCCACCAGTTCCAGAATGAACCATTACTATTGCATTTTTTTCATCATATTTTCCGCTCAAAAAAGTCTCTATTTCAAGTTCTCGCCATTTTTTCTTAAGTTCTTTAACCATTCCCCGAAGCTCTTCAACGCCCTCAGGATCTTCATCAGCACGCATTTGAGACAAAATTTCAAGTAGTGCATTTAGTTCAGCCGAAATACCTTCCCATTTTTCGACAGTACTATTTAAAACCGAAGCTCTTTGAGATATTTCAGCGCCCTTCTCTGCATCATCCCAAAACCCCTCCTCACTCATCAATACATTTAATTGAATAATTTCGTTTTTCTTTTCCTCAAGATTTTGTCCTAAAATAGCCTTTTCAATAAAATCTTTTAGTTGTTCCAAATCCGCCTTTATTTCATACATAATCAAGGGTAAAATTTTACCGTTATTATCAATTGCCAGATCTTAAATGTCAACCGCTCGAAAAATATTAACAAACACATTCGCTCAATTTGCTGGAAAAATCATTTTAGCTATTCTTGGGCTTTTTGTTGTCAAAATCTGCACAAACTATTTAACAGTCGAAAGCTACGGAGAATATATTTTAATCTACGAATACCTCGCATTTTTTGGAATTACCGCAGACCTCGGGCTTTTCACAATTGCAGTCCGAGAAATGTCGAAAGACAAAGCCGATATTCCAAAACTAATTGGCAATATTTTGTCCCTTCGCACGATCGTTGTCTTCCTGTCAATGTTTTTAGCCTCAGTAATAATTTTTTTCATACCAGAATATTCAAACACAAAAATCCCAGTTGGTGTGGTAATCGCTTCTCTTACAACAGTTTTAACAATTTTAAACGGTACAATTACAAGCGTTTTACAGACAAAATTAAGGATGCACATTGCATCGCTCGCAATGATTCTAGGAAAAATCGTATCAGTTGGATTTATGGCATATATCGTATTTTTTGGAATTCCAGAGGCTTCAGATTTCGGCTTCTATATGTTGATTTTTGCAGGAACTTTCGGTGCTTTAGTCACAACTTTAATTACAGATCACCAAGTAAAAAAAATAACACCTTTAGTTTATCAATTCGATTATAATCTTTGGAAAGATGTTCTCGCAAAATCTTTACCTTATGGAATAGCCCTTTTCTTAAACACGATTTATTTCAGAGTCGATTCAATTATGCTTTCGTTGATTAGAGGTTCAGAGGAAGTTGGGCTTTATGGTGTCGCAATGAAAACATTAGAACAATTCACCGTTTTGCCCTTATATTTCATGAATTCAGTTTTACCAGTACTTACTCGTGAAATAGAAGCCTTAAATGACAGATACAAAATGATTATAAAACAATCCTTTTCTTTCCTTTCGATGCTTTCTGTCCCAATGGTAGTTGGCATTTTAATTCTCGCAAGCTCCGCAACTCGTTTAATTGCAGACGAAAAATTCGCCTCAAATTACGAAATTGGCTTCTACGGCTCAGATCTCGCACTTCAAATTTTAATTTTCACAGTACTTTTCCAATTTTTAAATGTTTTATTCGCATTTGTCCTCATCGCTTTAAATAGACAAGCAAAACTTCTCTATATAAACGCATCCTGTGTAGTTTTCAATTTACTAGGAAACTTACTACTAATTCCAGTTTTAGGCTTTCGTGGAGCCGCCATTACAAGCGTTTTAAGTCAATTTTTCGTACTTATCTGCAACTATTATTTCGCAAAAAAATACCTACCTTTCAAATTAGACTTCAAAGTCTTTTTCAAAATCGTCTTTTCAGCCTTAGTTATGGGCGCTTTCCTCCTCATCGGCCAAGAACTCCTCTTCCCAATCATGGGCCACCTCGACATCCTCCCCCTAACCCTCCTCGGCGGACTCGTCTATTTCCTCGTCCTCTTCCTCACAAAAGCCATCGACAAAAGCATGATCGCATTGATTAGGAGGAAGTAAAACTGGATTTTATGTTCTCAAGTCTCCGACTCTGTAAGGCCCAAAGATTTTTGGGCCGACCTTTTACCTCTGTAATCGCTATCGCCGCAAGTTTCCGAGCCTGTAAGGCCCAAAGATTTTTGGGCCGACCTTTTACCTCTGTAATCGCTATCGCCGCAAGTTTCCGAGCCTGTAAGGCCCAAAGATTTTTGGGCCGTCTAAAAAATCTGCAATTTTTAAGTTCATCTCAACGCATTCACCAAATTTCTAAACCTTTCTCCCCTATCTTTGTAATCCTTAAATAAGCCAAAACTCGCCACCTTTTTATAGCTTTTAGTTTAATATTTACATCTTTTCAATAATAAATTTGGAAACAATATCAATTTTTCCTTCTGACAATAACTTCAATTCGTATTCAGAAAAATAGTATTGATCCGCAAAGTTTGTTTCAATTTCATCTTGATTTATTTCAAAGCCTTCTTCGTATCCTGCAACAAGTGATGAGTACAAATGTTGTAAAAAATTTGCCTGTTTTGTGATGATTGTTTGCATTTTCTTGATATATCCATCGACTTCTTTTTCAAAATTATCTTGGCTTTCAAAAAACAGTTGACCATTTGCATGGAGATGATTGTTTCTTTTGTTTACCTATGAAGAAATATCGCTGATCGAACCATCATCAAATCCCACCAATCTAAAAAAACGAAATACTGTTTTTTCTTGAATTTGAGAAAAAGAAAATGGACTACCTGGATTTTTCAAAAAATCTTTTTCTTGGCTCGGGAAACCTACCCAACAGAGATCAAATTCTTGCACTTTTTCTTTGGCGATTCTTAGAAGTTGAACATACACAAAGATCATATATAAAATATGCAAATGAGAATAGGCACTTGAATAAAGCTCGTTTTCACTACACTTGAGGCAATCGCCAAGATGATGATCAAGGTATTTTTCAAGAATAGGATCAGACGAGCTCAAAGGAAAATATTGCGATAATGTGTATATTTCATCCATAAATATTATTGCTCAATAATAAATTTCGCTCTTTCATAAAGTTCATCGTAAGTAATAATCTCAATATTTCTAGAATCTCTTCTAAAAAGTTCAAGTGTTTTCTCTTTTATTTTTTTTTCTAAATCATTACATCCTTCAATTTCTTTCCAATTTCCAATTATTAAAACAGTTTTTGAATTATAAGGCTTTTGTGTGATTTTATTTCCACTTGAATCATGTTGTTCTGTAGTTTCTAGTTTTATTTTTCCACTAGCTTTTTGTTCAAGAATTTGTGAGACAGCATCAATTAAGTCTTGAGATAAGCACCAAGAATTTGATCTGTTTTTTGATTGTCCAAAAATATTTGTATTAGGTAATTTGATTTCTACAAAAGTAGTAAATTTTTTGTCTCCCAGCAAATAATCAGCAAAAACAGTATTTGAACCATCTGCTTCTGAAATTGAAGTTGCAAATTCTCTTTGTAAAATTCCCATAAAACGATAATCTAATCCATATCCAAATATCCAAGGATTTTGTTCGAAAAAATACTGCCAAACTTTTTCATTTTTTGATTCAGTCTTTATCGGCGGATTTTTTTCATTTATATATTTTTGAGCTTCGCTTTTTTTATATTCATCTAAATAGTTTTCTTCTAATAGTTTTCTAAAAATTTCTAATTGTTCCTTTCTATATCCAGTATTTACAACATCTTTACTTGTAATATTTCCATTGTTCAATAATTCTTGGATTAAATCAGCACCATCTTCTTTTGATAAAAGTGTTTTAATTTTTTTCTTTGTTTCATCATCCAATTCTCCTAATTCTTCATTGGCTAATAATATTTTTCCTTCGGTAATTCCTTTTAGATCAAGTTCAGAAATGAACTTTAAAAATGCAACAAGTTGAGAAAAATTAAATTTTGATAATGTTACTTTTTGTTTGTCTTCAAATTCTGCTTTGTCTGATTTTTTGGTGCATTTAATGATTTCAAAAGAAGTAAGATCATCTTTATTTTTTATATACAAAACCTTGAACATCGTTCTTGGTGCAATTTGAACACCAAATCCTGTTTCATCTTTAAATACTACTTGAAAATATTTTCCATCTTTAAAATCAGTTGTATATAAAACATTTGTTTTTGAGTTATGAATAATTTCGTCTTCAGTTGGCTTTTGATTATTGTAAAGCATAATTTTAATTCAAAATTTAATATTCAAAATTTTCAATTTTCAGGCTCCTCACCCCAAACTTCCCCAATCTTCGCCTCAATTTTCTTCTGCATTTTCTCCATCAATTCCTTATTTGCATTCACAATTTTCTGCTCTGCCTCTATCTCTGCCACTATTTGCTCTTGGACTTCAAGCGGTGGGAGTGGGATTTTTGTTTTGTTCGCATTTGTAATTGTATAAGTCCCTACTGTTCCACCTGCTGAAAACCCCTTAATTTGATTTTGAATTAAATCTGTATCATATAAAAGTTTTATAAATCTTGAATTTACATTTTCCTTAAAATTCTTAAACCAAATAAGATTTCCGTCTTTAAAATAAAACTTATCACTTTTTTGTACTAAGTAGGACACTCCTAAAGTTCCAACTCCTGTAACCATTAAATCACCTTCTTTGGGTATTCCATATTTTTTTGAATATTCCTCAAACATTTCATTTGTAATAAATAGCTCATTGTCAACAAATCCATTTTTTGCCAATTTTACAATTTCTCTTGCACGATAAAATGGTATTCCTTCTTTTTTCCATTCAGATTGAAAAACCCTCTTGCTTGACCCAACATCACACACCTCCCCCAACTCCACCATCTCCCAACTCGGATCTATGCGGAAGCTTGGCTTCCAGTTTTCTACTACTTGCCTCGCTCCATTGATGACTTTTTGATACTGCTCAATCTCCGCCACGATTTGCTCTTGGACTTCGAGTGGTGGGAGGGGGATTTGGATTGATCTTAAAGCACCTTGATTTAACTTTGGAACGGTAATTCCTGTAATATATTTTGATAAATCCATCGAATTTATTAACTCAACCAACAATTCATCAAGCAATTTTGATCTATCAGGTCTCAAAACATGAGCATGATTATTAACCCAGTATTTACCGGTAGCAATAAAAGCTGTTTTGTCACCTTTATCCCATTTCGCTCCATCTTCTCCAATTAAAACGAGCTTTTCATCAAAAATATAGTCTTGAACATAATCTAATATTCCAGTAGCTCCATAATACGGGTAATCTCCCGAGATTCTGTCTGACTTTGTTATTGGCTTTCTAAGATTATCTAATATCTCACACACTTCCCCAAGCTCCACCATTGGCCACTTGTTTGTATTAATTTCTTTTATTGCTTTCTGTGCAAGTTCTAATAAGTGAGGATAATTAAGATTATTAAAAGCCTCTTGCATTTGCTGAATTGGTGCTTGAATGCTTTCAAAAGCTTCTTTGATAAATTCTTGTTGTTTGTTAAATTGGTCTAAAACAGGCTTAACCATATTCTGAATCTGTTCCGCTTGTTTTTGATGATGTTCTGCTAATTCTTTAAATATTTTTTGGTGTGGTTCTAAGGCTTTTGCGATAGTCTCAAAATTTGCCTTTAATGATTCTGATAAATCAATTTTATAGCGTTCACCTGTAAGGTTGTAATCTCCATTTTCAGCAATCTTGCTCTTTAAAGCCGAAAAGGCCATAGAGCCATAATCTTCAAGGTCACCCAAAGACAAGTACTTCTTTTTTTTGAATCTTTCTAAAACCTCTAAAGCTTTCGGTAAATCATTTTTATTTATCTTTCTTCTCTGTGCTCCTAGATCAAAACCATCATTTTCTACTTTGAGAAACAATATTTCATCAGTTCTTTTGGCAAATTCACGATCAAGAAGCAAAATAGAAGTCTTCACTCCACTATATGGCTGAAAAACACCACTTGGCAGACTTACTACTGCATACAGCCCCCAATTTTCTATGAGGTTTTTGCGGAGGTTTTTGTAAGCATTGGCAGATTGGAAAATAATCCCTTCTGGAACGATGATTCCTGCACGACCTTTGATACTCAGATGCTCGGCGATATAATCCACAAACAGCACTTCGGCACGATTGGCTTGTATGCTAAACCTTTTGTGTGGCACGATCCCGCCTTTTGGAGTCATAAACGGAGGATTGGCAAGGATGACATCAAAATTTTCATCCCATCTTTTATCACTACTCAAAGCATCATACTCAAAAATTTTTGGATCGCTAAATCCGTGAAGATAGAGATTCACAAGAGCAAGTTTCACCATATCAGGT
>CAYVBX010000018.1:0-13781 GCA_964449945.1 uncultured Candidatus Peribacteria bacterium
CTATTAAAAATATTTAAGCCTTAAACATTTCTGTTTAAAAATTGCATTAAATTGCCTTAAGGCATAATGACTTAATAATTGCATTAAATTGCTTTAATGCATAATAATTTAAGAATTGCCAGTTTAAGTCAAAGTATTTTGAAAATCAAAGTTCTTTTTAATTAATTTTTAAGAAGAAAATGATTGAAAACGATAGTGAAAAAACAACTAATACAACTATTAAATAAAATCTTATAAGTAATTAAAATTACAAACTGGAAAAAAATTTAAAATTATACGAACATAATTTATACAAAAGGGCCTTTAAATATTAAAGAAACAACAGTAAATAGCTTGAATTACTTAATGTGTTGTTTTTTTAGATAGCTTTTATTGCAGAAATAATCTCCTTGTGTTTTTCTGGGCTGATTATTTTTTTAAAACCCATTTTATTTGCTTCTTTTATTCTTTTGTCTAGATGGGGGACTTTTCTAAGTTCTCCTGAAAGTCCCATTTCTCCGATTATTACTGTGTTTTCTGAAATTGGTTTTTTAAGTAAGGAAGATGCGATTGCTGAAGCGACAGCTAAATCGTTTGCTGGTTCTTTTAGCTTTATTCCACCAACTACATTTACAAAAACATCTTGGTTTTGTAAATTTAAATGGGCGTGTTTTTCTAGGATTGCGATTAAAATTTGAAGACGGTTTAAATCAAATCCTGTGGCTGTTCTTTTTGGAAAGCCAAAATTTGATGTTGTTGTTAGGGCTTGAACTTCAACTAAAAATGGTCTGTTTCCTTCCATTGCAACTGTTATTGCTGTGCCAAAGGAATTTTCTTTTCTACCTTCTAGAAATTGTTTTGAAGGATTTTTGACTTCTTTAAGCCCTAGTTCGTTCATCTCAAAAATGCCAACTTCATTACAAGAACCAAAACGATTTTTTGAAGAACGAAGTATTCGAAATTGTTGAAATCTATCACCTTCAAGCTGAATAACTGCATCAACAAGGTGTTCGAGGACTCGAGGTCCTGCGAGATTTCCATCTTTTGTTACATGTCCGATGATTATTATTGCTGTTTTTTCTTTTTTTGCGGTTTCAAGAATTCTTTCTGTACAATATTTGATTTGAGTGATTGAGCCTGAATTGGCTTGTATATCAAGAGATGAAATAACTTGAATTGAATCGATTATTGCAAGAGTCGGTTTTTCTTCTTTGATTGTTTCAATAATCGTTTCTAAATTGTACTCTGAAATTGCATTTAAATTTTCTTCATTTATTTTGATTCGTTCTGCTCTATTTGCGATTTGTTCAACAGATTCTTCTCCTGAAATTATTAAAACTTTATGATGCTTTGCTATTTCTCCGGCGATTTGAAGGGTAAGTGTCGATTTTCCGATTCCGGGTTCTCCTGAGAAAAGGACTAAAGAAGATGGTAAAATTCCGCCTCCAAGTACTCGATCAAATTCTTCAATGTTGGTTTTAAGTCTTGGAATTACGGATTTAACTGTGTTTAGATTTTGAGGTGTTCTTGCTGAGATTTTTGAATGAATTTTTCTTGGAGTTAATGAAAGTTCTTCTTTTTCATAAGAATTCCAAGCATCGCAACTAGGGCATTTTCCAAGCCATTTTGTGCTTTCTGAAGAACATTCTTTGCATTTATATATCGATTTTTCTTTCGGCATTTTCTATTGTTTTATTATAAATTTCTTCGTGTTTTTCTGACATAATTTTTGCGTCAAAAAATTTGGAGGCTCTTAAATATCCATTTTTCGCCATTTCTAGTCGTTTTTCTGGGTTGCTGATTAGTTTTAATATTGCATTTGATAATGCTTTAGAGCTTTTTGATTGAACAAGTATTCCTGTTTCTTTATCTTTTACAATTTCTGGAATTCCTCCTTTTATACTTGCGATTACAGCAAGTGGTGTGAGCATGGCTTCAACATTTACTAGTCCGAATGCTTCTCTGAGTGAAGGTAAAACAAATAAATCTGATGATTTGAAGATTTTTGCAATGTTTGATTGTTTTCCAATTAAAATTGCATTTCTTTCAATGTTTAAGTTTTTTATTTGTTTTTGATAGTTTTCTTTTTCTTTTCCATCTCCTGCAAATACAAATTTAACATTAGGGTATTTTGTAATGACTTCAGGTATTGCATTTATTAAATATTTTTGTCCTTTTCTTTCGTGTAATTCTGCAACAGTTAAAATAATGAATGTATCTTTTTTTGCTCTAAATAAATTTTCTTTTATTTCATCTCTTTCTTCTTCAGTGAATCTAAGAATTTGATTTTTCCATAATGTTGTATCTATGCCATTATGAACAATTTCAATTTTTTCTTCAATTTCAGGGTATAAATTTGTCATTAGTTTTTTGTTTTCTTCTGAAACAGTAATGATCTTTGCTACTTTTTTTAAAGATCTTTTTTTGATTTGTTTTTTTAGGTAGCTTAGTTTAAATGGGTCGTGTTCTGTTGTGATTATTGGCGTTTTATCAGATGCCAAAAAAGCGTATCTATTACTTGCAGGATTCCAGAGTTGGAGATGTATTAGATCTGGTTTTTCTTTTTTGATAATATCTCTTAATTGAAAAAAATGTCTTGGATCGTGTTTGTGTAAGACATTTATTTTATATGTTTTTATTCCTTCTTTTTCAAATTTTGATATGTATTTATTAAAATGACTGTAATTTGAAATTATTAAAATAGGTAAAAATTTTTCTTTATTTAAAAACTTAGAAAGCAAAAATAGTTGATTTTCTGCGCCTCCTAGTTGGGGGGTGTCGGTATAATATATTATTTTTTTCATAAGATAAGAATTGCATTTTTTTCTTTTAATGGCAAGAAATGTAAAAAAACTTTTTAAATCAATTGTTTGTAAAGCCCAAAAATCTGTTGTCTTTTTTTAAACAACAGATAATAAATTAAGTCTTTTAGATTAGATGTTTTGGCCTGCAACTTTTCCTGTTGCCCAAGCGGATTGAAGATTAAAACCTCCCGTAAATCCGTCTATGTTTAAAATTTCACCTGCAAAGAATAAATTGGGGCAGAGTTTTGATTCCATTGTTTTTTCGTTTATTTCTGATGTGTCAATTCCTCCAATTGTGACTATTTCTTCTCCATTTACTCTTCCGCTTATTTGGATCTTGAATTTTTTTATTTTTTCTATTGTTTGGTTTAATTCTTTTTTACTTATTTCATTTGCTTTTTTGTCCAAGGGAAAGATTATTTTAGCAATTTTTTTATTTATGAAGATTGATAATATATTTGAAAATAAACTTTTTGAGTTTTCTGCTTTTTCTTTGATTTTTTTTCTGAGTTCTTCTTCGTTTTTGTCTGGAACTAGGTCTATTTCGATTATTGCTGGGTTGTTTTTTGAAATGTTTTCATCTGCTGAAAGTGAACTTAGGGCAAAAATTCCGGGTCCGCTTATTCCTTTGTGGGTAAATAATAAGTCGCCTTTGAATTTATAATTTTGCTTTGTTTTAAGTGTTAAATTTGTGTTTTTTAGTGTTAGTCCCGCTAAGTCATTCGTTTCATCTGATAAAAAGGCTGTTAGTCCTGCTTTTAATTCTATTATTTTGTGTTTAAAATTTTTGGCTGTTTGGTAGCCAAAGGCAAGATTTAGGGGATTTGGGTTAAAGGATCCGCCGGTTGTAATTAGAAGTTTTTTTGTTTTTATAATTTTTTCATTATTAAGTTGTATTTCAAAATGATCTTTTTGTTTTTTGACACTTTTTGGCTTTGAATTAAGTAAAAGATTAACATCATGATCTTTGATGATTTTTTCAAAAAGTTCTTTTACGCTCGATGCCTTGTTTGAAACAGGAAATACTCTTTTGTTTTCTTCTGTTTTTAAAGGAATACCTCTTTCTTCAAACCATTCCATTACTTTTTTTGGTGAAAAATCATATAATGCAAATTTTAAAAAATTTTGAGAACGGGGATAGTTTTTGAGAAGTTTTTTTATGTCGTCTTCAGCATTTGTAATATTGCATCTGCCACCGCCTGTTAAAAGTATTTTTGAGGCTATTTTATCGTTTCTTTCGATTATTGTGATTTTTTTTTGAGGGGCGTTTTCTAAAATTTTTGCCATAGCCATTAGGCCTGATGCTCCTGCGCCAATTATCGTTATTTCTTCCATTTTTTTATAATTATTTTTTTTATTATATAATTTTCTTGACAATTTAGTTAAATAAAAATATTATTGGTGGGTAAAAACTCACCAATAAAAACAATGAGACTTGTTGCTCACATTGATGCTGATTCTTTCTATGTTTCTTGTGAAAGAGTTCGTAGTCCTTGGCTTAATTCTAAGGCGGTTTGTGTTTTGGGAAATCAAGGTGCGATAATTATTGCAAGAAGTTATGAAGCAAAAAAACTTGGTGCAAAAGTTGGTATGCCTGTGTGGGAAGCAAAAAAGCTTTCTTCAGAAATTTTTTTTATAAAAAGAGATTTTGCGTGGTATGGTATTTTATCTGATGCTATGCAAAAAATTTTTTCTGAATTTTCTGATACTATAGAGTATTATTCTATAGATGAAAGTTTTTTAGATTTGGGAAATTTTTTTGGTGATATAAATTATTTAACTGCGGAAATACAAAGTTCTGTTTTAAAGAAAACTGGTCTTCCTGTGAGTGTTGGTATTTCATTAAGTAAAACACTTGCAAAAATGGCATCTGATAAGGAAAAGCCTTTGGGGAAAAAGGTTGTTTTGAAGAATGATCTTTTTGGCTTTTTAAAATCTTGTGATGTTTCGGAAGTTTCAGGAATTGGTTTTAGTTCGCAAAAGAGACTTGAAAACTTGGGAATTAAAACAGCTTTTGATTTTATTTCGAAAGACAGAACTTTTATCAAAAATTTATTGCATCGTCCAGGAGAATGCCTTTGGTATGAGCTAAAGGGGCACTCAATACTTCCTGTTCGTGGTGAAAGGCCACAACGGAAAGGCATTTCTCGTGGAGGTAGTCTTTATGGAATGAGTTCTAATCGAAATATTGTTTATGCTTTTTTGCTTAGAAATTTAGAAAAAATGGTTTTTGCAATGAATGAGCAGGGGATTGAGTTGAAAAAAATTTCTCTTGTTTTGATTGATTCGAATGGAAGGTTCTTTAAGTCTAGTTCAGTTTTGATGGATTATTCTAGTTCTTATTTTTTGCTTTTGGAAGCATTAAAGTTGTGCTTTTTTAAAATCTTTAACAATAATATTTCTTATAAGGCACTACATATTGTTGGAGAAGATATAATAAATAGCTCGTTGAAACAATTAAATTTATTTTCTTTTGAAGAAGAAAAATTTAAAAAAATGTCAAAAATAAAAAATTCTATATGTAAAAAGTTTGGTGTTTTTTCAATTAGAGATGCATCTACGGCGTATATAAATGAGGTTTTTAAAGATGATGCAAGCAACTTTGAAATTTCGGATAGTTCTAAAAAATTTTGTTTTTAATAAATATGTGTATTTTAGCTGTTAGATTCTTAAAATTTGATTTTTCAGATCAAGACTTGTTTAAAAAAAATTTAAAGATTTTAGGTGAGGAAGTTTTGATCCGAGTAAATGATAAAAATGCTTATTTGTCGGTTTATTATGATGGAAAAATTGAGCTTGTTGAGTGGGGAATTCAATTTCCTAAAAATAATAAAAAAATATTTTTTTGCAAAAAAGAGTCTTTAATTTCGGGGAAGTGGGCTTTTGTTTTTAAAAAAAATGTTCAAGTAAATGCTTCTTTTGCTCTTTCTAGGGGTGTTTGGTTTCAGGTTCGACAAGGACTTTCGGCAGTGATGATGAAAAATATAAATGGGGAAAAATGTGTTTGTATAATAACAGAGCCTTCGACTCATTATTTTGAAATCATGACAGGTTCAAAAAGAATGCCAGTTTTGATAAATCAAATTTTATAGTGTAAACTGTGTTTGAAAAAAAATTTTTTAAATTAAAAAACATGAAATCAGATGGTCCAAAATTTAAGACATTAGGTCTTGTGATTGTGTTTGTTTTTGCTTTGTATTTTATATCTTCTGGGTTTGGTATTGTTCCAGCGGGGCATAGAGGTGTCCATTTAAGGTTTGGAGCTATTACAAATAAAATTTTTGGAGAAGGATTATATTTTAAAATTCCAATTATTGATGATGTTCAGTTGATGTCGATAAAAATTGTAAAAATGTCTGCGACTTCAGATGCAGCGTCTTCAGATTTGCAAACAGTTGCCTCTACAATTGCGGTAAACTATTATATTGAGCCAAGTAAGACAGCTTATATTTATCAGAATATAGGTAAGGATTATGAATCTTCGTTAATTGCTCCAGCAATTCAAGAAATTATTAAGGCGACTTCTGCTATATTTACAGCAGAACAACTTATTACCAAAAGAACAGAAGTAAGAGAAGCAATGAAAAAAGCTCTTGAAGATAAGCTTTCAAGACATGGAATTGTTATTGCGGAGTTTAATATAGAAAATTTTCAATTTAGTGAATCATTTAATATCGCAGTTGAAGCTAAAGTTTCTGCAGAACAGCAAGCTTTAGCCGCTAAAAATAAACTTGAACAAATAAAATTTGAGGCTCAGCAAAAAATCGAGGCGGCCAAGGGAAGTGCTGAGGCAATTAGAATTGAGTCTGAGGCTTTGTTTGAAAATCCAGCAGTTTTACAGCTTCGTGCGATTGAAAAATGGGATGGTGTACTTCCAAAAGTTACAGGTGAAGCAGTGCCACTAATCAATGTTTTGAACTAAAAACTAGAAAAAAATAAAAGAAGATGGGTTTTTTTAATGAATATTTTTTATTCATTTCTTGAAATTAAAAGTCCATTGTGATCTGAACTTAATTTTTTTGTTGGTGAAATTTCTATTTTAAAATTGCTTAAAGCATGATCTATTGGTAAAGCCCATGGACGATTTGTGCTCCAAGAATATATGTTCTTATGGAAAAATTTTTCAAAATGGAGACGGAATGTTGCAGAATAGTATGTGTTGTTGAAGTCCCCTACAACAATAAATTTTTCATTGTTTAAATCCATTTCTTTAATTTCTTCGGCAATTTTTTTGAATAAATTTAAGTTAAATTCTCTTTTTTGTTTTGTTAACGGATCGTTTGCATGTAGCCCAATAAAGGTAAAATCATCAAATTTTACCTTTAAGTATTTTGGCATATTTGTATAAGTTTTAATTTCATAGCTAATAGGTGGTTTATTTGTAAATAAAACATAAGAATTATAACTTTCGTTTATTTCAATAATTGGCTTTCCGTATATTGATTTTAGTTTTGAAATAATAAGCTCGTTAGCTTCTACAAGAAAAATTATTTCGGGCTGAATTTGTTTTATTTTTTCTACAATATCTTCAAATTCTGAATTATAATAATAAGTATTCATATAGAAAATTTCGGTTTTCATTTCTTTTTCGAAAAATTGAATTGGATGAATAAAGTTTATCCATAAAAAAAACATATATATGCTAATTAAAAATGATGTCAGAAATTTTTTATAAAAAAGTAAAATGCTTGCGAAAATAAATAATATAATGAAATATTGTAGTTGATAGTGTGAAAATAAATCGATGATAAATGAGTTTTTACTGAAAAATAAGCTTAAGAATGATATGGTAAGGATAATAAAGCTTGAAGGAATAATAATTAAGTGTAGATTTTTAATAAATGATTTCATTGTTTAAAATTATTTTATGCAATCTTCAATATTTGAGATAGAAAAAACTGAGAACACAGATTATTTGGGGGAAAAGTTGCTTTTTTTAGATACTGAAGCGACAGATAACACAGAAGATTCAAGGCTTACTCAGCTTGCCTATAAAAATTTAAGCTCAAAAGAAATATTTAACGAATATTTTAAACCACCTGTTCCGATTAGTATTTCTGCGATGGCTGTAACGCATATTACTAATAAAATGGTCGAAAACAAAGCTGTTTTTGAAAGTAGTTCTGAAAAAATTAAGCTTAGTAATATTTTAAAAGATCATATTCTTGTTGCTCATAATGCTCCTTTTGACATTATGGTTTTGAAAAATGAAGGAGTTGATGTTTTTTCAAGTATTGATACTCTTCGAGTTGCTCGGCATCTTATTGAAAGTGAAAGTTATAAGCTCCAGTATTTAAGATATTTACTTGATATTGATATTAAGGCACAAGCGCATGATGCGCTTTCAGATGTTTTTGTTTTAGAAAAAATATTTTATCATTTGGAAGAACTGATGAAATTAAAATTTGCAATTTATGAAAGAAAAGAAATTATTCAAAAAATGAAAGAACTTTCGTCTTTGCCGGTAATAATTCCTGTGTTAATGTTTGGTAAATATAGAGGAAAAACCTTTGATGAAATAAAAGTTTTGGATAAAAAATATTTGGAATGGCTTTATTCATCTGAACTTTCAAAATCAGAACATGAACAAAATGAGGATTTACTTTATACCCTTTCAGAAATCTTAAAATAATTATATGAAAAATTCTAAATTTTATATTTTTTTAATCTTTATTGGGATAATACTTTTTTCCTACAATTATTGGGGTGATTTTGTGAAAGTTAGTTTATTTGAAGATTTTAAAAACAATGAAGAAATTGATCTTTCTTGGCTTTCTACTTATGAAAAAACAAATAATAAGGTTTTAAGAAATGTGGACATTTCTGATAACAATTTTGAAAATCTAGAAAAAATATCTAGAAAAAAAATTGAAATACTAGATGAAAAAGAAGCATTTGTAAGCGCTAGTTATAAAGCTTCGTGTTTGGTTTTTTCGGCAAATGGTGTTTATAATAAAGTACTTGAAGAACAGACAAAAAATGTTTTTATAGAGTATGGTTTTGAACCTGATAATTCTTTGAAAATGAAAAACTTGATAAACAAATACTTAGAGGATGAAGATTATTTAAAGGCTGTTCTTTCGGCTTCTATAAATTGTGTATGTAAGGAGGGGGAGGTGTTTTCTTTTCTTGAATTTAAATGTGTGAAGTAGTTTTATGAAAAATTTGCAACAGAAATGGCTTGATGAGTTGGATTATTTGAATAATTCAGAACGAATAAAGGATATTTTAGATAGAAAAATTGCTTTGTTTCGTTCTGTTGTTCTTGAAAATAATGATTTGGATCTTTTTCTTGAGCTTGTTTATTGTCTTTTAACAGCTCAAACGAAATTTGTTTCTGCTTATAAAGTTCAGGAGGAGTTAAAATTTGATGAAAGTTTTGAAACAAAACTTTTTCATTCATCAGACTCCGATTTGTTTAATTATTTGATGCCGATTTTACGAAAAAATATTATTCGCTTTCATAATAATAAGACACGAAATATTGTTTTTGCTCGAAATTTATTTATAAAAAATAAAAAATATCTACTTCGCGAAAAACTTTTGTCTTTTGAAGATAATTTTGAACGGAGAACTTGGCTTATAGATAATGTTCTTGGACTTTCTTTTAAAGAGGCTAGTCATTTTCTTAGAAATATTGGTTATGGTCAAGATTTAGCGATTCTTGATAGACATGTTCTTAGAACTTTAAATTTCATTGGGGTAATAGATAAAATTCCTGAAGTTTTAAATAAAACGGTTTATTTGGAGAATGAAAAGATACTTAGGAATTTTTCTGAGTTTTTGGGTGTTTCAATGGAAAGGCTCGATTTTTTACTTTTTGCTTTGAGTAAAAAAAATATTGAAGGGGAAAGCGTTTCGGTTTTTGAATTGATTGAAGGGCTTAAGTGATGGATAAGAAAGACCAATTTTTACTTAAAAGTTTATTTTTTTTATTTGTTTTTTAGTTGATTTATTTTTCGTTCAAAGTTTGCTGTTGATCCTTTGTGGCCTTTGTCTTTAGCATGACTTAGGGCCATTTGAAGTATTGGAATATAGTCTTTGTTGTAAAATGAGTCAAAAGTTCCTCCCGCCATATTGAATGCTTGGTCGAGGCTGTTTGTTTTACCTGCTTTTAAAAGGCCTAATGCACTTGAAATAATTGCCCTGTGTGCGCCATGTCGGCAATGTACATATGTTTTTATGCCTTTGTTTATATTTTGAGCAATTTTATCTATTATAACTTCATTGCTGGTAGTCATACTTGAAGTATTTAATGGAACTGCGGAGCCTACTTTTATTTTTAACTTGTTTTTTTGAATTACATTTTGTATGTCAGAGCCATGGACAAGTGAAATAATTTCTTGAATTCCATTTTTTTCCAACCATTGCAACTGAGTTAATGCAATATTTTCATCAAATTTGCTTTCTCTACTTCCGTTTAAAAAACCAATAGAACCACCATTAGACAACTCGTTTGATAAGGTTGTAAATCTGTAGGGAATGTTTCTTGTTCCCGGACTTGCTCGTTTTAAGTTTCTAATTCTTTTCTCGTCTAGTTGGCCATCAAATGGAGATTTTTCTTCTTGCTCGGCAACTCTTTTTTTGGCTTCATTTATGCTTGTTTGATCTGCACCAGATGCCCTTACTGCAATTGTTATTGCATAATTAAAGTATCTAGATAAATGAAAGTCTATTCCTCTTGTTTTTTGAAAATCGTACAAGTCGAAAGAATTTGGATTTTTTATGTATTCTTGTCTCATCTCTACTTGAGTATTTGCACCTCTTTTTCTCATTTCGTCTAAAAATTTTAAATACTTTCTTCCACCTCTCGGTCCGTCGTGATGACAAAGAGCATGAACAATTGCTTGGTCTTGAATTGAGGCGTTTCTATTAAGAATGCCTTTTGTGGCTTCATTCATGTACCATGCCGTTGCATAGGCATTTAATATTGGGTTTTTTCTTGGGTCTTTATCGTTGTTTATATTTTCTCCTCTTTTTATAAATATATCTCTAATATTAGCTACCCCACTCTCTTGTTGTAGTTTTTTTGCTTCCTTTTCTGGCATTTTTTGGCAATAATTAGCAAAGTCTGTCCAAGCTGGTATTAAAAATTGTCCAAAGCCAGTTGCCTTTGTACTTTCATTTTGAACTTCCCAGTTAAAAGTACTTTCAGACATTATTAAGGATTTATAAATATTATAATTTATTTGGAATTTACTACATGCTTCTTGTCCTGTTTTAAGTATTTTTTCAGCGTTGAATGGGGGATTATTTTGGTCTATTAATTTTGATACATTTTCATCGGATATTGGGCTGTTTTTGGGGTCCATTCTTGAAATTCTTTGATCTAAATTTAATGACTCATCAAAATTAAATCCATTTTCTTCTTGTGTTCTAATTAATTCTTCATAACTTCTTCGTTTTTCATTTTCTTGAGATATTAGAGCTTCATTTTCTTCCTCTGTTAATTCTTCATTTGTAATTATTCGAAATTTATCACCTGTATATGTTGCTATGTATGAGCCATTTTTATCAGCAAAACAGATTCGTCCTTTTAAAACTGTTCTTGTTCCTGTTATTTTAACTCCGTTTCTAATGACTTCTATCTCTTTAATATTTGGGTCCAGTAGTATTTCTCCTAGTCCTACCTGCATTTCGTGGCTTGGGTTTACAGACATATAATCTAGGCTATACCATCCAAAATTATTTGGCCCTTCGCTTGAATATGCTTTAATTCTTCTTGATGTTTCATTTTTTATTATTTCTGATTTTGATTTGTTTTTTTCATTTGGATATAGTGTGTTGAAAATGAGATCTGAAGATGAAAGAATGCTTATTATATCTGCTTGACTTAATATATCTCTTAATTTTTCTGGTTCTTCTGTTATTGCTTCGATTGAAATTTTATATTTATCTGCAATTTTGGAAATTACTTCGCTTTCTTCGAGAGCTTTTGTGTCTATTGATCCTGATCTGGAGCTTTTTTCCGCAATGCTTTCGTGTTCTAAGTCGTTATAATCATATAAAGAAGTATTTTTATTAGGAACATTAAATTCTTTCGCCATTTTTATTGCTTCTGGAGATTTTAAATATTTCATTAAATCTGGAATTCTTCCTCTGTAAGCGAAGTGCATTGCATCTGTTGTGCCGTCTTTTCTTCCTTCAAAATAATACATGCCCCAGTCAAAGCCCATTTTTTGTGCTTCTTGAACCATAGCGAGTGGAATGTTCCAGCTAGTTTCTGCAGGAGTTGCAAGCCAATTGTCTCTTGGGTCAAAGTCTATTGCCATAGCAAGGCCATGGTGTTTATCTTTACCCGGATTATAACTTGTTAATGTGTTGAATTTTGGAGACATATTTTTGCCTGCAGGCATACTTTTAAGCCGATACTCGAGTTCTTTTAATGCAATGGCAAGTACTATATTTGTACGAACATTTTGTCCCATGTAATTTGCATTTACGATCCATTCTCTTTGAGGTGGAATTCCTCCCATTATCTCTTTATAATAATCAACAGAACTTCCATAAGCCATTTTTTCAACATATTCTCCTTTATTTCTCATTTTGATTAGATCTTGTTCTGAGACAGTGTCTTCAAACCTTTTTGAAATTCTTCCATTTGTATATGCTTTTTGCGTAAAATAATCAGTAGGATAATTATCTTTACTTGCTTCAAACCAATCTGCAGGAGCGTTGTAATCTACAGTTCTAATGATGTTTCGTGTTGGAGATAAGTCTTTTCTGTTTAATAAATGTGCCAAAACATCGTTATCATTTAAACTTCTCTGTCTTTCTATTTCTGATCGAATACGCGTTCTTTCAGTTGCACTTTGTCGTTTAATTGAAGCTTCGTTTTCTTTTTTTACTTCAGCTTCTGGGGTGTCGATTTTTTGTATTGGTGTGTTTAAGTCCATTTTTTGAATTTTTATCTATATATTTTAACACAATTTGGGCTTAAATAAAAGATAAAGTCTTTGAAATTGTAAAAACTATTGCTGTTTTTAAAAAAAATTATTAGTATGTCGTCGTGGTATTTGCCTGGGTGGCGGAATTGGTAGACGCGCAGGACTTAAAATCCTGTTCCTTTACTGGAGTGCGGGTTCGATTCCCGCCCTAGGCACCACTGATGTGTAGTGATTAACTAGCCACAAAAGTGGGTAGTTGTTTTTTAATATTTTTCAGTAATAATATTTGTTTGATCTATACCTTTTTTAAGTAAGATTTCTTCACAATCTTTTACCATTTCAGGGTTTCCACAAATGTAAAATGAAGATTTTTTAAAATTTTTAATTTGTTTTTCGTTTAAATAATTGCTAACTCTCCCTTTTTCTCTTGTCCATTTTTCGCTTGGTGAAGATAACGATAGGATATAATTGAATTTTTCGTTTTTAATATTTTGAAAAAAGTCGTCATAATAAATGTCTTCTTCGTTTCTAAGTCCAAAAAATAAATTTATTGTTTGATTTTTATTTTTAATTTTTTCAATAATGGCTTTTATTGGTGCAATTCCACTTCCTGTGGCAATAAATGTATGTGTTGTGTTGTTAGTGATGTTAAATTTTCCACTTGGGCCAATAAAAAATATTTCATTTCCTATCTTTAAGTTGTTTAAAAAACTACTGCCTCTGCCGTTTTCAATTATTGTTACGCAGAGTTTAAATTCATTTTTTTTTAAGGACGAAAATGAATAAGCTCTAAAACAGGGAAATTTTTCTTTATCTTCAATTTTGATGTTTATAAATTGGCCTGCTTTTGCCTTAAATAAACCTTCGTGTTTGAAAGTTAGTTCGATTACTTTATTTGTAAGCTTTTTTTTGTTGATTAATATAGCCTTGTTTGGTCCAGTCATTTTAAGGTTTTTTATGGAGGCGCCACCCGGATTCGAACCGGGGAATAACGGTTTTGCAAACCGCTGCCTTACCGCTTGGCCATGGCGCCCTATTTAAGAAATTGTTGAAAATATAGATCTTTCTGCGTTAAAAATGAATAAGCAACTCATCATATAAAAAATATGAC
>CAYVBX010000018.1:13881-17481 GCA_964449945.1 uncultured Candidatus Peribacteria bacterium
TACTTATTAATTTTTGCCTTGAAATACCTATATTTTGAACAATTTCGTTTTTCATATTTGAAATTGTTGAAAACATAGATCTTTCTGCGTTAAAAATGAATAAGCAACTCATCATATAAAAAATATGACTCGTTTTACTTATTAATTTTTGCCTTGAAATACCTATATTTTGAACAATTTCGTTTTTCATGATCTTTTTACTATTTAAGCGTGAATGAGTTTAACATTAAGTTTGCCATATTGACAATACTTTCATTTTCGCTAGGGAGTGAGGCTCTTGTAATTGAGTAAACTACAGGACCTTTGCTTGCAAAAACTTGTCTAAAATTAATGTTTGGATCTTTCGCACTAGCTCTTCCTTCGTATTCTATATAATATGCGAGTTGTTTTATTTCGTTTATACTTACTGTTGTTTCTCCGATTTGTATTTCCTTAAAGTCGACAAGTTCTTTGCTAGCAAGTGAAAGTGTTGAAAAAGCAAAATCTTTTGGTTTTACTTCTTTTTCAAAAATATCAATTGAAATGTTGACATTTGTTGTGAAAACTTCGTTTTTTATGTTTGTTCGAAAGCCAACTACTATGTTTTCAGGTATTTCTTTCTCAAATCTAGCTCTGTCTATTACTTCCCAGTCGAGAGGATAATCAATTTTGAAGTTTGCAGTTTCGTATGTTCTTGTTGATTTAATAAGTCCTGTTTCGTCTGCTCCAGTACAGGAACTTAAAAAAATTATTCCAAGAAGAAGTGTTAATATTTTTTTCATTTTTTGAGTGGATTGATGATTTTGTCTACAAGTCCATATTTAACAGAATCTTCTGCAGTCATTATATTGTCTCTATCTGTATCTTTTTCAATAGTTTTATAAGTTTGGCCAGTGTGTTTTGCTAATATTTTTGTAAGACGATCTTTTGTTGCCATCATGTGGTCTGCATGAATTCTAATGTCGGAAGCTTGTCCTTCCATACCTCCAAGTGGCTGATGAATAAGAACTTCTGAATTTGGAAGTATAAATCGTTTACCTTTTTTTCCTCCAGATAATATTACTGCCCCCATAGAGGCGGCCATACCTATGCAAATTGTTGAAACGTCTGATTTAACATATTGCATTGTGTCGTAAATCGCGAGTCCTGCCGAAACATGCCCTCCGGGGGAGTTTATATATAGTATGATGTCTTTGCTTGAATTCTCGTTATCAAGAAAAAGAATTTGGGCAATTATTAGATTGGCAATGTGCGCATCAATGGCTGTTCCTAAAAATATTATTCTATCTTTAAGGAGTCTTGAATAAATGTCGTAAGCCCTTTCTCCTTGTGTTGTTTTTTCTATAACTGTGGGAATTAATATTGAATTTTCTTCATTCATAGTTTTTTTTTATAATTTAACTTTTTTATTATATCACTTTTCGGCTTATTTATCAGCTTTTTGCACTTGACAAGAACTTTATTGTGTTTTTTTGAAAAAAACTTTAAAAATTGCATTGACTTTGCAATTTATTTTGAATAAACTCGCGATTGTTGAAATAAAAGAACGCAAGAAAAAACACTGATCATTAACATTTAGGATGTAGTAGAGAAAGTTAAAACCAAGTTTTAATCAAATTGAAGTCATGACTCGCAAACGTTGCGAGTTTTATCAAATTTTTCGTATGAAGAGTTTGATCCTGGCTCAGGGTTAACGCTGGCGGTATGTATAATACATGCAAGTCGAACGCTCAAATTATATTTGAGAGTGGCGAACGGGTGAGTAATACGTTGGTACCTGCCTCGAACTCAGGGATAACATGCCTAACGGTGTGCTAATACCGGATAGTCCCGAAAGGGTAAAGATTTTTCGGTTCGAGAGGGGCCTGCGGCCTATCAGCTAGTTGGTGAGGTAAGTGCTTACCAAGGCGATGACGGGTAGCTGGTCTGAGAGGACGATCAGCCACAATGGGACTGAGACACGGCCCATACTCCTACGGGAGGCAGCAGTAGGGAATCTTCCACAATGGGCGAAAGCCTGATGGAGCAATACCGCGTGAACGATGAATGTCGAAAGATTGTAAAGTTCTTTTCTGAGGGAAGAATTATGACGGTACCTTAGGAATAAGCACCGGCTAACTCCGTGCCAGCAGCCGCGGTAATACGGAGGGTGCAAGCGTTATCCGGAATTATTGGGCGTAAAGCGTCCGCAGGTGGTTTATTAAGTCAAATGTTAAAGGCTTGGGCCCAACCCAAGTAAAGTGTTTGATACTGGTAGACTAGAGCATTTCAGAGGTGCGTGGAATTCTGTGAGTAGGGGTTAAATCCGTAGATACACAGAGGAACACCAAAAGTGAAGACAGCGCACTGGGAAATTGCTGACACTCATGGACGAAAGCGTAGGTAGCGAACAGGATTAGATACCCTGGTAGTCTACGCCGTAAACGATGGATACTAGGTATTGGAGGACTCAACCCCTTCAGTGCCGACGCTAACGCATTAAGTATCCCGCCTGAGTAGTACGGTCGCAAGATTAAAACTCAAAGGAATAGACGGGGACCCACACAAGCGGTGGAGCATCTTGCTTAATTCGATTATAAGCGGGGAACCTCACCTAGGTTTGACATCTAGAGAATCTGTCGGAAACGATAGAGTGCCTTCGGGAACTCTAAGACAGGTGCTGCATGGTCGTCGTCAGCTCGTGCCTTGAGGTGTTCGGTTAAGTCCGTAAACGAGCGCAACCCATGTCTTATGTTGTAATTTTCATAAGAGACTGCCGATTCAAAGTCGGAGGAAGGTATGGATGACGTCAGATCAGCATGGCCCTTATACCTAGGGCTGCAAAGATGCTACAATGGTTGGTACAACGGGAGGCAATGTCGTAAGGCGGAGCAAATCCTTATAAAGCCAATCTTAGTTCGAATTGAGGTCTGCAATCGACCTCATGAAGTTGGAATCGCTAGTAACCGCAGATCAGCCACGCTGCGGTGAATATGTTCCTGGGTCTTGTACTCACCGCCCGTCACACTATGGGAGATGGGGGCGCCCGAAGTACCTTTAGCTTATTAGCGGGGTCCTAAGGCGAAATCATTGACTGGAGTGAAGTCGTAACAAGGCATGTGTAGGAGAACCTGCGCATGGATAACCTCCTTTTAATAGGAATTTATAAATACTCTATAGGAGTATTATGGTTGAGACTGTTTTAAACAGTTTTACAAACTTGATTTTCTTTCTCTATTGCATTCTGAATGTTAAATAATTAAAATCCTGAATAAGGATTTTTTTTAATGATTATTTTTGTGTTAAATATAATATCCTGAATGATTTATCAAATATTTAGTTATGGCGAAAATTCAATATAATAGACAAAAATGTATCGGATGTGGGGGTTGTAGTATGATCGATAACGATCATTTTGTAGTTGCTGATGATGGAAAAGCTGATTTAGTTTCTGGTATTAAGGTATTGAAAGGTGGATCTAAAAATGAAATTTTTGAACTGGAAATTCAGGATGAGGAAAAAGCTCTAGTTGATGTGGCGATTGATGCTTGTCCGGCAGAGTGTATTAAGATCTTGGGGTGAGGGGTGTGTTTTTATGGTGGTGTGTAGTGTTTGAATGGCTTTTTTGATGGAGTGTTTTTA
>CAYVBX010000018.1:17581-18752 GCA_964449945.1 uncultured Candidatus Peribacteria bacterium
GTGTTTTTATGGTGGTGTGTAGTGTTTGAATGGCTTTTTTGATGGAGTGTTTTTATGTTGGTGAAAAGTGTTTGAACTGATAATGCTTATTTTTAAGAACAGTAATAGGGGATTTATTCAATTTTTAAAAAATCATTTGATTTTTTTTTTCAAATTCCGTAAGATTTTAACGTTTTAGAAAAGAGATGGGGCAATAGCTCATTTGGTAGAGCGCCGCGTTTGCACCGCGGAGGTGAGGGGTTCGATCCCCCTTTGCTCCACCACTCATAATGCGAAGTGGAGCGTTTAAATTTTAGGCTTTTTATTATGATATGTTTTTTTATCATAAATGTGTTATAAAGATGAAAAAAATAAATATTATTTAATTGTATGTTTTTAATAATTTATAAAAATTGGATAGTAAAAATAAATCTTTACTTTGGGTTGGGATTTCTATGCAAAAAGATTCTTTAATTCCGCTTGATGAAAAATTTGTTAGTGGAAGATTAATAAGTTCTGTTATAGAATTAATGCCTGAATATTGTCATCATAAAGCGAATTTGGTGAATTTTGCTCCATTGGATAAACTGGGGAAGATTAGATATCCATTAAAAAGTGAAATTGATGATTCTTTTTCTTTTTTACATGATTTGATTGAAGTGGTACGTCCACAAATTATTATTGCTTTAGGTGGCGTAGTTATAAAATCATTATCAAAAGCTTTTGATATGAAATTAGAATTGCCGAAAGGTTTTGAATATCAGGTGGTAGCAGGAAAATTTTCTATTATGCCAGTTCAGCATCCTTCATACATTTCTATTTATAAAAAAAAACACATTGATGATTATAGAAATGGCATTGTAAATGGCGTTAAGAATCTTTTTTTAGATATTTAACCATAATCATTGATATCAATGAGGTTTTATTACTTGAACAAATGTCCGAATTTTTCGTTTTTGGTTTCGATGTATTTTTTGTTGTGGCCGTTTTGTTTTGTGCTGATGTCGATTCGTTCAATAATTTTGATGCCTTGGTTTTCGAGTTGGGCGATTTTGTCGGGGTTGTTTGTGAGGAGTTTTATTTGTGTGATGCCGAAATATTTTAAGATTTCTGAGGCGATGTCGTAATTTCTTGCGTCTGCGGGAAGGCCTAAATGGAGGTTTGCTTCGAGGGTGTCGAGGCCTTGTTCTTG
>CAYVBX010000018.1:18852-22273 GCA_964449945.1 uncultured Candidatus Peribacteria bacterium
ATTGCGATGTGTTCGCGGTTTTCAGTATCTGTAAAACCATGAATTTCAAAATCGCCGAATTGTGTGGGAAGATGTGCTTTTGAGACGAATATAAGCTTCATGGTGATTTAAGTCTGATTTTATGCGGGAATTTTAGGGGTATTGGAGGAGAAGTCAAGGGGGCGTAAACCGAATAATTTAAAATTTTTTAATAAAAAGTTAATAACTATATGCTACTCTAAGTTTGCTGTTTCAGAGTTTTTAATAATTTTCTTTATGGAAAACGAAAAAAATACTCTATACTAAAACAAATTTTTATAAAAAAATTTAACTTTATGTCTAAAATAAACGAAATAAATTTTATCAAGCACTTGAAAATATTTTCACAGGTGCAAATATTGAGGGCGATTCTGGGTATGTTAATTTGCTTAAAATAAAATCGTCTTATTACAAGATAATTTTAGAACAATTTAAAAAAGAAATTGATAGTGAGCAAATTATTACAGATTCTTTTAAAGAAGAATTTTTTGACAAACTTTATTCTTTTTTTGAAAAATATTTTAGTGAATCTGGAAGCGTTTATTTTGTTAAAACGGCGAATTGGCAAAGGGTTTATGAACAAGTCTATACTGATAATAAAGATGTCGTGCTATTTTGGAAAACTCATATGCTTTATTATGTTAAAAGCGATATTTTGTTTCAAAGTATCGATGTAAATTTAAAAGATGAAGAAAGCAAGCAAGAACATAATTTTTATTTTGATGTTGGAGCATTAAAGGCTAAGCAAAACAATGAAAAGAAAGCTCTTATTTTTACTTTTAGAGAAATCAAAGAAGAAAAATCAAGTGAGGAAGTTTTGAATGATAAACAAGGCAATAAAACTTTTGTTTTTGATGTGAGCTATAGTGAAAGAGGCAATAAATTAAAAATAGACGATATTATCAAACAAACAAAAATTCCTGAAAAAATCCTCCAAAAAGCCTTTGCAACTTTCAAAAAACAATCAGAGGTAGATTTTTTTATTAATAAAAATGCAGAAAAATTTTTAACTGAGCAACTTGATATGTATTTGCATCAAATCCTTTTGAATGAAGAAAATAAATTTGAACAAAATAGACTTAATCAGCTCAAGACGATCAAATCGTTTGCTCTTAAAATTATCAAGTTTATTGCACAATTTGAAGATGAGTTGGTTCGAGTTTGGAATAAGCCAAAGTTTGCTTTGGGTAGCAATTATGTAATAACTCTGGATAAATTATCAGATGAAATAATTGAGAAAATAGCAAAACATAAAAACCTACAAGAGCAGATTAAAGAATGGCAAGAGCTTGGAATGGTGGATGAAAAGTTTGATTTTGCAAAAAGAAGTGAGAAAGAAAAGTATCTTCCGATTGATACAAAGTATTTCAAAGACATAGAAATAGAGATTTTGAGTGTATTTGATAACATAGACGAAGCACTGGACGGAAGACTTATACATAGTGAAAATTATCAAGCCTTAAATACACTTTCAGAAAAATATAAAGAAAAGGTGCAGTGTGTTTATATTGATCCACCTTTTAATACAGGGAGCGATTTTGCATATATTGATAAGTTTCAAGATAGCACTTGGCTTTCTTTGATGAAAGACAGAATAGAACTTGCTAGGAAATTTTTGAGAGATGACGGAAGTTTTTATTTGCATTTGGATCATAATGCTGATTATCTGGGAAAAGAACTTTTAAATATCATATTTGGTAAATCAGAAGAAAATTTTAGAAATGAAATTGTTTGGTGTTATACTGGACCAGCTCAGGCATTGAAAAATCTTCCCAGGAAGCATGATTCAATCCTGTTTTATTCTAAGACAAAAGATAATTATTTTATTCCACCTAGAATCCAACATAAAAGTGGTGTACATAACACAGGACAGGTATTTGGTAGTACAGAAGAAAACAAAGAACTAAAGCAACAACTAGAAGAAGAAGGTAAAAAATTAGAGGATTGGTGGATTGATATATGGTCTGCTGACAGATATAGAAGAGAGTTAATTGATTTTCAAACTCAAAAACCTGAAAACCTTTTAGAGAGAATTCTCCTTGTTTCGAGTAGCGAAAACTCTTTAATTTTTGACTTCTTTACAGGTTCAGCGACGACTATTGCCACTGCTCACAAACTCGGGAGAAAGTGGATCGGTGTAGAAATGGGGGAACATTTTAACACTGTTGATTTGCCTCGTATGAAGACGGTTTTGTTTGGAAAAATATCAGGAATTAGTAAAGAGTTAGAAAAAAACAATAAACTTAAAAAGGGTGGATTTTTCAAATATTACAAGCTCGAACAATACGAAGACACACTTCGTAATATGAAATATAAAGAAAATTCGCCAAATAGCATTTTTGATACTCGCAAGCCATTTGAGCAATATGTCTTTTATGCTGATCAAAAATTTGCTCATGTGTTAGAAACTGAAAAAGAAAAGTTGGAAATTGATTTTGATAAACTTTATCCAAACATTGATTTTGCAGAGACTGTTTCAAATTTGCTTGCTCTTCCAATCAAGAAAATCACAAAAACAAGTGTGATATTGCAAGATGGAGAAAGCGAAAAAGAGATAAAAACAGATTATAAAAACATGAATGAATCAGAAAAACTTGCTTTTGTGAGACTACTTAAGCCTGCTTTGTGGTGGGGAGAATAATTATAATAAAATTTGGAAATTTTTATGAAAAATAATAAAGATATCAAAAATATTAAAAATATTTTAGAAACAATAATTGAGGAAAATAGCTATGACGATTTAGGAAATTGGTGTTTGCCGAATTTAAGTAAATTTTCTAATGAAAAGGAATTGTTTGAATATAATCAAAAAGCGATTAGGAATATTACAAAAGTTTTAAATGAGTATTTTACTGTAGAAAAAGGAAAACAGCATTTCTTTGATTTATATAAAAACAATGGAATTGATTTTAGAGATTTTTCGGTTGAAAAGTTTATAAGTAGAACAGATAAGCAAAACAATAAAGTTAACAGTAGGTTTTTATTATTTCAAAATCATTTCAATATTAATGGAAATGAGGGGGATGAATATATTTCGGGTATGAATTTTATGAATCGTGCTTGTTTTTGGATGGCGACAGGAAGCGGAAAGAGTCTTGTTTTAATTAAAACTATTGAGTTAATTGATTATTTGGTTTCGCAAGGTTTGATTCCGAAAAAAGAGATTATGCTTTTATTGCCTCGTGAAGATTTAATTAAGCAATTTACTAAAGAAATTGATGAATTTAATAAAGGAAGAGAAAGAAAAATAGAATTAATAAATCTTAAAAGTTACGAAGAAGAGAAGCAAGGATTTAATTTTGATAATAGTATTAAGGTTTATTATTGCAGAAGTGATCTTTTAAGAGATGAAAAAAAAGAAATTATACTTGATTATAAAAATTATTTAAACGATGGAAATTGG
>CAYVBX010000019.1:0-3617 GCA_964449945.1 uncultured Candidatus Peribacteria bacterium
AGGAATTTCGCTACCTTAGGACCGTTATAGTTACGGCCGCCGTTCACCAGGGCTTAGATTCGAAGCGTGAACCTCTCCTCGTGACCTTCTGGCACTGGGCAGGCGTCAGCCCCTATACATCGTCTTGCGACTTAGCAGAGACCTGTGTTTTTGATAAACAGTTCCTTGAAATCTTTAGCTGCGGCCTAAAACCATCATTAAAAACAATGATCTAGGCAAGGTTTATCCCGAAGTTACACCTGCTGTTTTGCCGAGTTCCTTAACATTAGATTGCTCGATCGCCTTAGTATACTCTACCTGTCCACCGGCGTTGGTTTACGGTACGGTAACCTAACATCCTCGCTACCGAGGTATTTCTCGTCAGTTGAAATCATGGGAATCACTCGATCAAAGATCAAGTATTTTGTATCATAGCTCGCGAACTTAAAGGGATTTACCTCAATAAGCATAAACTTACTATTTACACGTGAATTCATTAACACGCTCCCACTATCCTCCTGCGTATCCCCTGAGCTAGCGCGAAGTTCATTCAATTCATTTACAGATCATCAAACCGAAGTTTTCAAATATGCAATAAGAACATCATTCCCTTTTTGCTCTGGCGGATATTAGGTTGTACAGGAATATTAACCTGTTGTCCATCGGCTACGGCTTTCGCCCTGACCTTAGGACCGACTAACCCCAAGTCGATTAACGTGGCTTGGGAAACCTTGGACATTCGGCGTTCGGGTTTCTCGCCCGAATTACGTTACTCATACCAACATTCTCACTTCCTGATGCTCCACAGAACCTCACGATTCTGCTTCAATGCGAACAGGAACGCTCCTCTACCGCGACTCAAAATAAATTGAGCCACCCGCAATTTCGGTTATAGCTTTGAGCCCCGTTATATTTTCGGCGCAGAATCACATAGACCAGTGAGCTATTACGCACTCTTTAAAGGAATGGCTGCTTCTAAGCCAACCTCCTGGCTGTATAAGTAATTCTACATCCTTTGACACTTAAGCTATATTAGGGACCTTAATTGGCGATCTGGGCTGTTCCCCTTGCGACTATGGCACTTAGCTGTCATAGTCTGACTCCCGTGAAACTCACAATAGTATTTGAAGTTTGCCTAGGTTTGGTAGACTTATTTCGTCCCCTAGCCTAAACAGTGCTCTACCCCTATTGCTATTAACACGAGGCTAGCCCTAAAGCTATTTCGAGGAGAACCAGCAATCACTGAGTTCGATAAGCTTTTCACTCCAACCCACAGCTCATCCCCCAATTTTGCAACATTGGTGGGTTCGGCCCTCCACTCAGTTTTACCTAAGCTTCAGCCTGGCCATGGGTAGCTCACCCAGCTTCGGGTCTAGTGCACGACACTTAATCGGGTTATTCACCCTCGCTTTCACTTCGCCTCCGGGTATTTGACTCCCTTAAGCATGCGCCGTACAGCTAACTCGTTGGTCCGTTCTACAAAAAGTACACAGTCACCCATAAATGGGCTCCTATTCGTTGTAAGCATAAAGTTTCAGATTCTATTTCATCCCCCTCCCGGGGTACTTTTCACCTTTCCCTCGCGGTACTTGTTCACTATCGATCTTTGAGTCTGTTTAGCCTTGGAAGGTGGTCCTCCCAGATTCAAGCCAGATTTCTCGTGTCTGACTCTACTCAGGAACACTCTAGGTTTTTAAATTATTTTCGTTTACGGGACTATTACCCTCTATGGTTGCTCTTTCCAAAGCAATTCTACTAATAATATAAAAAACCATATTGAGGTCCTACAACCCCACACACCGTGGTATATGGTTTGGGCTACTCCCCTTTCGCTCGCCACTACTAAGGGAATCTCGTTTGATTTCTTTTCCTTGGTTACTGAGATGTTTCACTTCACCAAGTATCCTTGTATGTGCCTATGTTTTCAGCACATCATAATGAGACATTACTCTCACTAGGTTTCCCCATTCGGAAATCTTCGGGTCAAAGTCTGCTAGCGACTCACCGAAGCTTTTCGCAGCTAACCGCGTCCTTCATCGGAACTCAAAGTCAAGGCATCCACTTTACGCTTTTAAGTAACTTATATTTTTATCAGAGAACCAATCACATCAACTAGTAATTGGTATCTAAAATTGTTTTCGAACAATTATTTAATTTTATATCGTATGGAATATATTTTTTCCTGTGTTTTCAATGTTCAAGTCTCGATAAATTCGAGAAAAGCAAAGCGATTATATTGATGAGAAATTCATTAGTCAACACTATTTTTGACTTTTTTTAAAAAAAACTAAAAAACAACGGCTTTTTGGCTTAAACTAAAGACCAAAAATTAAGGCAAGTGGTCCTTTAAAAAGTGCCGTCAATGTCCCTGTTGAATACAGAAGAGATGCCAAAAAAACAATTAAAGCTATGATTATAACCAAAGTATGAGTTCCACCTGTGCCAAAATATTTTTCAGCAAAGCCAACATTCCCAATAACATCTTTTACAAATAGTCTATATTTTAAAATAAGTAAGGCAGTTGCAGTACCTAAAACAAAGACTAAAAATTTAAGCATAATTGTTTTTTACATTTAAACATTATAATATAAAAAATGAAATAAAACAAATTTATGACAAAAATACGATTAGACAAATTACTTGTAAAAAGAAAACTATGTTTATCAAGAGAAAAAGCAATAACTTTAATAAAAGACTCAAAAGTAAAGGTAAACGGAGAAATAATAACTAAGGGATCCAGAGAGTTTGATGAGAATTCAGTAATTGAACACATAGAAGAAGAAAAACAATATGTTGGCAGAGGGGCAAAAAAACTTCTTAAAGCCGTATCTATTTGGGACATTCATATTAAAAACAAAATCTGTGCTGATTTTGGTGCTTCAACTGGAGGTTTTACAGAAGTGTTATTAGAAAATGGAGCAAAAAAAGTTTATTCGATAGATGTTGGACATGGACAACTTGCAGAAAAACTTAAAAAGGATAAAAGAGTGATAAATATGGAAAAAGTGAATTTAAAAAACGTTAATTCACTTTCTTTTAATGAGAAATTCGAAATAATTGTTTGCGATTTGTCGTTTATTTCAATTTTAAAAGTATTAGATACAATAAATAATTATTTAGTGAATGGAGGACAAATTATCGCATTAGTAAAGCCACAATTCGAGCTTACAAAAAAAGATCTTGGAAAAGATGGCGTTGTAAAAGATGCCGAAAAACAAAAAAATGCATTAGATAAAGTTATAGAAAACTTTGAAAAAAAAGGCTTTAAAAAAATAAAAACAGCTGTTTCTCCCATAAAAGGCGCCAGCGGAAACAAAGAATTTTTGCTTTATGGGATTAAAGGCGTTTAGAGCAAGGAGTATGGGGCAAAGTTTAGAGCAAGAGAGTGTGGGATTAAAGGCGTTTAGAGCAAGGCAATTAGGAATAATATGAAAAAAGGAGTTTAAAGGCTAAGAATATATGCTAAGAATACGAAGTATATAAGCTTAAAAAAACATAATAATCAAGATAAGTTAATAATTAAACACCTAAAAAAATTTATAAATACAAAAAAGACAATTCATTCATAAAAGTACAGTTAAAGTGAAGTATTTTTGCTAAAAAAATATTATTATTAATGATAAACATAAAAAATATTA
>CAYVBX010000019.1:3717-14201 GCA_964449945.1 uncultured Candidatus Peribacteria bacterium
TGAAGTATTTTTGCTAAAAAAATATTATTATTAATGATAAACATAAAAAATATTATTATTAATGATAAACATAAAAAATATTAAAACTAGGAGATAAAAAAACAGGGCTTAACGTACATCGACATTAAGCCCTTCAACTCATGTGCCAACAGACTTTTCTCGATAAAAAGTGTTGGCATTGTGAATTAATTCCAAAATCCTCCTCCTTGATCGTTTAGAACCAAGTTTGTTCTTCTCAGCAAGTGTGTAAAGCTCAACGAGCCTTACGTACTCTACCCTATCATGCGACAGGGTTTCGAGAACCTTTCCTCTTATTTCGTTTGACAGGATTGCTCCCATCAAAATGCCGAAATAAGAGTCAAAGTGAACAAACTGGTCCTTTAGCGTCTTTTCCATGACTTACCTTTTCTTCTTAAAGTCCATCAAAATTGCTATATGCAATCGAGGCTTTAAAAAAGACAAACAGAATTATTGCAAGCTTTATGCTTTTTGTCAAGTGATTTTAAAAAGCTAAAAATAAAACAAAATAATTACCGTAAATTAAATAGAAATATTATAAATAATCAAAAAAATCATAAAAATATTTCCTTAAAAATTGTTGTTTTTAATATTTGCAAAATTTAAATGTTTTTAAAAATTTGAAAATCATTTTTATGAATAAATTGTAAAAAACATTTTAAGTCCAATTATTCAGCTATTTTCTTAAGAAATTTATGATTTGTTAACCTGTTATCCTTGCTTAACGCAAAAGAAAATGTTATAATATAAGGATTTTAAAATTAAAAATGTCAACAAGACAACAAGACACTCAAATAAACACACCCCAAACCACGGAAGCAAGCCCTGAAGTAAAATCTGATAATTACTTTGAACAAGTAAACAAAGAATTTCAAAAAGAAATATTAAAAGGCAATATTGGCAAAGAAGCAATTGAAGAAATTAAACAAAGAAATGAAGTTAGTTTCACTTCGAAAGTATTATCAGCATTAAAAGATCCTAAAGAGGCATACAAATGGTTAAAAACTAGTGTAATTCTAACCTTATCTGGTTCGTGGCTAGGTAGCATTTTAGGTGTAGATAAAAGATTACAAGAAAAAAAAGATGAAGTCATGAGTACTATTGAAGGAGCCAAGCAAAGATTATCAGATTTAGATACAGAAGAAGCTCCTACTAATTTGCAAGAAAAAACACCTGAAGATGAAAAAATTATTGAAACTAATGAATACGGGGAAATGATACCAGCAAAAGATTTTTTTCAAGAAAGGTTTAATAATTTTGAAAATAATTTAAGGATAGGGCTGGAAGACGATGTAATCCGTCATATAAAAAACAATCCTCAAACTTCAGTTATTATAGCATTAACTGCAGCAGAAAAAATTGGGATGGAAAAACTACTGCATTTATTAAAATCTAGCGCCACTATGAGCTTCTCATTAACGACAAACATGATAGCCGCACTTTCCAATGTTCCAGGTCTCGCCATAGACAACCCTATAAAAACTGCACTAATAATATTGTCTGTCAGAAAAATATTAATTGAATCAGAAAATGTATATGTTCCGAAAGATCCAAAACAATTTAATAGATTTATAAAAGATTTATTAACAAAGAAAAAAGACGATTTAGATTCAAAACTTCTACCAATCAGAGAAAAAATAGAAGTTCTATTTGAAGAGTATGGAATAAATATAAATGATTTTATTCAAATTATTTCATCACCAAACTTCAGTTTAGAAGAATTACTAATAGAGGCAGAAAACGAAAGTAGAAAATTACCCTCTTTAATCAATAACTGTTTTAATTTTGCAATAGATGCATTAGGAGAAACAACTGAAGATACATACAAAAGAAAAACAAGGCTAGTAATGAAAAGTTCTATCAGAAACCTAAAAGCACATTTAAGAAGTGGACTAAAAGAAGCAGAATATAATGAAGAAAAATTCGAAAAATTTGCAAATTTTATGCAAATTTTAATAACAAAAATTGAATCTGATATAAATATTACAGAAGAAGACTTATCAACACTTGAAAAATTGATAATAGAACTCCACCCAAAACTAAGAATAGATAGAGATAGCAATTTTGTAAAAATTTTAGATATCGACTGTCCAGACGATATTCATTTTAATTTAATGGTAGAACCTACACTTCCTAAAAACGAAAGAATTAAAAGATCAAGAGGACTTTCTCCTGACAAAAATATTTCAAAAGAATATTTAGTAATAGATCCTCTTAGAACCGGCCTTTCACAAGAATTTATGAGATTTAAAGAAATTTTCAAATCAGGAAACGGATTGATAATGATAAAAGATGGAATAGTATGGGGAATTGAAAGTGCATATACAGTATATCTTGGACCATTAGAAATACTTGAACATATAAAAAATATACCAGATATTTATAATGGAGATATTCATTATAATGAAGTATTATACGAAACCGCTCACACCATTACTCCTGTCATAATTTTGTCTACAGTGGCAAACATTCCTGCAATGTTAACAAAATCCAAATCAAAAAAATTCATTGCTTTTAACATAATAAACTCTCCAATAAGATTACCTTATTCAGCATTTATCGGATCTTATAGAAACTATATAAAACATGGACTTAAAAGTTATAGCAAAACACACAGAGATATATTAATAAGAAATTTAAAATATTCACCAATACCAAATTTTATAAGAGAAGCACGAAACTGGACAAGAAAAGGGTTCGAAATATTTAATTCTAAAGGTACATCAAAACCAATAAGCAAATTTTTAGACGCTAGAGTAGAATTAAATTTATTTGAAAAGACTAAATTTAATTATAGCAAAAGAAACCATTTAGAAAATTATAATAGACTTTTAGATGAATTATTAACTTATTATGATGGAAGAGATCGATTAGGAATTTTAAGTGACCTAAGATTTGGAGATGCTACAGACACAAAACTTATTACTCAAAAACAAATAGATACGAGATTTGAAGCTTTAGATGAAATACTTGATCTTTCACCTGAAGATCTTACTAATAAGATTATTTCTGATATTATAGATAAACACAAAACAGCGATACAAAATGCCGATGATCCAACCCATGTTGCCAGAGAAAGACCAAGAAGAGAACAAATGCTTCAAGAAAAAATTAAATCATTCGACGAATTAGGTAATTCAGTAGATAAACAAGCTTATTTAAAAGCATTAAAGGACAAAGAAACAAAACTCGAAATTGAATTAAAAGAATTATATAAAAAACACAAAGTAAACGCAAACACCACCCAATTTCCTAAGGAAATTATTGATAAAAGAGCAGAGTTAAGGGACATTATGGCTGAAAGAGCAGAACTTTCAAATAGATATCTAGAAAGTCCAACTGCGGGAAAGACAAATCCAGACAGGAGATCTAAAAGACAAAGAGCAAGAGAACTGAAAGCAAATGGACTAGAAATAAACAGAGATAAATTAAAATTCCTAAGTATTGATAATCCAAAATATAAAAGTATTCCAACAAAAAAAGGATGGAAAGGTAGATTCGGCAAAGCTTCATTATTTACCGCTGCAGTAATTATACTTCCATGGTTATTTTCAAGCGAAGAAACCGAAGACACAACTGCAGAAGATTTTTGGAACAAAAACTAAAAAATAACACGAATGACAACAAAACATAAAGAAACAGAAACTAATCAAAAAGAAAATAAAGAAACTCAAACCACAACACCAAATTATTTTGAAGCTGTAAACAAAAGTTTTGAAGATGAATTATTAAAAGGAAATAGTAATAAAGAAACTATTCAAGAAATTAAAGAAAGAAATAAAACAAGTTTTTTTTCAAAAATTGTTGATGCAATAAAAAATCCAGAAGAAGCTATTAAATGGTTGAAAACAAGTACTATCATTAGCATAGGAGGTTCTTGGCTAAAAAGCCTTTTTGGATTAGATAATAAAATTGAAGAAAAAAAAGAGGAAATAATGCATACTATTGAAGATGTAATAATAGATAAAAAAATCGACAAAAAGGAAAATACTCCAAAAGAAGAAAATGAATTAAATGAAAACGAAACAGAAGAAGACGAAAATATAAATGAAAACGAAACAGAAGAAGAAAGTGAGTATGACAACAGTTTTAATTATGTTATAGTTGACACTCCTCCCGACAAGAACGATCTAACATTAGAAACTTATGGCGATTATAATTTTAATTTAATTGAAAAGACAAGATACGAAGCCGAAAAAAAATATGGAGAATTTTTTGAACTACTATCTGATCAAAAAAAACTTATAGATTTTTCGGAAATTAAATTTCAAAGATTAGTTGAAAAATTAATTGAAAATTACAAAGATGACACCGCAACTTGGATGAGGCACTTGATTGAATATCAAGATTTTATCAATGAAGCATTTTTATCAAAAAGCCCAGAAGAAAGAGCAAAAGGTGTTACTATTTTAGATGGATACTTAAGGCTTGAATGGTCAGAATCCAAAAAAAAAGTATATTTATCTCACGGAACAGAATCCGAATTTCGAGAATATTTATACGACTTGAAAGATATGCCAATAGTTACATCTGACATACTAGCAAAACAAAATATTAGCGAAGAAATTGGTGGAAACTTCATACCAATATACGGAAGTTTAAGAGATTATTCTAGAGCTTTCCGAAATGTTGACAGAGGAAATTATGGTCAAGCTACTGCAGACACAGCATGGGCAATTGGAGGATTTATCCTTGATTATTACACACTTGGAAAATGGAGATTATTCGGAGGAGGTATTAAAAATGCAAGTAAAATAAAACATCTTGAGAAAATATTTATTTTATTTAATTCAAGTGCATCATTGGGATTATTTGGGAAAACAACAGTTCAACATTTTTTAAGAGATGAAAACTCAAAAAGTATATTCTCTTCAAAATATTTTATTGAAAACAAAAAAAATGCACCACCTGTACCAACCGTAATTGGAGGTAGTAACGACAAACTACGCGTCCAAATAAAATTAGATTTTCACGAAGATATAATAAACACAACCGAAACAAGTGAAGAAAAAATTGAAAACATAAAGCATCAAATTGACAACATAATAAATTTATATCAATGGTCTCAAACTTATTACGAAATAATAGACGAAAACACTGTAAAAATATTTAGAAGAAGGTCAGATGCAGAAACAGTGATTAAAAAAGAAGCAAATGGAAAATGGAACTTAGAGGGTGATTTAAAAACAAATCTAGGCTATGAAAAATTTGAACAAGCTTTCATTTTAGGAAACTTATCGAACACTACAATGGAATGGCTTTGTGAAAGAGATCGTGGAGAAAGAGCGAAATCAAACACACCTTTTTATATAGATAAAACGATTAATTATTCAAGGTCATGGCCACAAAGAGATAGCAATTATATTTCTGAAAAATGGTTATCAGTATATAATATGATGTATTTAATAAACAACGAAGAAATTCTAAGATTATTAAACAATACATATAATAAATGGAAAAAGAATCCTCAAATGGGAAAAATCGAAGAAATTGAAAATGAATTACATAATGAAACATTACCGCCAATGGGCACAATCTAACCTAAATAAAATGCAAATTCCCTCACCACAACAACTCGCAAAAGCAATAGCAAACACTTCGCTTAGCCTAGATGATAAAAAAACAATCGTCGCAAGTATAAGGTTTTTAAGCCCCAAGAAAATTGCTTTACTCTATCAAAGACTTTTAGAGCTACAAAAAGAAGAACAACGATTTATAAATGAAGTGAATAGAATAGATTTAAGATATAAAATGAAACTTGAAGCAGAAATTGAAAAAGCAAAGCAAAAAGCAGAAGTAAAACTATCCAACATTTCCTCAATAAACTTATAAAAAGGTTGACCAAACTTAGCTATTAACAAATTTATTCACACTCAAAAACTTCGCTTCATAATCCATTTTTTCTAAAACATTTTAAATAAGTCCCACAAAATAAGTCCCGCTTAATAAATCCTCAAACACAAAATAAGTCCCCAAATTAAGCCACACTTAAAACCACACTTAAAAAAAAACCTCCCAAACCCTAAACGCCCCCAATAACCCACATCTAAACTCAAAAAGCCCACAAAGTCTAAACACAAGCCAACCCCCATTACTCCCGCCTCGAAGACTTCCTAAAAGTCGCGTTCAAAATCTTTTTTCGAAGTCGAATATTTTTCGGAGTTATTTCAACAAGCTCATCTTCTTTAATGTAAGAAAGCGCTTTTTCAAGTGTCATTTCAGAAATTGGAACAAGATACATCGCATCATCAGAGCCAGAAGCCCTCATATTTGTAAGTTTTTTATTCTTAGTTGCATTTACAACTAAATCAGTTTCGTGTGAATGTTCACCAATAATCATACCCTCATACATTTCTACACCTGCACCAACAAAAAGAATTCCTCTTTCTTGAAGTTTCCAAAGGCTATAAGCCATTGTCGCACCATTTTCCCCTGAAATAAGAGAACCATTTGCCCGTTTTTGAATAGCCCCTTTCAAAGGAACATAAGAATCAAAAGAATGATAAAAAGTCCCCTCTCCCTTTGTCATAAGCATAAAATTTTGATGATAACCAAGAAGACCTCGAGTTGGAACTTTAAATTCAAGCGTCGTGTTTCCATTTAAAGTAGAAACATTAGTAAGCTCTCCTTTTCGTTTAGACAAAGTTTCAATAATTTTTCCAGACATATCCTCTGGAACATTAATAATAACATTTTCAAGTGGCTCATGTTCGACACCATCAATTATTGTATTCAAAACTTTTGGCTGAGAAACTTGAAGCTCAAAGCCCTCCCTTCTCATACTCTCAATTAAAACAGCAATATGCATTTCACCTCGTCCAAAAACCTTAAAAACCTCATTTCCATCACTAAATTCAACTTTTAGCCCAACATTAGACTCAATTTCCCTTTCAAGTCTATCTCGAATATTTCTTGAAGTAACAAGCTTTCCTTCTTTTCCCGCAAATGGTGAATCGTTTACCAAAAAATCAACAGAAAGAGCAGGCGGATCAATTTTAATTGAAGGAAGTGCCTTAGCATCTGGACTTAAAGCAATCGTCTCACCAACATAAATATCAGGAATTCCAGCAATAGCAACAATATCACCAGATTCAATTTCACTCGCTTCAACTCTTTTAATTCCTTCAAAACTAAAAACTTTTGAAAGTTTTGCACTTCTAGTGTTTCCATCTTTATCAATAACATAAACTGTTTTTCCGGCAGAAATTTTCCCATCAGCAACTCGTCCAACAGCAATACGACCCAAATAATTATCATAAGCAAGTGTTGCAGGTTGCATTCTAAAATCCTTATCTAAAGTTTTAGAAACAGGCCTCACATTTTCCATAATAAAATCAAAAAGCGGAAAAATGTCTTTTTTCTCATCTTCTAGGGATTTAATTGCAATTCCTTGTTTTGCAATTGTGTAAATGTAAGGAAAATCAAGCTGTTCATCTGTCGCACCAAGACTTGCAAAAAGATCAAAAGTTAAATTCAAAACTTCATCAGGCCGTGCCATCGGTTTATCAATTTTATTTATAACAACCAAAACTTTTAGCCCAAGCTCAAGAGATTTTTTCAACACAAACTTTGTCTGAGGCATAGGACCTTCCGCTGCATCAACCAAAAGCAAAACAGCATCAATAGTACGAAGAACCCGTTCAACTTCAGACCCAAAATCCGCATGCCCTGGAGTATCAACGATATTAATTTTCGAATCTTTATAAAAAATCGAAGCATTTTTTGAATAAATTGTAATTCCTCTCTCCCTTTCTTGATCATTAGAATCCATAACTCTTTCAGAAACTGTTTCGTGAGAATTAAAAGCTCCCCCATTTTTTAGCATAGAATCAACGAGAGTTGTTTTCCCATGATCTACATGTGCAATAATTGCAATATTTCTTATATCCAAGGCTTTAAAATTAAAAATACCGAGCTAGTTTACATTTCGCCATAAATATTGCAAGGTGAAATTTGAAAAGCTTGTTTAAAGATTGACACTAAATAATTATGGGTATATATTCAAAACACAATTGTTAACCATACAAATATGCCAAACTTTGATCAAACAGGTCCAAGCGGACAAGGAAAATTGACTGGAAGAGGACTAGGTAAATGCGCACAAAACAAAAAATCATTTTCTTCACTAAAAGAAGAAGCCAATTTTTTAAGAAAAAGACTTGAAGAAATAGAAAAATTAGAAAAAACCGATGCCTAGACCTAGACTAAAAAGACACTTAAGATTTTTCCCAAAAACAACATACTATAAGCCACAAGGAATTCCTTTAAGAGATATTGAAACAATAGAGCTAAGCCATGAAGAATGGGAAGCTTTACGCTTAAAACATAAAGAAAAATTAAATCAAAACGAAGCATCATTGACCATGAACACTTCACAAAGCACCTACCAAAGGATACTAAGTCTTGCTCACGAAAAAATTGCAAAAGCAATAATAGATGGTAAAGCGCTAAAAATTAGCTATAATGATTAACAATTCAGAAACTTTTCATAGTTTTTAGAAATTCGAGAAGGATTGATGCTATCGCCATCGATAATATGCGATCTTAGCGTTTTTGTTGCCCATTGGCGGAATTTGGTAGAAACAGAAGATTTTACTCTATAACCAACAGCAAGAAGAATATCAAAATTATAAAATTTCACATAAGTCGTTTGTTTTTTTCCCTCTATTGCACCATGTTTAGTGGTGTGTGCAAAATTTGCACATACCACTTTTTGATTAAGCTCTTGATCCTTAAAAATATTATTAATATGCTTAGTAACAACAGTTCTATCAACACTGAAAATATCAGCAATTTGAGCCTGACTTGCCCACACAGTTTCTTTGTGTAAATCTCCCCGAAGCTCAATCGCCCCATTTTTAGCCTGAAAAACAACAATGTCATTCTTTTCTTTTCGCTTAATTTTTTTTAAAGAGGAATTTTAAGACTAAAAAGAATTATAACGGAAAAAAGAATAATAATAAAACATATTATTATTCTTAAATAAAAAATTCATTTGTTTTGCAAATCATGTCTAGCATCAGCGAACAAAGACTGCTAAAGGTTTACCCATACGGATTAAACCAGAAACCAACAAGAATTTGTATAAATAATTTTAAGGTTTTAATTTTTTTAGATCTTGCTCAAGCTCTTTGAGGCTTTCCTCTTTTTCATGTTTTTTCTTTTCTTTTTTAAATTTAAAATATTCTTTTTCTGATTTTGCTTTTGCAAGCGCATGAGAGATTTTTCCATAATGAGTAAGTAAATTTTTCTTATTCATTTTCAAAATCAGATCAAGATGCTCTATCCAATCAGACATCGTCATAGCTGTTTGATTTTGAGCCATACTTTCAGCAAATGCCAAATATTGTTCTACAATAAGACCCAAAGTTTTCATTTCTTTTTCATCGAGATAATTCTTTGCAATGCTAACATCTTGTTTAGTGATTTCTTTTTCTGTTTTCTTGTCACACGACTGCATGCCTAAAAAAGGTTTTTTAGAATTTACCCGACTATGAACAAGCTCCGCTGCGGTTTGCTGACTAATTGCCCAAAGAAGTTTATTTTGAATTGTTTGAAAAAACTGAATAGTCGCTTCTGCAGTTGGACTATAATCAATTGAGGTAGTGTAAATATCTTTAATTTTTTGATAAAAAACCCTTTCCGAAAGACGAATTTCTCTAAGTTTTTCTTGAAGTTTATCGAAATATTCAGTGGGTTTTCCGGTTTTGAGTTTGTTTTCATTGAGAGAAAATCCCTGAAGTAAATATTCTTTAAGTCTTTGTGTTGCCCAAATACGAAATTGAGTACCACGGAGGGAATTCACACGATAACCAACAGAGATAATTGCATCAAGGTTATAATGTTTTATTTTTCGAGAAACCTCTCTATTTCCTTCTATTTGAACTACTAAGAAATCCTTAGTAGTTGCCTTTTCGCTCAATTCGTCCGTTTCATAAATATTATTTAAATGAAGCAAAACATTTTCAGGGGTACAATCAAAAATCTGTGCCATAGATTTTTGCGAAAGCCACAAGCTTTCATCTTTCATCAATGTATCAACAGATATTGTCCCATCTTCGGACTGGTAAATGATGATATTTTGTCGTGAGTCTTGATTCATAAAAAAATAACATTCATTGATCATTTTGGTGGGCGATCGAAGAGTTGAACTTCGGACCTCGTCGTTATCAGCGACGCGCTCTAACCACCTGAGCTAATCGCCCACATCATTTCCAACAAAAAAAATTTACTCAAATTAACAACAATAGTCAATAAATTTTCAAAAAAAACATCAATATTCCAAAATCAATTCTCCGCCAAAACTTTTTTCCGAAAATTTATTCTAAGCATTAATCACAATAATAATTTCTATTTCCTCTCACTTCTAATTCCAACCGTAAAATCATCAAGACTTGTTAAATGAAATTCCCCTTCATCAGTCAAAACTAAATCCAAAGTTAAAGTTTCAAGCTTTAACGAATCAG
>CAYVBX010000019.1:14301-19817 GCA_964449945.1 uncultured Candidatus Peribacteria bacterium
CCTTCATCAGTCAAAACTAAATCCAAAGTTAAAGTTTCAAGCTTTAACGAATCAGAATGTTTTTCAATTGCGTCTTTTAAATCGGAATCTTTTATATCCAAATAAAGCGCAATTTTCGCATCAACCGGATAATCCATCGTCTTTCTATGATCTTGGACCAAACGAATTACATCTCGAAGAAGTCCTTCTTTTCGCAGTTCATCGCTAATTTCCAAATCAAGCATAAGAACAGCATCAAGATTCGCATCAACATTATCCGCATCCTTTCCTTTATAAACAATCGAAAACTCATCATCAAAAAGTTTAAAACCACCAACGACGAAAGCTCCGTCCTCCATTTTAAAATCGCCAGTTTTTGAGGCCGTAATAATATTTTGCACTTCACTACCATATTTCGGACCAAGAAGCTTTGCATTTACTGAAATTTGTTCATCAGCAAATTCCTTAAAATCATCAACAAATTCAATTTTTTTAACATTAATTTCTTCACGAATTACCTCAAAATCCGCTTCACTAAGCGAAACTTCTTTATTTTTAACGATTTTTGCCAAAGCAAGTGGTTGCCTAATTTTAACTTTATTTTTCGCACGAACAGAAAGCGCCAAATTCACAACACTTCGAATAAATCGCATTTTATTAAGTGTTTTTTCATCAATTTCTGAAACTTTTGGCCAATCTGTAAGATGCACGCTCTCTTCTCCCGTTAAATTTTGATAAATCGCCTCAGCTGTAAAAGGAATAAACGGCGAAATCATCATCGTAAATTCTTTTAAAACTCGGTACAGAGTCGAATAAGCCGACATTTTATCCCCGTCATTTTGCGATTTCCAAAATCTCCTCCTCGACCTTCTGATATACCAATTGTTTAACGAATCAAGAAATGCCACAAATTCTTCTCCCGCATCCGCAATATCATATTTGTCTAATTTTTCTGAAACCGAAATATTGAGTTTTGAAAGCTCAGAAAGTATCCATTTATCAAGTTCGTTGTCTGATTTTTCGACAAAATCCGAAGACGACCATCCATCAATATTTGCATAAGTAACAAAGAAACTATAGGCGTTCCAAAGAGCCAAAACGACCTTCTTCATCATATTTTCAACGCCCTCATCGCTAAAACGAATATCATCTCCACGCATAACCGGAGAAATCATTAGCGCAAGCCTCAAACTATCAGCTCCAAATTTATTAACCAAATCAACAGGATCAGTATAATTCATAAGTCGTTTACTCATTTTTCGTCCATCTGATGCCAAAATCGTACCATGAGCAACACAATTTTTAAACGATGTATCTTTAAATAAAGCTGAAGAAAGAACAATCATCGTATAAAACCAGCCTCTAGTTTGAGCCAAATATTCAACGATAAAATCCGATGGAAAATGCCCCTCAAACCATTCTTTATTCTCAAAAGGATAATGAACTTGCGCATAAGGCATCGCCCCACTTTCAAACCAACAATCCAAAACCTCAGGAATTCGCGACATAATTCCGCCAGCACATTTTGTACAAGGATATTTATGTTTATCGATAAAATGTTTATGCAAATCAGTAATTTCAACTCCGACTTTCTCCTCAAGGTCTTTTTTATTCCCAAAAACCTCAACAAAATCACACTTATCACACTTCCAAACAGGAAGCACCGATCCCCAATATCGATTTCTCGAAATACACCAATCTCTCGCACCCTCAAGCCATTTTCCAAAAACACCATCTCGAACATGCGAAGGCACCCAATTTACCTTTTGATTTGATGCAATCATATCAGCTTTAATCGGCTCAATATTTACAAACCAAGCCGAAATCGCCTTATAAATTAAAGGCGTATCACATCTCCAACAATGCGGATATGAATGTTCGTAGGAATTTACGACAACCACCAGTCCCTTTTCTTTAAGCTTTTTAATTATTTCATCATTGGCCTCAAAAACATGTTTTCCTTTCAAATCAGGCACTTCATCAGTAAATTCACCGTTATCATCAACAGGCATAAAAAACGCAATATTCTCTTTTTTGCATGCGTTAAAATCGTCTTCACCAAATGCAGGAGCCATATGAACAATTCCAGTACCGTCTTCAGTTGTTACAAAATCCGCTAAAATCACTTTAAATCGCTCTTTATCAGTTTGACCTTTTGCAGTCGTGCTTTGTTCAAAATACGGAAGAAGTGGCTCATACTTAAGCCCAGCCAAATCCTTCCCTTTCACCGTTTCTAAAATTTCATATTCCTCAGGCTTTTTATAATAAGCAGAAAGGCGACTCTCCGCCAAAATATACACTTCCCCACTAACATCTTTAATTTTCACATAATCAATTTCAGGCCCAACCGCAATTGCAAGATTTGAAGGCAAAGTCCATGGAGTTGTCGTCCAGATGAGAAAAAATTCATTATCATTTTCAGCCGATTTCAATTTAACCGTACAAGTTTTGTCTTGTTTTGGACGATAAGCATCATCAACTTTCGTTTCAAAATTCGAAAGCGGAGTATGACAACGAGTACAATAAGGCAAAACTTTATAACCTTCGTAAATTAAGCCCTTATCGTAAAGAGTTTTAAAAATCCACCAAACAGTTTCCATAAAGCTTGGATCCATTGTTCGATATTGATTTTCAAAATCCACCCACCTACCAATTCGATTTATAATAACTTCCCATTCATCAGCATAAGTAAAAACCTTGCTCCTACAATCCTCACAAAATTTATCAACACCATATTCAGCAATTTCTTGATGAGAAGAAAGATTTAGCTCCTTTTCAACAATATTTTCAATCGGAAGCCCATGACAATCCCACCCCCATCTTCGTTCAACTTTATAGCCCTTCATCGTTTTATATCTAGGAATTAGGTCTTTCGCAATTGAAGTAAGGATATGCCCATAATGCGGAAGCCCAGTCGCAAACGGAGGCCCATCATAAAACACGAACTCATCAGCATTTTCACGATTCTCAATCGACTTCTTAAAAGTATTATTCTCATGCCAAAACTTCTGAATTTCTTCCTCAAGCTTTGGAAAATTTTGCTTATTGTTTACGGGTGCGAAGGATTTTTTTGAATCTAAATTTGAGTCTGACATAAAAAAACGGGTTAAATTAAATGATTTAATCCGTGGACGATTTTTAGATAAAACCGCGGTACCACCACATTTCCTTAAAACTTAAGGCACTTAAATTGCTTTGATAACGGAGCGTTCCTCTCCGCGCGGGTCTAATCTTGAAATCGCATTTTGTGCTTACTTAAGCTTTTTTGCTTTTAAGCCAGAATTACGCTCAATTTCTTCCGCAAGTCTCTCCAGTGATTGCTAGATACAGGCGACAAAGGAAATATATTTTAAAAACACAGAAAATACAAACGAATTTAAAAAAACAAATATTTCATCTACCATTCAAAAAACTAAAATCTTCACTTCCTAGCCAATATTTTTGGTACTTATCACTTACACTATTAACATCATTTGCAACAAGCTTGAGATCAAAAGTAACTTTAAATTTTTTATATTCAAAAATTCTTGCTTGTCCATTTTCTAAAAACAACTTTTCAAATTCATCAATTTTATTTTGATAATCTGCATTACCTGTTCCTTTAGGATCAACAAAAACAATACTATAATTGTCTTCTTTTTTAATCCAAAAAATAAAGTCAGGGAAGAATTTACGATAAATATTTTCTTTTTTATAGAAATATGGAATACAAAAAGTATCTAAGTTTTCATCTATTTTACTAAACATCCAATGAAAGTCAGGCTTTTTTTCTTTGATATGTTTTTCTAAATTTACAATAAAATCTTTCTCGCTTTTTACACTGATAATATGCTTTATATAATCAATTTTTTCACTTTCTGAATAAATCAAAGGTAAATAATAATGTTCTGCAATATTCTTGATAATTAATTTATTATTGTCTTTAGAAAACGACCCATCAGGGGTTGTTGTTTCAATTTTATGCCCAGCTATTTTTAATAATTCAATAGCTTTTTTCTCCTCTTCAGTCATTTCTTTTTGTTGAAAATTTTTCACTTTTTCAATCTCATCTTTGAATAATTTCAAATCACTCTCGCTAAAATTCACCACTTTAATATGCTTAAAATGAACAATCTCATCAGAGACTTCTTTAATTTCTGACACTACTTTATTTTTGACAGAGATATGATTAACTAGCCTTTGCAAAAGCAAATCCATATCTCCAAAGGTATTTTCATTTTTTATCTGAAAAAGAGAATCTTTTTTTATTTCATTAAATAAAAATTCAAGATTATCTTTTGTTATCCCCATTTTAACAAGTAGTGTATTTGTATCAAAAGAATCAATATAATTTTTAAATAATTCTAAACTTTCTTTTGCGATATTAAATTTGGCTATTTTCCCTCTAGCTTCTTCATCTTTAAAAATCGGTATCAACAAATCAAAAAGTCTTTTAGGATTTTCAGACAACAATATTTTTACTTCCTCTGTGTTTTTTTCATTTTCTACTGTTTCAATTATTGCCTTAACTGCATTTTTATCAGTTGCAAAGACAAACAAAGTTTCTAGCAATATATTTTTATCTGCATGATTCTCCGCAAGTCTTTTTCTTTCACCTTTATACGGTTCTATACGAATACCTCGTCCAATTCCTTGCAAAACAAATTTTTTCGCATCCTTTTTACCAATATTTATCATATTAATAACATTTGGACGATTAGAGTCCCATCCTTCATAAAATTTCCGACTTCCAAGAAGTAGGTTTATATCTTCACTCTCGTTAATTTTTTCAAAATATTTTTTACTATCAAAACTTTTAATATTAGTGTAATTATCGCTTAGTTTTTCACGTTTAAATTTATCAGCATCGCCAATAACAATGAGTGCAAAAGGTTTTTCGCTAGTTTGCAATTTGAGGACAATCTCTTTTCCTTTTTCTCCCTCAAGAATCTCAATTTTTCCATAATTTTTAGCATTAAAAACCTGCTCAAAAATATCTTGCAATGAGATATTTTCTAGAATTGACAGATCAAATTCAAGCTTTTCATCTCCAAAAACAAAAGAATAATAATTTCTAAAATCCTGTTCTAATTCTTTTTTTGCTTCAATAAAAAGATTTTCTTGTATTCTTCCTCCCGCAATTTCTTCAATTTTATTAAAAAACATAAGTAAATCTGCATCATCTGTATTGATGGAATTTACAAGTGTTATTAATAAAGGATGATGATAAAATTTTTCTTTTTTCTGTTTTTTGATAAGAGAAAAAGTAATAAGAGATTTCAAAACTTGCTTTTGTTTTTCTCTTTCAGAAAAATCATCTTTATCTTTAATAAAAGAAAAATAAGAATTGCTTAAATATAAATTTTTTCCATATCCAGCCAAAATAAACTTTTCCAAATTAAAGTTGTAGCAAGTCGTTAAATAGTCAATGGAATCAGTAAAAGTTGCTGAAAAATTAAACAAAAAGCCATTTTTTGAAAGAATAGCGACATAATCTTGCATAAGTGAATCTTCCTTACTTCCCCTATGTGCTTCATCTAAAAACACATACCAATTTC
>CAYVBX010000020.1:0-17595 GCA_964449945.1 uncultured Candidatus Peribacteria bacterium
TTAACACTATTACTTCAAAAAATAAAAAAAATCAGTACTTGCACAAGATACATTGTGCAAAGTATCGGAGATGTAAATAAAAAGTATTTGTCAAATACCCTATCAAAAATTCTTTAATTCTCTATTTAGTTTATTAAAGTTCTTTTACCATATAAGTTCCTTTTAGCTTATATCCGAATTTCTCATAATATTGTCGAACACCAATTCCAGAAATTACAGCAATAAATTTACAACCATTTTGTTTACTTAAATATTCTGCTTCTTTTAAAAGTTTTCTTCCAAATCCAATATGTTGTTTTCCTTTAGACTTCTCCCCTACAGGCGTTTGCTTGCCATATACATGAACTTCCCTAATAATTGATGCATCTTTTAGTTCCTTTAAATAGGTTTTATGAGGAAACCTAAGCCTTAATAATGCTAATAATTTATTATTTTTTTCATCCTCGAAACTCAAAAACACTTCTTTACCCTTTGAAGCCTCATAACTTCGTACAAGTAAGTGAACATTATTTAAATCAAATAAATCGCCTTTAATTTCACGATATCTAATTTCTTGAATATTCTCTTTAGAGAGATCATTCTCAATAATTTGTCTAATATTTGAAGTTTTGAGTCCAGATTTTACATCAGTTGCAGGAATATCTCTTGCAACACGATCAACTCTGCAATAATAAGGAACTGACTTAATAATATGTTTTAAAACATCAATCAAAACATCATCCGAATATGGCCGAAAAACTCCTTTATTAAACAATGAAGAAAGTCTAGATTTTTCAACTACAACACAAGGATAAATTTTCAAATAATCAGGCTTAAAATCACTATTATCAAAAAGTTTATCAAACATTTCTTTGTCCATTTTGGGCGTAGAGTAAGGCAAATTTGGCATCATGTGATAAGCAAGTTTAAAACCAAAATCTTTTAATAAAGAACTTGCTTTTACAACCGAAGCTGTATCATGTCCCCTTTCTGTTTTTTCTTGAACTTTATCAAAAAGAGTTTGTACTCCCATTTCTACTTTAGTAATTCCAAGAGTTCTAAAATATTTTAATTCATTTTTATCAATTAAATCAGGTCTAGTTTCTACATTTATTCCAATGCATCTAAAAAGAGAAGTTTCATTTTCTTTTACAACTAGATCAAAAGATGGATTTGACTTTAAACTTTTTACTTTCATTTCACTTAAAACCTCTTTTCCATAAATAGTGTTTTTTACAGTTTTTTGATTCTTAAAACTTTTTAAATCTTTAGAAACAACGGCAAATTCATTCATTGCCTGAAGACAACGCTTAATAAACCATTTCTGATAAGCTTTAGGATAAGCGCTAAAAGATCCACCAATAATTCTTAGTTCTATTTTTGAAAAATCGTGTCCCGTCATAAAAAGGGCCTTTAATCGAACAAAAACCTGTGTATATGGATTAAAAGATTGCCTATACGCTCTCTGAGCCGCAGGTTGGGATGGTAAATAACTTTTTGGCATTCTAAGATCAGTGGGACAATAAACACATTTACCAGGACAAGGGAATGGCTTAGTTAATACAGTAACAGGAGCGACACCACTCATAGTCCTTACAGTTCTTTTTTGAATTAAAGACAAAACAACTGGATTTTCTTCTATAACTCCATCTGAAACTAAATCTTGATATGCTTTAATGAAATATAAACTATGAAAAATCTCACTTTTATGTTTTTTTATAGTTGCATTTCTAATCTTTTCAAAATCCTTTCTATTTAAAATATTCTTTTTTATTGCCAAAAGCAGGATTTCTTTTGAAATTTCATTAAACTTCTCTAAATTTATATTAGCAAAATCCATATTTTTCATTATACTAAAACAAAGTTTATGTTAACCAAAGTAATGAAAAATAAAAAGCTAAAATCTAAAAATCATAAGAAATTTACAAAAAATATAATACTAAAAAGTTTATTATCAATTTTAATTATCATTATGTTGTTTTTAAATACTAATTATTATTTAAAATATAAAGATAATTCCGTCAAAAAAAACAGCACTTTGCAAAAAATAGTCAAAATAGAAAACTACCCTAACAAAATAATTTTATTTACAGGCTTTGATGAATTAAAGAAAAACAAAGCCAGAAGAATTTAAAATGTTTACAAATAAAGAAGAAAAATTATTAAAGCATGTGAAAGAAGATTATGCAATAAATGCGGATCAATTTGATAAACGCAGACAAACGCCATGGAAAGAATTTGATCATTACATAAAACACATTAAACATAACGACAAAGTCGCAGACATAGGCTGTGGCAACGGAAGATTTTATGATTATCTAAAAAATAAAAGAAAAGTAGAATACACAGGCATAGACATTACAAAAGAACTTATAACTTTAGCAAAAAAAAGATACAAAGCAAAGTTTAAGGTAGCCAATGCCTTTGATACGAAAGAAAAATCAGATTTTTTTGACACAACATTACTAATAGCAACCCTTCACCACATACCATCCAAAAAGCTAAGAAAAAAAACAATTCAAGAAATGAATAGGATAACTAAAAAAGACGGCATTTTTATAATAAGTGTGTGGAATTTATATAGAAAAAAATATATTAAATACTTCATAAAAGCATTTATCAAATCACTTATGAATATATTTAAAACAAGCCATAAAGATTTAATAATACCTTGGGGAGAAAACAAAACTGACAGATATTTTTACGCACTATCGCCGACCGAATTAAAACAACTATTGATTTCTGAAAATTTTAAAATTCTTAATTCTTATTACAACAAAAACACAGTTTACATATGTCAAAAGATCAAATAGAAATTCTAGGAGTAAAGATAAACACAATGTCTTTTGATGAAAGCAAAAATTTCATAATCAAAAGAATTTTAGAAGAAAATAAAACATTTGTAACAACTCCAAACCCAGAAATAGTTTTAGAAACACTAAAAGATAATAATTATAAAGAAATATTAAATAAATCAACTTTAAATATTCCAGACGGTAATGGCCTTAAATACATGTCAAAATATTTATTTTTTAGAAAAAAGATTGATAAAAAAATAAAAGAAGCAGTTCATGGCTCAGATATGATGATGGCTCTTTGTACAGATAAAAGATTAAATGGAAAAAAAATATTTTTACTCGGAGCAAGCGATGAAGTAGCAATAAAAACAAAAAAAACATTAGAAAAAATAAATCCAAATATTAATATTGTAGGAACATTTTCAGGAAAAGCAGATGAAGAAGATGACAAAATTTCTAGAGAAAAAATTAATTATTCAAATGCAGAAATAGTATTTGTTGCTTTTGGTGCTCCAAAACAAGAAAAATGGATAGCAAGAAATAAAGATCATTTAGAAAAAGTGTTATTATTTATCGGAATTGGTGGAACTTTTGATTTTATATCAGGTCACAAAAAAAGAGCACCAAAACTAATTAGAAAACTAAACCTCGAATGGCTTTACAGAGTAATAATAGAGCCAAGAAGAATAAAAAGAATTCTAAAAGCAGTTTTAATATTTCCTATAATTGTTTTAAAAAAAGATTTATTTTCTAAATAGAATTTTCATCTATATCAACAAACTTAATTAAATAACCATTTAAGCAATGTTGAGTATAATCTATTCTTATTGTTGGATCCTCACTAGAAACAATAAATGCCCCAAGTGAATTTCTTAAATTTTTAATTTTAAAATCAAAAATCTCATCAGTCTTAATTTGCAACTTATCAATTTTTTGTAACCAAAATGAAAGCTCTCTATTGTACAAAGTAAATAAATCCTTATCATTAACAAATTTAAACAAATAAACAGAAGCAGAAAGACCCTCTAAAAAACCACAAAATGCTTGATCATTATTCCTATACCTTTCAAAACTTTTCACCCTAGCTTTTGTATATAAACTAACAAAGGGTAAAAAATCCTCAACAGGAATTAGATATTTTAATTCTTTTAAAGCAAGCATTCCCCATAAATAAAAATTTGAATCCAAAGAATTTATATAGCTTTCTCTTAAATACGGCCACAAATCAAAAATTTCATTTAATACATCGTTATTTAAAGTAAAATTATAATATTTAGCCAAAGCTAAAAAGGCTTCTCCGTTATAAAAAGATGACTCAACTAATTCAGGATTTTTATTTGGGGTAAATTTAGCAATAAACCCAGCATTTTCAATTCTCATTGCTAGTAAATAATCATTAAAAGATTCTATCAACTCACGATAATCATCATAAAATTGAGTATTTCTTGAAGAGTAATTTATTAAAGCAATCATTGAAAGTGCTGTTGTACCAATAGAACAAACTCCATTTTCATCAGCTACACAAGAAAAAGATTTTGATTTATAACTGGAATTTAAAGAATTGTTTTTAAAAAACAAAGCATAATTCCGAATTAAACTATCTAAGTCAAATTTATTGCTTAAATCCCTTTTATAAAATTCTGTGATTGCAAAAAAAGTACCTGCTTGTCGCACAAAGTTTTCATCATTTGAAACAATATTATCCACAGGATTTATCTGATAAACAAGTCTACCATCCTCTTTCTGAATACTTTTAAACCAATTCACAGAAAGCGATATACTTTCATAAATATCTTTGTTTTTTAATTCCTTAAATTTAAGATCTTTATTATTTTGAAAAGGAAAATCCGATTTATTATCATCACTAACTAAAAAACAGGAATTTAAAATTAAACTAACTAAAATTATACTAATTATTTTTTTCATTTCTTTTTTCTTTCTTTAATTTTTTGCTCAATAACAGTTTCAACATAAGGCTTAATTTTTTCAACTAAAAAATCTAGAGCTTTCAAAGGTTGTATAATCGCATCATGTACTCTAGAAACAATTTCTTCAACTTGTCCTGTAGTTTTAGAAATATCTCTCAAAACGAGTACCAAATAAAAACAAACCATTGATAAAAAAACAACTAAAACTAAAAAACCTACGCCAAGTGATACATTTAAGAAATCTTGTGAACTTTGAAACATATTTTTATTTTTAAATTATTATTAGTTTATCAAAAATTAAGAATTAATCAATTTCATCAAAATGGCGCTTACCATCGATGGATTTGCCTTACCTTTAGTTTCTTTCATAACTAGCCCAACTAAATAACCCAAAACTCTATCTTTTCCACTTTTAATTAAATCAACTGATTCAGTATTTTGATTTATTATTTCCTTACAAATTTTTTCAATAAAATCAGTATCGGAAATTTGAGATATAGCTTTTTTAGAAATAACTTCAGAAGCACTAAGTCCATCTTCAAACATAACTGGAAAAACATCATTTTTGGCTTGAGTCGTAGAAATAACGCCTTTTTTTACTAAATTTATAAGCTCAATCATATTTTCACTTTTTATTTTCTGTTCACTAATGTCTAAAAAGTTTTCTTTTAAATATTGTATTAAAATATTATTAAAAAAATTTAAACAAAGCTTTAAATCACCTGTTTCTTTTAAAATTTTATCAAAATAAATTACAAATTTATTATTAGAACTGATAAACGTTGCTTCCTCTTCAGACATTCCAAGAGACAAATATTCTTTCTTTTTATCAGCGGGTAGCTTGCTTATATTTTTCTTTTGCTCAAATATTACTTTTGATTCAATTGAAATATTTGGAATATCAGGTTCAGGGAAATACCTATAGTCATATGATTGTTCTTTATCTCTCAAAAAAAATGTTTTAAAGCTAGTTTCATCAAATCCCAAAGTTAACTCCTTTTCAAGTAATTCACCATTTAAATACAATTCTTTTTGACGGTTAAATTCATAATCTAAAGCTAAACTTAAAAACTTAAATGAATTTAAATTTTTAATTTCTGCTCTTTTATTTAACTTATTATCACCACTTTCTCGAACTGATATTGAAGCATCAAATCGAAACATTCCTTTTTCCATATCTGCATCAGAAATATTTAAATATTTAAGTATTTTTTGAATTTCTTTGGCATAAAGCACTGCTTGTTCAGAACTTCTAATATCTGGTTCTGACACTATTTCAATTAAAGGAACTCCAGCACGATTAAAATCAATAAGTGAAAAATCATTAAAATGCGTAAGTTTACCAGCATCATCTTCAATATGTATACGATTTATTCGAACGACTTGTTCCGTATTGTCTTCATTCGAAATTAAAGAAATATAACCATTTTTACTTAAAGGCTTATCATATTGGGATATTTGAAAACCTCGAGGATTATCTGGATAAAAATAATTTTTTCTATCCATTTTAAATTCATCTAAAATTTCTAAATTAAACGCTATTCCTGCTTTTATAGCTAAATTTAAAGCCTCCTTATTTAAAACTGGCAATTGACCAGGAAACCCCATACAAACTGGACAGACATTAGTATTTGGAATTGCATCAAAAGAATCATTTTTACACCTACAAAACATTTTTGTTTTGGTATTTAACTGTGCATGTATTTCAAGCCCTATTACCGCTTCTATATTCATAGTAAATATTTTATAAATCTACACCAAGATCAGTCAAAGCTCCTTTAAAAGCTTTCAATGCAAATTTTGTCTCACTTTCTTTTAAGTCTTTAAATTCGTGAGCAATTTTATTTCGCAATTTATGAGCTGACCAAACAGAATTTATATCATTAAAAAGATTTTTGGAAGTCTTTAATTTTTCGGCAAGAGTACCTTCTTTACCTCGTTTGCTTAATGCAAAGTCCAAAAGTTTATCTGCATCCATAATGGATTTTTCTGGATTAGTTTTTGATAAATCAAGTATCCTAAACCAATTAATTTTTATAAAATTTAAATCTTTTTCGGAAAATTTTGATTTTCGTCTATTTTTAATTACTAAAAATAGAATTATTAAATCAAAAACAATAAAAATAAATAAAAAAATCAAAAAGTAATTCATAAATCTTTATTTTTATTATGAACAATAAGCATATCTGCAAGGAGTGTTTTTAGAGTTTCATGATCTTGAAAACTTTTAGTTGCCATTTGTTTTTTTTGATGTTCTAAAATGATTCTTTCAATATTTTTTGGATTTGACGCCTCCTTAAGTGTCATGACAATTTTGGATCCAATTTTGTCAATTGTAATATCTCCAAAATTAAACATAGTATGAAAAAATCCATCAATTTCATAAGCAATTCCTTCAATCATATGATAATCAACTCTTTTTGAAGCTCGTTTAAAAAAACCTGTAACTTCTACATCAATAACACCAAAATTTGTAATAATCCAAGCATCAAGATACCAATCTCCAAACTCATAAAGAAAACCACAAATTCCAACAAAAATTAATATTAACATTCCAAGAAACAAAGATGGATAAATAATTGTTAAAATAATAGGTAAACCAACTAATAAAACGACCACTTTATAAACTTTTTTTATTAGAATAAAAGCATGAGTATGTGCGATATAATGTATCTTTTCATTATCAGTTAAATGATTTGAAAAGAGATAATTCCTAATATTCATTTTTTCTTTTTACTTTATTCAATTATAAATTTTAATTAAACATTGTAAACATAGAAATTAAATACTAAAATTTACACACTTAAAAAATACATTATGAAAAACACTAAAACAAAAAAAGCAATATATTGGATTTTAGATCTTGCTCTAAATGTAGTAGTAATTTTTGGAATAGTAATAATCATTCAAACATGGATAGTTGCGCCATTTGATGTTTCAGGCAAATCAATGTGTGACACGTTAAATATAATCAACGGCGAGTGCGTAAATGATTACGGAGAAAAAATAATTATAAACGAAGTCTTATATCTTTTTAAAGAGCCACAAAGAGGAGAAATTGTTGTATTTAAAATACCTCACGAAAATAAATCTGAAGAAAAATACTTTATAAAAAGAATTATTGGAGTAGCAGGCGATAAAATAAAAATAGAAAATGGCGAAGTTTTTATACAAACTAAAAACTCATCAGAATTTATAAAACTTGAAGAGCCTTACTTAAACCAATACAACAAATCAAACACAAAAGTATATTTTGAATATAATACCGAATGGGAAGTGCCAGAAGATCATTATTTCTTACTCGGAGACAACAGAAATTATTCAACCGATTCAAGAACATGTTTTGATGGAACACAAACAATGTCTTGCAAAACAGATAAAAACAGAGCTTTTGTACATAAAGATATAATCAGGGGAAAGGCAAGTATTGTCTGGTGGCCTTTTAAAAACATGAGAACTATAAAAACGACTGAATATTCCGAACTAGATAATTAAATTTTATAAAAGCTTGCTTTCATTATAGGAAAAATAATATTCCAAAAAAGCAATTAAAACTATTGTTAAGATCCCCGTCCACCAATTCAAAACTCTTAACAACTGAAATATTAAAATAAATATTGATAAAAAACTTAATAAAAGTCCTTGCCTTACAGACACATTTAATATTCTGTTTGATAAATCATCTTTGATAAAAAAATATCTGATTAGAAATAATATTATTGTAAAACTTGCAAATAAAGCAAAAAATAAAGATAAAAAGAAAAACAAAAGAGCTAATTCTGTGTGATTGTTTGGGCTTAGTTTAAATAAAACAACAAGCCAAGCTGTCCAAGACATTATAGCAACTAAGGCCAATATTAAGATGTTTTTATTATACATATTGTTTTTTTCGATCTAAAAAAAAGGATAAAATAAAAATTAAAAAAGAAACAGACAAAAGCATTAAACTAAAAAACAAAAAATTCTTAAAAATATCATTAACTAAATAAAAAAGGAAAAATTCTTTATAACTTGTGCCTTCAAAAATGGGGACAAGTTTAATTATTATTAAATTTAAAATAGCACTTAAAAAACTAGATATACTCAAAGTTTTAAATGATTTAATTACACTTAGATTATTTATGATTAAAAAAATAAGCATATTAAATACTAAAATTCCAAAAAGGAAAAATGTTAAATAATTTTTTATTTTTTTATAAGTTTCAAGAAGATTATTTGAAAAACTCTTATCTATATGCCAATTAAATTGTATATCAAATAAAAGATTTTGAGATAAATACAAATCAATTTCTCTTGTTAACTCCTTTTCAAAAATATCAAAGCTAAGAAGTGTAGGAATACAATTTTCTAAAACAGTTAAGTTGTCGCATCTAGGAATATTTTCAAACAACTCTACTGCAAACAACGAAACGAACTCTGTCAAATAATTTTCCCAAAAACTAAATGAAATATCAATTTTTAAAAATTCATTGTCCGAATCAAATTTAGTTGATTTAATTGATTCAATAAAAGCAGAAACTTCATTTTTTAAATCTTCTTTTGTAAATACTTCTCGAAAAATTAAAGAAAATTCATTTTTAGTAAAATAATCTGAATACTTTTCAAAAGAATTAAAACTTATAAAAATTTCATCTTCAATAATTTCATAATTTTTATCAATAAATTCATCTGAAAAATATGTTTGATCATTAAAAACAACAAAATCAAAAACAAATACAAAAAGAAAAATACTTAAAAATACTGCAAACACAAAGCCCAAAATAACTTCAATAAATTTTTTTATCATAAAAAGCTTAAATACTTAAAAATACTAGCAAAATTACAGAAAAGATAAAATTAAAAACATAGAAGTGTTTTTGACAAATCATCTGATAATATTGAAATATTTTTTTCTAATTGATATTTCGCAGAAATAGTAAATCCAGAAGCCCCTTTGTGTCCCCCACCACCCAACTTTTTCGCAATTTTAGACAAATCAATATTATCATTTTTAGTACGAAGTGAACCTTTCAAAAAACCGTTTTCCATTTCTACTAAAAGCAATGAATAATTAACATTCGGCACCATATTCAAATATTCAACAATTCCGGATAAATCATCAATAGTCGTTCCTGTATTGATAAAATCTGTTTGTCGAACTAAAGAAATCAAAACATTAGACTTACTTAAAAATGTACTATCAAAAACCTTCGACCATAAAAAAAAAACATTTTTGTCCTTTTTCTTTTTTCTATTTAAATTTGACAATGATGCCCCAAGATTTAAAAGCTCGAAAGCGACCTCATAGCTCTTAGAATTAGTATTTGAGTGTTTAAAAGAACCAGTATCTGAATAAATCCCCGAAAGCAAACAAGAAGCTTGAAATGGAGTAATATTAAAACCAACAGTCTTAAGATAATCATAAACAACAATCGTGGTAGATGATGCATCACAGTTTACTAAATTTAAACAACCATAATAGGTGTTTGAACTATGATGATCTATATTTACAATTTTATTTATATCAAAAATAAAATTATTTAAATCAAGGCCAATCATATGTAAATCGGCTATATCAAAACAAATAATTAAATCAAAATCCTCCTTTAAAATATTTTGATCGTTTGAGATCAAATCAACATTAGTTAAAAACTTAAAATCCTCAATGATTTCATCAATACAAAAAATCTTAAAGTTTTTCTTTAATTCGGTTAAGTACAAAGAAAAAGCAAGAGTACTCCCCAGAGTATCAATATCTGGTTTTTTATGACAAACAAGAAGAAAGTTGTTTGCTTTTGATATTTTTCTCTTTATTTTAAGTATATCTTGACGCATAATGTTTTATAAAGAAACAATTTTACACCACAATTACAAAATAAATCAAGTAAACTTTTTATCAAAATGAATATAGCATTCTACGCCAGCCCAGATATTGCACTAAGTACATTTAAAGCCCTATATGAAGACAAAAAACACAAAATATCTCTTCTTATAACTCAAGCTGATAAAAAAAGTGGTAGAGGCCAAAAAATAAAAATGTCAAAAATCAAAGAATTTGCTTTAGAAAACAACATAAATATATTCCAACCAACTAGCTCTAAAGAAATTTTTACAGAAATAACAAAACACCAAATTGATTTAAACCTAGTGTTTGCTTTTGGAATGATACTAAAAAAAAATGTGTTAAATTATCCTAAATTTGGCTCTGTAAACATTCATACATCAATTCTTCCCAAATATAGAGGAGCAAGCCCAATTACAGAAGCTATATTAAACGGAGATAAGGAAACAGGTATTTCAATAATGAAAATGGACGAAGAAATGGATCATGGCAATATTATAACAACATTAAAAATTGAAATTAAAGAAGGTGAAAAAGCTAGTGAACTAGCGGAAAGAATGTCCGAATTAATAGCAAAAAATATTTGTGAAATTGTAGAAAAAATCTCAAGTGAAACATTTAATGAAAAAGAACAAAACCATAACAACGCAAGTTATTGTAAAAAACACACAGACAAGGATGCAGAAATAAACTTTTTAGAAAAAATGGAAAATGTTTTAAATAAAATAAGAGCCTTTGATACAAACCCAAAAGCACATTTTTTCTTAAAAAATGGACAAAAATTAATAATAAATACAGCAACAAAAAGTGAAAAAAAACTAAATCCCACTATGATAGAAATTGAAAACAAAAGACTTTTCATCGGAACAAACACAAATGCTATAGAAATAATCGAACTTACTCTTGAAGGGAAAAAACAACTTAAAACAAAGGATTTTTTGAATGGATACAGTAAAATATTTAATAAATAAATCCAAAGTCACAAAAAAATCTATAATTAAATTTAAAAAGTCTCATAAAAACTTTTTAAGATAATTTTAAAAAAAATTAAAAATCAACTAACAAAGACTGAAAAGAATATATTAAACAAAAATTATTACAAAACTCAAAACCTTAAATTTTAATTTATTTTTTGAGATTTAAAACCACTAGAGGGCAATAATTTATTTATTTGTGTCTCAACTTCCTTGTAAGCTCTTGTTTTATCCCCTCCTTCTGCAATAAAATCAAGCATCTCCACAAAATATTCTCTATATTTCACAATATCTACAATCGGAAAACTTTCAGCATAGCCAATTTGCGATGCAAAAACTCCATATATTGGATTTTTCATTTGATCCTCAATCATGTCTCGCCTACTAGTAGGCTTCTTTGTTTTATCAAAATAATTTTGTAAATTATTTTTTTGAGTTAAAAAAACTAAAAAATCCCAAGCTATATCAGCATGATTAGTATTTCTTGAGACAGTTTCTGCAAAATAATTAGCATAAGCAACTCTCTTGAAATTTGTGCCACTTGTTTCAAGTAGTTGTGGAAAAGGTGCAATACGAACATCATCTACATTAATAACTTGAGATCTAAAATTCCTTGAATTATTAATTTCTTTGACAATTTTTTCATATAAATCAGAATAGCCTATTATCATAGATACATTTCCATTTATAAAACTTTCAATTTCTTTTAATTCTGATTTTGAATCAGCCATTGTAAAATTCCAAGAATAATTTCTTTTGCTAAAATCAGCAAAACCTGAATACAAATTCAAAATATCAAGAAGTGTCTTTCCTGAGCTAAAAGCATTAGTTGAGGCAAATCTTGTAATTGACATCTTATCATCATAAAAAGAAACTCCAGCCTGTTGCATCAATGCAAATAAAATATCTACTGAATTTGAAATATTTGAACCTGTTCCCATAGCAATTCCAGATACTTCAAAATTATCATTATTAAAATTAAATTTATTAAGCTGAACAACATCATTTAATATACCATCCCAAGTATTTGAAGGTTTCCCTTGAGTTGGGATTCTATCTTCAAAATGGCTTTTGTTATAATAAATGGCTAAAGTGTCTACAGTCATAGGAATCGCAAAAATTTTCTCTACTCCATCATTATCAACCTGAATTAAATCTTTGGACGCAACATCAACAAAAAGTGAATCAAAATCATTCAAACTACCATAATCCGAAGGCATTGAACTAAGTTTTTTATAATTACTTGCAAACCAAGAATTTGGCATAGAAAAAATATCAGGTCCTTCACCTTCAGCCATTTCATTTAAAATAGTCCTTATATAAACATCAAAATCATCGAAACTTTTATAATTTATAACAAGACCCTTCTTTTTTTGAACATATTCGGCAATTATAGGCTCTATAACTGTTCTATCATCATTCATTTTATAATAATTCAAAACAATTCCTGAAAAATTGCTAATTTCTTTTTCTGTGCCTTTTATTCGACAAGAGCTAACTGTAAACACTAATATTATTAGTAAATTTATAGCAAAAATTTTTTTAAACATAAGAAAAATTAGTTAATTACATTTTTTACATTTATCACAATCATCAACACATTGATTTTCTTTTTGCCAAATACCATCAAATGTTCTTTCTACATTTTTACTTGAACAAAATAAGCAGTAAACTGTGTTGCCTTCTTTAACTGACTCTTCAAATATTGAATTACAATCACTACATTTATACTCAAAAACTATCATAATTTAGTATTTATTTTTTCTCATTATAGATAAGGAATTAAATTTGTAAAACTAAATTACTTTATTTTTTAGACAAAACATTGAAATCGTCACCAAAAATTTCTGTTCTAAATTTCATTTCTCCATTTTTAATTTTAAATGAATTATTTACAAGCCTACCTTCCACATAAACCTTCGATCCTTTTTTTAATAATTGTTTAGAAAGATCTGCATAATTTCCAAAAAAAACAATTTTATGATAATCGATGGATTCAGTCAACTTTCCTTCCTTATCCTTAACGTTTCTACTTGTAGCAACAGGAAAAGTTGCTCTGGAAACGCCCTTAGTAGTTGCCATTAAATTAACATCCGAAGCCAAGTTTCCTATCAACATAACTCGATTTAGTGTTTTCATTAGTAATTTTAAAAAAATATAACTAAAACATAGCAAAAAGTTATTAAATAATTGTTAAAAAAGTTTAAAAAATGATATAATTTCTTAAATGAAAATAAAAACTATAAAAAACATCAAGCAAATAGACAATAAACGTATAATTTTACGCGTAGATTTTAATGTCCCATTTGATAAAGATAATAAAATAACTGACAACACAAGAATTAAAAAAACTTTAAAAACAATAAATTATCTATTAAAAAAAAATACGAAACTAATAATAATTACTCATATTGGCAGACCAAATAAAAGTTTTGATAAAAACCTTTCTACAAAACTACTTATTTCTGAACTAAAAAGATTAACAAATAAAAATGTTATTCTTGGAAATAAAAGATTAAAAATTGCGATAAAACAATCAAAAAAGCTTAAGACTCAAGAGATATTATTATGTGAAAATATAAGATTTTATAAAGGAGAAGAAAAAAACAGCACAAAACTTGCAAAAATAATTAAAAACTTAGGTGAAATATTTGTAAACGAAGCCTTTTCTATGTCTCACAGAAACCATTGTTCTGTTTCTAAAATTACTGAATTTTTACCATCATATGCGGGTTTTAATTTAATTCAAGAAATAAAAAAATTAAATAAATTAAAAAATCAAAAAATCAACAGACCATACACAATAATAATTGGTGGGGCAAAAATTGATACAAAAATTGATTTGCTAAATAATTTTATTAACATTGTAGACAACATAGTAATTGGTGGAGCAATAGCAAACACCTTTCTAAAAAGCCAAAACATTAACATTGGAAAATCATTATTCGAAAAAGAAAAAGTAATAAATGCAAAAAAAATACTAGAAAGATATAAAAAATCAAAAAGTAAATTAATACTCCCAACTGACTACAAAACAAGTGTTAAAATTGACACAAATTCCACAACTATTGAAAAAGAAAAAAATAATGTATCAAAAGACGATATTATTGTTGATATAGGCAGTAAAACAATAAAAAAATACAAAGCAATTATAAGAAATTCAAAGACAATTTTTTTTAATGGGCCAATGGGAATATACGAAATAGAAAATTTTTCAAAAGGAAGTAATGAAATTTTAAAAGAAATTGCAAATGCAAAAAATAAAATTACAATTATAGGTGGTGGTGATTCAATAGATGCATTAAACAAGCTAAAAATTAATACAAAAAATATTTACCACATTTCAACAGGTGGTGGTGCAAGTATAGAATATTTATATAAAGAAAATTTTGAATCTTTTAAAAACCTCGGGGGTTAATACTTTTTCTTAATTTTTTTTCTTCTTTTACTTCACTCCATCTACGAATTTTATCTTCAACAAGTTCTACTTTATTAGCATATCTTTCATTTGTAACCCTTCTTACTTTTGAAAGATATTCATCATCTACATTTACTTCTGTTGGAGGAAGTGTCTTTAATGAAAATGTTTTTGTTGGCATATTATCAACAAGAAGTCGCATATAGGCAGTATATTTACTCAAAGAAACAAGATCTGTAGGCAAAACTTCTTCTCCAAATTGCTGAGAAATAGATTCAGCATCATCATAACCAATTTGAAAAGAAAAAAGACTACCTACATTTCCAAAAACAGCATCTCGCACTTCCTCAGGCATTTGGGCAATATATTGATTTGCCATTGTTAAATTTAATTTATATTTTCTTGCCTCGGATAAAATTGTTGCGAAGCTATCAGTTGCAAAATTTTGAAACTCATCAACATACAAATAAAAATCTTTTCGATCCTTTTCTGGAATATCTGCCCTACTCATAGCATCTAATTGAAATTTTGTAATAAACATTGAACCAAGGAGCGAAGAATTATCTTCACCCATTTTTCCTTTAGAAAGATTTATTATTACAATCTTTCCTTTATCCATTGCAAATCTTAAGTTCACAGAACTTTTTGGTTGTCCAACAATATTTCTAATTGTTTGACTTGATAAAAATTGTCCAACTTTATTTAAAATTGGAGAAATTGCCTCTACCCTAATCCTATCTTGCATTTTTTCAAATTCATTTATCCAAAAGCCTTTTACAACCGGATCCGTTACTTTTTTTACCACTTTTGACCTAAAATCCGAATCTTGAAGCATTCGAATAATTCCAAGCATTGTTGTGCCAGGATATTCAAGTAAAGCAAGAATAGTATTTCTTAATATATGCTCAAGTCTAGGGCCCCAGCTATCTGCATATATTTTTTTAAAAATGCCAACAATTCCACTACAAACAATTGAATTATATGCCTTATCGATATTTTCTAACATATTAAAAGCGACAGCATTATTTTTATCAAAAGGCTCTACTAAAATTAAATCGTTAATTCTATTTGAAGGAATAAAAGACAAGACCTTATCAGCTAAATCTCCATGTGGATCAATTAAACCAACACCCTTTCCGCTTAAAATATCCGAATATATCATATTTTCCAAAACAGTAGATTTACCCATACCAGTTTTTCCTATCATATAAAGATGCCTTCTTCTATCATACTCCCTAATGCCAAAAACTTTGTGTTCTCCTCTAAAATCTGTTTCTCCAAGAACTGAAATATTATTTTCATTTTCGAGCAAGGGAAGATTTTGTGGTGGCTCAAGTTTTTTACAAGATACCCAATAGATATTAGGCGTTTTTACATTCAAACTTGGGAAATGATAAATTGAAGCAATTTCTTCATTGTTTAACACAAAAGGATCTTTTATGACTCTTTTTTTATACAACTGTAAATATTCTCGACCTTCTTGGAAACTTTTGATTTTAAAGCCGTTCAAATGAGGTAAATTAAACTGTTTAAATGAAGCAGACATTTCCTGCAACTTAAGTTTTGCATTATCTATATCATATTTTTTACTTGCATAAACCATGCGTAAATTAACATCAAACAGCATCCTAGAAACTTTATCTGAAGATGCTAAAATTGGAGATTCATTTTCATGTTTAGAAGAAGTAATCTCTTTGATTTTTTCTTTGTCATTTTCACTAGCCTTTCTAGGCTTTTGAAAACTAAAGAAAATATAAATTGGGAAAAATAAAACACGAAGAACAAAATTTCGCGTTGTATATGCAGAAATATAAGATTTTTGAAGTGAAGAAAAACTAGATAAAAACCCCGCATTTACGATATTTAAGCAATTTGAAAATATTTTACGCCATTTATCAGGCAATGGTGTCATTACAACTTGTATCCAAGCTTGATCTGAACTTTCTGGAAATTTAACAAGTGAACTAGTAATTCCTGCAAGTGGATCAAAAACTTGATCTCCACTACCCATATTAAACTGAGAATATCTTTTAATTGGCAAAAAATTGTTTGAATTAAGATCCATTTCAAGAACTGCAACTTTATAATCCTTGGAAAGTTTATTTACATAATCAGGAACTTCTTTAATTTCAACATCGGGATATTGAGCATAAATCTGACCTTCAACTAAATTCCTTAATTTAGTTGGAAATGAAACATAAAATTTTATAAAATTATCAATTTTAGCAATCTCAAAGCTTATATTATGCCCACTAAAGCCTCTTAACTTTTGCCAAAAAGAAAAATTATTATCAATACCATGAAATGTCGCAAAAACATGCTCGGCTCCAATAGGTGAAATTTCACTTTCCTTAGGTACTTGTACTTCTAATACAGTATATTTTACTAAAGCTTTTTTTCTTAATTGCTGAAATTTAATAAAAAATGACAAAAATATCAGCAAAATACTGAATAGAATAAAGACAAAAAGTATATATACAAATATTTCCATAGTTTTATTTACAAATAAACTATACTTGATTTTATCTTTTTTTGACAAACAATAAAAGATAATGCATTAAATCATAATTTTACAGCTTTGACAAGTGTTTTTATAAAACATTTCCACATGAAAAGCTAACAATAAAAGAATCAAAAAAAATACAAAGGTTACTCATCTTTATTAAGCCATCTATCC
>CAYVBX010000021.1:0-12790 GCA_964449945.1 uncultured Candidatus Peribacteria bacterium
AACAAAATTCAAATATTAGCAAAAAAATAATGAATTTATAGAAATTACATTAACCTTTAAAAACATTAAATTTGTTTTAAAAAATAGCGAAAACTAATCTGAGTTTATTTGTTTTGGTTTAATTTTTTCAAAAATCCCAGCAATTATAAACCTTGAAAGCTTTTCTATTTTATCTTCTGCCATTTCAATGTTGTGATTTTTTATAAAATCAAAAATCATATAACAGTGAAGATTTATTATAGGTTCTTTTACTTGCTGTGTTGCCTCATTTACTGCGTTTTTCAAAAGTTTAAGCTTATATTCTTCAGCATAAAACAACTGAGACTTTACCCACAAATCAAGCTCCATTCTTAATTCTGGACTTAAAGATCTATCTTCGTTAAAAAAAATTATTGATTTATTTTTTTCTAAATTCACCTTAATTAAACTCGACAAATTGTTGTTTCCAAGCTGAATAATTGAAAGTATAAACCCTGAGGGAATATTTAGTTCTAAACATTCAGAAATAAGCTTTAATAAAGTATCGTTTTTCGAATTTTGAATAAAAATAAGGAGAATCTTATATAGATCCTCCTCTTTTTTTTTGTGCTTTTTTTCTTCTTTTTTTGAAGCAGACATTTCTTTTGCGGCCTTTTTCATCTTTTCTTGAAAGGCCTCATATGCTGATTCACTAAGTCCTTCTCTCTTGTCGGAGCCACTGAAATTTTCTAATAAATCCATTAAACTGGCATTACATCGACAAAGACATCTTTATATTTTCTGCCATTGAATTTTTTTACTGCTTTTTCTCTAAATTTAACTACGCCATTTGAAAGAGAAAAAATTGTAAAATCTTTGCCCATTCCTGCATTTTTACCAGGAAAATATTTTGTTCCTCTTTGTCTAATAATAATTCCTCCTGCTTTTACGGCTTGTTCTCCAAATACTTTTACTCCGAGTCGTTTGGCTCGCGAATCTCGGCCGTTTTTTGTACTACCTCCTGCTTTCTTATGTGACATATAATTTTAATTATTGCTAAAATTGCCAGACTATATTAAAAGCATTTTTTTGTTTTTGCAAGTTTAAATCGCTTTATGGTATAATTATTTGAATAATCTTAATATTTATGAACAAAGGGCTAAAAAAAATTCTTGGAATTCTAGGTATTTTTTCTATTGTTCTTTTTTCTAATACTAGTGGCTTTGCTGAAGACATTACTGAAAATAATTCTTTAATTTCTGAAAACACAATACAGGATTTTGAAGATGAAATTATTGAAATTTCGATTTCAGAAGAAGAAATTTTATTAAAAAATACGATTGAGGACCAATTTCGTTTTTCTAAAACAAACCTAAGACAAATTCAAAATAGCTTACAAGACAAGGAATATCACTTATCGAAAATTGTTGAAACAAAAAATGACCTTGAAAGTCAATTAAAAATCCTAAATGAAATCATTAAAAACACTGAAGAACGCCTTAATACTGCTCTTAAATCTAGTGTTGAAACCGAAAATGAAATTAAACTTTTAAATGAAAAAATTGAGATTTTAGAAATTGCTTTAGAATATCAAAAACAATTACTCAAAGACTATATTGAAATATTATATAAAGAAAACAAAAAGTTTTTTCCTTATAGTGAGAATGGAGAAGTAAGCACCTTACGCCTTCTGCTTGCAGATAACTCGGTTGGAGATAATTTAAAAAACATCCAATATATAAATCTTTTAAATCAAACTGCTTATTATATTCTTGATAAACTCAATGAAATTTCCTTTGATCTTGAAGCCAAAAAAATCGATTACAATAATAAAACTGATCTTCTGAATGAATTGTTGGTTTCTATAAATTTTGAAAAAGAAAATCTTGAAGAAGAAAAAAATGCAAAAGTTTCATTTCTAAAACTAACAAAAGGTCAGGAAGAAATTTATTCACAATTAATAGAACAAAGTAAAATAGAGCAAAATGAAGCGATTGATACTGTTCGAGTTTTCAATATCGCAGTTAAAGAAATAAACTCAGAAATTGAAAAAAATGGAAGTTTTGATGTAAATAAGTATCAAAACCTTCTTGGAATGAGTTTTTCTTCTATTAGTGAATATAGAAAAAATTTCATACTTAATGGGGGTGAAGTTGGATTTGATTGGCCAATTGAACCAACTCGAGGAATTTCCGCATATTTTAGAGATCCCGGTTATGCTGGAGTGTTTGGAGTTAGGCACAATGCTATTGATATTCCTGCTTATCAGGGTAGTCCTGTTCGAAGTGCTGGGGATGGTGTTGTTTACAAAGCTGTTGATAATGGCTATGGCTATAGCTATATAATTATTGCACATGCTGATGGTTTTTCTACAGTTTATGGACATATTTCTAAAATTTTAGTACAGCCTTCGGAACTAGTTTCTATGGGCTCAATTATTGGATTAAGTGGAGGTATGCCCGGAACAAAAGGTGCTGGTTATATGACGACTGGACCACATTTACATTTTGAAATGCTTAAAGACTCAGAATTTGTTGATCCGTTATTATACTTACCTCTTTATGTGTTAACAGAAAAACAAATGGATTGGCTTCCTGAAAGGTTTAAAGAACTTTGGAGACTATCTGTACTTGAAAAAGCTGGCGGAAAAATAAGCAGAAATGATGAGTTTTAAACTGGGATAATTGAGTTTTGAATAAATTTTCGAGCTTTGATTTTTAAGCCTTTTTATGGGGTGAATGAAGTAGATGGAGTGATTGATTTATAGCTTTTATTAAACTATAATTTGTTTATGAAAAATCATGTAAATATCATCATAAAAACACTTTCTCCTCTCTATCCTGACGCAAAAACCGCTTTACATTACGGTGATGCGTTTCAACTTCTTGTTTCGGTTATTTTATCGGCTCAATGTACTGATGAAAGGGTCAATAAGGTTACTCCTGTACTTTTTGCGAAATATCCCGATGTTTATGCTTTTGCAGATGCTGATATTGAAGATATTAAAAAGATTATTTATTCAACTGGTTTTTATAACAATAAAGCGAAAAACATTCTTGGTGCTTCAAAAAAAATTGTTTCAGAGTTTAAAGGGAAAATGCCTCGCAAAATCGAAGATCTTTTGAAAATTCCCGGAGTAGCGAGGAAAACCGCAAATGTTGTTATGGGAGAGCTTTATGGAGAAACTTCTGGCATTGTTGTTGATACTCATGTTATTCGTCTTTCTGGAAGACTTGGTCTTGTTGATGAAAAATTTGTGCGAACAAAAAATGCAGTTAAAATTGAAAAAGTTCTTATGGAAATTGTTGATAAAGAAAAATGGGCGCTTTTTCCGAATTTATTAATTCTTCATGGAAGAGCGATTTGCAACGCTAGAAAGCCAAAATGTGATAATTGTGTTTTGAAGGGAGTTTGTCCGAGTTTTAGGAAAGTTTGAGGAGTTGAAACTTTATTTTTTGGTGCTTCTTTTTTTTAGGCTCACTGCCTTATTTATATTGATTTTTGTAAGGAATCCGTTTTTAAATTATTATATTAGCCCCAAAATCATAGTTGGAAACACTTAATTCTTTTTTTGAATTTTACCATTGACTTGGTTGTTTTATGTTATATAATGACAAATCTTTTAATTATACATTATGAAAGCTAGAGAAATTATATTTTTAACAAGTTTGCTTGGAGTTACAGGTGGGGGTGTTGCTTGCGATTCTATGAAAGGACAAACAACTACAAATATCGAACAAAGTCCAATTGTTTCAGACAGTGTTGTTGGTTTTGACAGAAAAGTTGAATTAAGATGTGGACATGATCTTCTTAGAGAAACTATTCGTGATCAATTAGTTCAAATTCTCGATTGCGAAGGCGAAGAATATTTTTTAACCTTTGAAGGATTATATAAAGAAAAAGATATTTCAGATGAAAAAAGAGTTGCCTTGTTAAGTAATGATTTAATTTGTGCAGATGGTGCTTGTACAATGAATATTTTGGTTTATGAAGATGGAAAAATGATTAATGGATTTAGTGTTGTAGGTATCTGTGGAAAGACAAAAGAAGAAATTATTAAGTTATTAGGTTCTGGTTTAAAACCAGAAATTGAATTATCAGGAGTAATAGATAAAAAAGTTGTTTTCTAGGTATTGTAATTTCTTTCTTTTTCTCATTGATTGAGTTTAAGAGCTTTAGGGAAATTTCGAAATTTAGCTTCTTTTTGTTTGACTATATTTACTCCGATTGGTAAATTTTGTTCGTTAAATTGTCATATTGGGGTGTAGCCAAGCGGTAAGGCAGTGGGTTTTGGTCCCACCATGCGGGGGTTCGAATCCCTCCACCCCAGCCAAATAAATATAACTCCGCACTGTTGACCCACTTACCTATGGAGAGAGGGCAGATTTGAAAGTGGCTTGTTTATACTTGTTGAAGCTCTTTGGGTTCATGCGAGGGTAGCAGACCCATTTCCTTTAGGGGAAGTGGCATAACAATGAATTTTATTTTTGTAATTTTTTTGATAGAATCTTTTTAGCTAATAAATTAACTATGTTTTATAAAGTATCAAATAGGCGTTTAATTCCTTTTGCCAAAAAGAATATTTTTATTCATACGAAAAATCGTGTGTTCCTATCTATCATTTATTAGTTCTAATAATTCTGTTTTTTTATGCTTGGCATTCTCTTTGTTTAAGAAATATAATTTTAATTTTTAAAGTTTGGCATGGAAGTTTTCTATAGTAAATATTAATGTTTTAATAATCATTTCAAACTTAAAATGATTTTTCAATATTTATTTTTTTTGATAAATTGATAATGAAAGTTGGTTTAAATATATGAAAATTTCTTGCATTATTTTATCTTCGGACTCTCACATAGACAAAGGAAACTGTGTTTTACATTGTTTAATTAGTATTCTAAAACAGAATTTCAAAGATTATGAGGTGATTTTAGTTGAAAACAGTGACTTAGATAATAAAACAAATTTTGAAAATTTGGACAAAATAATAGAAAAATTTAATGCTAAAAATATCAAATTTACGATAATCAATAACTATAAAAAACTGTCAAGGGGTCTGGCAAGAAATATAGGAATTGATAGTGCAAATGGTGAAGTAATAATATTTATCGATGATGACACAATTATTATTGGTGAAGACTCTTTTCAAAAGATTTCTAATTTAGCACAAAAATATGATTATGGGTACGGGGCATTAAGATATTGGACAAATCCGATAGGTTGGTTTGAAAAAAATTCCCAAGACATTCTAAAAAAACTAGAAAATGGGCAAAATGCATTTAAAAATCACATAGGCAAGATTCAATTGAAAATTCGCAATAACGAAAACTTGGACTTGCAACACTACTCTTTTATTGCAAATTTTGGTTTTTGCACAAAAAATCTTTTGAAAAAGACTACTGGATTTCCTGACTTTAAAGACTATGGTTGTGAGGATGATTATTTTATGTTTCAGCTGTTCAAAATTAGTGGAAACTACACAATCTTACGAGATATTTCAGTGATACATATTACACATAAAATTAATCCCAATACTAATTTTTCTTTATACTTTGAAAAACTTATTGCAGAAGGATATTTTTGGTTTCATGTAGGTAAAACATTTTTTGATCTTAAACAATTACGTAAAGATGAAGTATTAGAAAAATTATCTTCTTATCATCCAGATTATCGAATAGCCGTAGCTTATGAACAGTATCAAACATCGTGTCCACCAAATATCAAAAAAAAAGAGGTTTTATTATGGAAGCAGCGCATGCAATATCATTTTATTGATTTCATTCAGTTATTAAAAAAATTATTGGAAAGTTCTTGTTTAGATGAATTTATTAAAAATAGTAATTCCGATTTTGATAATATCATTCCATTTATCGATGTTTGTATTAAAAACAAACTTTGCAAAATTGACAAACGGGGAAGGATTAAAAACACTTTTAACTTTAAATACTTTCCTGATAGAAAATTTGATAAACAAAAATCTAGAATAAAATTAATATTTCCTTCTAAGAAATGGAATCAGTTTCCGTGCGATATTCACTCACGGGAAAGAAGAGTATCTTTAATAAAGGACAGGTTCCCATATACCGATTTTATTCGCATTACGCTAATAGGTGATGACGATTTGCTCACTATCCCATTAAGTCAATATTCATGGATCGAGACAAATACAATTGATCTTGATAAGCGAGTATTAAACACAATAAGATTTCATTGCCCAAATGCAGAGATTCATAATTTAGATTTATCGAAAAAAATAAATGGCATTAAGCCATCACAGACATTTATTACAGACCCTCCTTACACTTTACACGGAGCACTTTTATTTATTGTACGAGGATTAAGTCTATTAGAGTATAATGGAGAAATAAAAGAATTTTTTGTGGTTTTAAATTCGACTATGATCGGCGAAAACATGAAAATACTTCAAGAAATTCTTTTAAAAAACGGAGTTTGGTTACATGAAACCATTTTGAATTTTAACCAATATCACTTGCCGGAAAAATATCCAGAACGCACTAGGGCAAATAACTTCCTAAAGAATAATAATATCGATATAGACGCGGTTACTTATAGTTCTTCATCAAACTTATTCATTTTCCGAACAATTTCCCCGAACATAAGTGCCCTCGAATCTTTAGTGGAGAAAAATCAAATTTATAATCATCTGCTATGATACATTTTGAACTATTATCTTCAAACTCAATTGAGGAGTTGTCCAGAGAAAAAACTCTGTATATCTCGGATTTCAGATCCTTAGGAGAGTCTTTTGAATATGAAATCGAAAGTATGTGGAAATATGAGAACTTATTACCATGGATAACAAAAAAAGGCTTTTGTACCGTTAATGAAAGCAGTCAAAATTTATTGTATCCTTCGAACAACTCATTACGATTATTGAAATGTGAACAAGGAAAACAGCCGAGTATTTCTATAATAAAGAGACTAAAAGAAAAAGAACACATTCTTTCACAAATTAATAGTATTTGGACTGCAGTTCCACATCCAGAAATTGATGAAATAGCAAGAAAATATAATATCCAATTAAACTATAAATATTCAGATTTTATAGTTTATAATGACAAAATATCCGTTAAAAAAATGATGGGAGAACTTTCTCCTAGTTGGCATCAAATTACCGATTTAAAAATGCTTACAGAAGATTTTAAATCTGGGAAATATATCATAAAACGCTCAATTGGCGCTGGTGGCTATACCACTTTTTTACCAAACTCGAAAGAAATTCCACAAAAACTTTTCTCTCTCTTTTCTAACAATAATTTTAGTTGGTATGCTGAAGAAATCATTGATTCGATTCCCATGAGTATACAATGCTATAAAAAAGATAATACCATTACGGTTTTCGGTTATTCCAGACAAATAATGGGAAACGAGGTTGAGTTTATTGGTGCAGAGTTTTTGAAATTGGAAGCTTTAACAAATGATAAAGATCTTTACAACAATATTACAGAAACATTTTCAAGGCTAAGCGCTTTCCTTTCAAACTATAATGGATTTTTTGGAATAGATTTTTTTTATGATTCTCAAAAAAATTTTTATTTTCTTGAAATAAATGCCCGAATGACTGCCTTAACGATTCCATTTTTACTACACAATCTAAATATAACAAAAACATCTAAATTTTTTGAAGATTATGAAGGAGATGTTTCAAAGGTTAAATTTAAAATCACTTTTGACTCAAAATGGGAGACAAACGACATCATTATTTAAAAACAATGCACAAAAACATTATTTTTATTCCGCCATATTACGAAGGTACATCATTTCAAGACATAATTAATGGAATGAAATGGTCTATTGCAAAATATAAACTGCCAATTTCTCTGTTTGGCAGTTTAACTGTAAAAATAAATTCATCGGTATTTGGAAGTTTTGATGATTTCAAGGAAATAGAAGAATATCTTAAAAACCTAATATTGTTATCTAAAAATATAAAGATTGAAAAAATATTGTTTATTGATTTTTTCTCACCAGGCTTGGATGTTTTTCAATATATTACAGAAATACAAGGACGGAATAAAAAAAAAGGTTCACTCCTGCATGGGGGTTCGTTTGTGCCGGGTGACTTGTATAGTTGGACATGGCTAGAACATGCGGAAAAATTATGGTCGAATTTGTTCGACATAGTTTATGTACCTTCTTTTTATGCAAAATCGACCTTGCCAAAAGACTTTGCTCATTCAAAAATATTTCCATGGGGAATTAACCATTTATATTTTAGTCAAAGAAAAACAAAACGAAACACAATACTTTTTCCTCATAGGCTTGAGGAAGATAAGGGTGCTGAATCTTTTGTAAAATTAGTTGAGTGTTTACCAAATGAATTATTTGTAGTTGTAAACTCAAAGAATTTAGACGATAACAAATATTATCATTTATTAAAAAAACGAAGTAATGTCCAATTTATTTTGGGAGAACACGGCAAAAAACATCTGAACACTATCTCAAAAAATAAAATAGTTCTTAGTACCGCCGATCAAGAAACTTTTGGATATGCTGTGGCAAAATCAGTATTATCTGGGTGTATACCCTTATTGCCAAATTCTAAAGTTTATCCCGAGTATTATTCAGATTGTTTTTTGTATAACTCGATTTCTGAAGCGAAAAATAAAATTGAAAAAATTATTCATGATTCTGACTATTGCAAATACTTACAAAATAAACTTCAACCAATAATCGAAAACTTTCAAACTTTTGAATTTACTCCTTTATTAAAAGATTTTTTTGATATTTAAGCTTTGTTTTAATTTTTCAAATTTAACAAATGCGCCAATATTTTCAAAATTTCTGGGCTTAGACTTCTTTGTCCAAGTGGCCTAATGTCTTTTTTTCCCCAAGCAGCACTAAAGATTGGTTCAAATATGCTGTATTCAGGGTGTCCTTGAACTCCTAGGTTCCAACCACTGCAATTAATCAATTCTTCATTTAAATCGTATCGATCTTTGCTGGTGGAAAAAAATATTGAGCCGTCATTTCTTTCGTCAACTTGACCTTCATTACTTTCAAATAATGGGTGCGCATGATTAAATCCTTTTACTAGATCTCCATTGTAATATGGTAAAAAACCTTTTTCTTGGACACTAGAAGCCTTATTAATAATTCTTAAAATTTTTTTTGAAATCATTTTGGTAATTTTATCAGCAGTGAAGTATCCATCGTTTGATACTAGGTTTCCATATTTATGAGATAAAAACTGATGCCCGTAGCAAATTCCAAAGATCGGTAATTCTAGGTCTAACGCTAGATCATAGAATTTTGATACAAAATCATATACTACTCTGTGTTGACGACTCGATGAATCTTTTACTGGTTTTAAAGCATCAGTTATATTTGCGGGTGAACCAGAAAAAACCACTAAAGCAATATTATTGAATTTGATAATTCTTGACCCAAATTCTGACATGGAAATCACTTCGGTATTTACGTTTGGGCCAAAATACAATTGAAATATTTGTGAAATAGAAATTCCTTCTTCAATATTAAATCTAGATGAATAATATTGAATTAACTTTTGATGTTCATTAATCTGTTTTTTGGCTAGGTCTAATATTTTCAAATTTTCGCCAAGGGTTAAGTCAACAAGAAGAATTGTCCTGTCTCTAATGGATTCAACAAGAATTTCTTGAGATGATTCTAGTAATATTAATTCATTTTCTATTTCCTCTATTATTTCTTCATCTATCATCTTAAGATCTTTTTCTAACATATAATTATCGTTACCCTAATAAATTGCCATGAATGTATTTGTTCGAAAAGGTGAAATTTGTCATTGATATTTTACCTCATGATTCATGTGTTTGTTATCATTTTTATACTGTCTCATTTGTATCATTTCACGCCGAACGATATAATAAGTCTAATTTCGGCTCAAAAGAGTACTAGACCCGAGTAGTCAGCCAAATAATTTTTATTTTTATGAAAAATTTTTACTTAATTATTATTTTATTAAGTGTAGTTTTTGGTATTAGTGCTTGTTTAATTGAAGAGAACAATGAAGAAAATGTTTTAATTGAGATGGATGAAAGTCTGATTGAAACAAGTGTTCTCGAAATGATTGAATGCTCTGCAAAATGTAAATCAGTTTCACTGATTTGTCCTCATGAAGTTAAAGATGTAAAATGTTTTGAAGCTTGCGATGTTTGTGGATTTACAGATTTTGAGGGGATAAATACTCCAGAAGATTGTACAAAAATTAACGAAAATTTTGCTCACTGTAATTTTCCCGTTATTGAAGCAAAATTTTGCGAATCAGCCTGCCAAAACTACAACAATCAATGTTTTACAAAAGTTCCAAATGCTGATAAAGCGCTTTTCGATGAGGGATTTGACTCTTGTATGAATGAATGCAAAGACTGGGATCAAGACAAAATAACTTGTATGGAAGAGGCTAAAGATTGCCCTTCGATGACGATAGTTTGTGGGCTTTAGGGAGGGAATTTAGATAATATTTGTTTATCATTTTCTCCTCGGACTCCTTTCAAATAAATGCTTGAAGGTGTATTTGAGTGAGTCTTTTAAGTGTTGGCGCATGAGCCATTTTTTGAAAAAGTCTTTAAATCCACCTTGAGAGAGTCTTTTTCCGTCTGCATAGACTACAACTTCGGGATAATACACAACCTTCTTTCCTTTTTTCCATGTTTGAAAACAAATTTCAGGATCCGACATAAATATAAAATAAGTCTTGTCAAAGCCACCAAGCTTGTTCCACCAATCTCGAGTTAATAAAACAAATGAAGATTGAAGCCAATCGACTTCTTGAGTTTTTGTGTAGTCTAAGTGTTTCATTTCATCGTATGCGACCATTTTTTTAATAACTGGAAGTTTTCGAAGCCATGTTCGCCTGCAAACTTGAAGAAAAATATTAGGAAAAGCCCTAACAGTCATTGCAACTTCTCCTCCTGGCTCATTTATTTGCTTTGGGCCGAGGATTCCAATTTCCGGGTTTTTGTCTAAATAATCTACTAATTTCTGAAGTGTGTCTTCGTGTTTTATTTGAATATCAGGGTTTACAATAAACAAATATTCCCCTTTCGAAGCGTTTACAAGCTCATGATAATTTCTTATATATCCGTTATTATGGTCGATAAAAATCAACTTCAGATTTGGAATATCTTTGATGCTTTCAAGTGTCTTTTTTTGATCCTCTCTGCAAGAATTGTCGCTTATAATAATTTCTAAATCGAGCTTTGTCTTTTGATTTTTAAGCCGTTTAACACTTTCAACAACTGAATCCGCTTTTCCTGTTGTTGATATTAAAATTGAAGCTAATTTTTTATTCATATTTTCCATTTTTTAAAGGTTTCATAAATTTAACGATTTCACTTGCTGGAGCTATTTTTTTCATTGCTTTCTTTCGTTTTTCTATTTCTGGTTTAATTTTTAAATATGCTAGATATTTTTTAAATAAGGATGGGTTTAAAAGAATTCTGTATGTGTTTTTCAGAAAATGATAAATGCGAGATTTTAAGCGTATTTTTAACGGAAAATCACTGCTAAAATTTTTATTCATTAAAATTAAATCTCCCCAAAAAGAAGATTCTTTCATAAACAAACTTCTTTTGCTTGAACTTTGATTTTTCAGTACATCGAGCCCCATGCTTGCTGTTGATTTTTTCTTTTTTGCAACTTGTCTATCATGAAAAACGCAAACATCTTGAATTAAAAAGCCTCTATTGCCTGCCCAGTTTAATCTGTAGCTTAAATCTACATCGTTTTTATAATGCAATAAATTATCAAAGTATTGATCTTCAAATTTTACGCTTTCAAGAGCTTTTTTTGTTAGAATAAACATTGCTCCGGAAACTCCAAAAACTTCTTTTAAATTATCGTATTGGTGTTTGTCTTCTTCGGTTTGGCCGAGGTCGTAGAAATGATGAAATTCATCAATTCCGATTGCAAAACTATCGATAATGTTTGTTTTCTTTTTGTCATTTTCGTAGTCCCATCTGTAACTTTTAACCGTTCCGAAGCTAAATTCTGGATTTTCCTTGAATGCTTTTACGATTTTGCTAACAAAATCTTTTGGATATAGCATATCGTTTGATGCGCAGATATAGAGATCTCCTGTCATCATTTCGATCATTTTGTTGTTGTTTCCGCTGTGCCAAAGATTTTGCCCTTTAATGAATTTTACTTTTTTTAAGACTTCAGGAAGATTTTTCTCTATGAAATTATAGGCTCGCCATATGCCATCTTCAGAATCCCAAAAGATATATTCGATATCTGGATAATCTTGATCTAGAAGCGTTGGGATTGTGTCTATTAGATATTTATCGCCTGTAAGCGATAATCCGACTGTTACTTTCATAAATTTTTAGTTATTTAATCTGCAAATTGAATTAATGATGTTTTAAAGTCTTCGTAAGCTTTTTGGTATTTATCGTATACTTCTGTGTTTTTGTATTTTATGCCAAAAACGAGGTGTAATTCTGAGTCGCCGAGAAATTCTCTTGTTGATTCTGCTTTTCTTGTATATGCATCTGCTTTGTCTTTGAAAATAATTTCTAATTTTGTTTTTGAATATGATTCTGAGCTTTTTTCTTCTATTTTTTCATCAAGAATCTCTTCGTTTTCTTTTGCTATTAAATAATCTTTTGGCTCACCCGACCATTGTGGTGAAAAAACAAAAAACTCAACTTCTCCATTTTCTGAAACGAAAGTTGCTTCGTCTGTTTCGATATATTCAATGCCTTCCCAAACTTCAATTGGACCGCTTGGATTTGATGAAAAATCAGCTGGGTAGCTTATTTCAAACCAATTTCCCATGTAGGTATTTCTTGCTGTTGATTGTGTGTTTGCTGTTGATTGTGTGTTT
>CAYVBX010000021.1:12890-17263 GCA_964449945.1 uncultured Candidatus Peribacteria bacterium
TTGCTGTTGATTGTGTGTTTGCTGTTGATTGTGTGTTTTCGGCTTCTTCATTAGTTATTTCTTTTTGGCAAGCTGTAAAAGAAAAGACTGCCACAATGACTAATAAAAAAATTTGAATTGTTTTTTTCATATAAAATTATTATTTTGAAGTAATTTATAACAATTTATTGTTATAAGCAATTTTTTGTTTTTCATTGACTTATTCTTGCCTTCTTGCCATAATGTATATGCGTATCGTAGTGAATCCTCAGTTAATGTGCACAGTTTAAGAGGGAGTTCGCGTTTGGTGCGTTCATATCTCTTAAATTTCAGTGTTATGTCAATGAAATTATATGTAGGAAATATCTCTTGGAACACAAGTTCCGATTCTTTAAAAGAGTATTTCGAACAATTTGGTATCGTAGAAGATGCTTTCATCATGATAGACAAAGTTACAAGAAGATCCAAAGGTTTTGGATTTGTAACTTTTACAAATGAAGAAGATGCTCTAAAAGCAATCGAAGCTACAAACGGTAAAGAACTAGACGGAAGGGCTTTAACAGTCAATGAAGCTAGACCACCAAAAAACGACAACTTTTAAGTTTTAAAAGAAACAAGGCAGTTCGTGTGCAGTAAGCCTTGTTTTTTTGTTGTCCGTTTATTTGTAAATTTAAAAAGAACAGCAAAACAAATTGATGTTCTTTTTAAAATGATTATTGATTTTGATATTTATATGATTTTTTCATTGCTTTCCAGAATACATCTTTTTCAATGCAGTGTGGGTTTTTGCCATCACAATCTGGGTTTTCTAAAATATTTCCGTATTTTGCAAATGTATTTTTATCTTCGTATTCATACGGATTTTTTGTCATCTTTGAAATTACTGCTTCATGCGCCTTATCTACATCACCGCCATGTTTTGCGAGCTCTTCTTTCATTCCGAGATTATATGAGCGGACAAGACCTCTAAATTCCTGACTTTTTGCTTCTTTTTTTACATTGTCGAGGGCTTCTCCGAGAACAGCTGTTGTGACGCTATGAGCTCTACTTACACCTTTTCCAAAAATTTCTTCAATAACAAGTCCTTTCACCTTATCTGCTCCGAATTCTGCAACACCACCTAAAACAGTGTTCAAATCTTCATTAAATTCTTGTTCTAATTTTGAAAGATTTTGAGAAATTGCTTTTGATCTATTAAGCATTCTTTCATAAAAACGAAGTTGTTCGTCATATTTTTTCTCTTCATCAGTTTTATTCGATTTCCAAAATTTAACTTTATCAAATGCATTTCCGAGCTTGTCTCTCCATTTGTCATCCGCTAAATCCTTATCGTCCATATTTTCAATATTGTTTTTTGGATCTTTTACATATTTCACATAATCTCTAAATTTCTCATAACTTTGTTTGTCAAAAGGAACTCCTTGTTCTTTGAGCCTTTCGTTTAGTTTAATTAGCGTTTCTTTTGTTTCTGAATCAAGATTTCCTTGTGCAAAATCTGAAATAATCAGTTTGTTTATTGGTTCATTTTGTCTTTCATAAGTCTTTTTTTCTTCTTCTGACAAAATATTTATCATTGCTACCCTCTTTTTTTCTAGTTCTTCATATTGTTTTTTTAGATTTGCATCATCTGGGTCTTTCTCTAGCTCTTCTTTTAATGTGTCTAATTGATTGTCTACATCAATTACTTTTAATGCATCGATTTTGGAACGAAGCGAATTTATGCAATTTTCTTTATCTGATCCCGACATTTTTTCGCATGCCAAAGGGTTTTCAAATTTCTCTGCAACACTCTTAAAACACTCTTCTTTAGTATAAGACATCATTCCCCCTTCAATTTCATCACATAAATCTTGGTTTCCTGTATTTTCCGCTATAAGAAGATAACATTTATCTTTAGGTGGATTTGAGCCCATTCCTTCAAAATCCTTTCCTTTAATTTCTTTACATCTATCTGGATTAGATTCTTGTACTGCCGAACCTTGAAAGCAATGATCTGAGTCCATTACAGTTCCGCAAAGGATATATTGAATGTCTCCGATACAAGATGTTAATGAAAAAACTGGTAAAAATATTATTATTGGCAGAATAAAGGCTTTTTTTCTTAAAATATTGAAAATTTCAAATAAAAGCCAAACGCCTGATAGTGAAAAAACTATGATTGATGAATAAAACATTGGGGCTCCTGTGTAAAAGATAATTGCTTTTGCAATGTTTGTGTATTGATTTTCATAGTATAAAAGCTGAACTGCGAAAATTAACCATGGTAAATAACTAAGTAATACAACTACTACATTTAAGATTTTGAGCTTTCCGATCCCAATAAGCTTTTTAATGAGTATCAAAAAGTATGCAATAATTGTTGATAAAAATGCGAGTCCAATTCCAAAAAACTTAGAATAATTTTCAAAAATATTTACAATTTCATCACTTGTGATTTCTCCTGTTGTTGGTGTTTGCGTTATTGAAAAATAATAAAACAAAAAGGCGAATATAAAGGCAAATAGCAATGGGATTGATTTCCCATACAGAAATGATTTTTTCATAAGTTAATATTATTTTTATTGCATTTTGATATGAAGTAATTTTTTTTGCAATGAAAGATTAGTGATGAAAGTTTGATTATTTGTTAATATTGCTTTTGTAAATTTTAAAAAAAAATATGGTACACGATCAAATTGCTCTTTTACTTCAAGATTTAAACAAAAACAAAGAAAAACTTCGAGACATAAAAAAAGATATCAAGGCTGAAGAAAAAATAGAAAATGAACAATATTTTGAGCTAAAAAGGGCTTATAAACAGTTGAAAGAACAAATTAAAGAATTTGAAACAAATTACTTGGCAGATATTTTATCGGATGAACACTACAATAAGCTCCGAGAGATGAAGGTTTCTACTGAAGAAGATATTGCAAAAGTTAACGAAAAGTTGTTCCAAAAAATAGCTGAACTTCCCAGTAAACCTTTTAGTATGGAAGTAACACTTGGCGAAATTCCTGTTAAAATTCAGGTACTTCCTGATATGAGGCTTTATGTTAATGGGAAGGAAGAGAAAAAGAGAACAATTTAAATTTTTTGGTGGCTAGAAATGAATTTCAATTTTAAATTTAAAAATTATGAATGAACAAACAATAAAATGCGATAAGTGCGGGAATATTATTAGGATTGATGAAGCTCTTGCAAAAGGTTTTCATGAAAAATTTGAAGCTGAATATGGTCAAAAATTAGATGAAGAAAAGAAAAAACTTTGGGTTATTGCTCAAGAGAAAGCACAAGAGAAAGCAGATTTAAATTTAAAAACAATTCAAGAGGAACTTAACGAAAAAGAAAAAGCTTTAAAAGAGGCAAGGGAAGAACAACTAAAATTAATTCGTGAAAAACGAAATATTGAAGAAAGAGAAAAAAACCTTGATTTAGAACTTGCAAAAAAAATTGAAGAGGAAAGAAAAAAGATTTTTGAGGAAGAGAAAAAACGATCTGATGATGAAAACCGTTTGAAAATTCTTGAAAAGGATAAACAACTGGAACAAATGCACAAACAAATTGAGGAGCTTAAGAGAAAAAGTGAGCAAGGATCTATGCAAATTCAGGGAGATGTTCAAGAAAATGATTTGAAACGAATTATTAGTGAAAATTTTGCTATTGATACAGTTTCGGATGTTGCAACAGGTGTTCGTGGGGCAGATTTAATTCAAATTGTGAGGAATTCTTTGGGGGCTAGCTGTGGTGTAATTATTTGGGAAAGTAAAAATACTAAAGCTTTTGATGAAAAGTGGATTAAGAAAATGAAAGAAGATCAGGCTCTTGTTTCGGCGGATATTTGTGTTTTGGTTTCTAAAACTTTGCCTGAAGGGATTAAAGGATTTAAATTGATTGATGGGGTTTGGATTTCTGACTATGCTTCTGTTTTACCTTTAACTATAGCTCTTAGATCTCATTTAATCGAACTTTCTCAAGTTAAGTCCTCACTTGTTAATCGTGATGAAAAAATGGAAGTTTTGTATAATTATTTGAGCAGTTCACAATTTAAAAATCGAATTGAAAATATTGTTCTTGCATTTAAAGGGCTTAAAGATGAGCTTGAAAAAGAAAAGAGAGCCTACACGAAAATTTGGGCAAGGCGAGAAAAAGAAATTGAAAGAGTTATGAATGGAACTGTTGGAATGTATGGAGATTTGCAGGGAATAATTGGGGCTGGACTTCCGGAAATAAAAGAGCTTTCTGGACCAGATGAATTTTTTGATGAGGAAGATTTGTGAATTTAGATTTGATGATTTTTCTGTAAAAGGGTGTGATTGGGAGGCGAATTTGTGACTTGCGGGCGGTGATTGGGGGACGAATTTGTGACTTGCGGGGTGTGATTGGGAGGTTAAAAAAAATCAAAAGTGATAAAAAAC
>CAYVBX010000022.1:0-16535 GCA_964449945.1 uncultured Candidatus Peribacteria bacterium
GTTTTTATTTAAAGGCTTTATTGCTTTAAAAAATTGTTATATGATTTCTTCCTTAACTTTGTTTTTAAAATACAAAAGATTTTATGTCTTTAAAAAATAAAAAAAGCAGACTTGTAAATTTTGAAAAAGCCAAAAATGAAATAGAAAAGGCTAATAAAATTTGTATTATTTCACATCGATCACCTGACGGAGATGCAGTTGGTGCTAATTTAGCGCTTCGAGCATATTTAGAAAAAAAAGGAAAAAATGTTGTTAGTGCTTGTGTTGATCCTATTCCAAAAAACTCAGATTTTCTATTGAATGCAAAAAGTTTTCAGCTGGATTTTAATTATGAAGATTTTGACTTGTTTATAAGTGTCGACTGTGCGGCTGTTTACTTAATGAAATTTCATGAAAACAAGCCGGAGCTTTTATCAGGAGAAAAGCCTTTTATAAACATTGATCATCACAGCTCAAATGATAATTTTGGAACAATAAATGTAGTGGATGAAGATGCTCCTGCAACTTGTATGATTTTATATTCGTTTTTTAATTATTGTAAGTGGGAAATTGATAGAGAAACTGCAACTTGCCTTCTTCATGGCATTTATTTTGATACTGGAAGTCTTATGCACAGCAATACTAACGAAGAAGTGTTTGAGGTATGTGGAGAACTTGTAAAAAAGGGTGCGGATCTTAAAAAAATTGTTAAAAAATTATTTAAAACTATTGAGGTAAACAAACTTAGACTTTGGGGAAGAATTCTTGAAAGAGCCTATGTAAATCCTGATTCTGTTGTTGTTTCTGCAGTAAATAAAGATGATTTTAGTGCTCTTAATGCCGATCCAAAAGATACAGGTGGAGCAATTGACTATCTAAACGCCGTACCAGATACAAAATACTGCGTGCTTTTGTCGGAAGATGATAAGGGAATTGTGAAGGGCTCTATTCGCACACAAAGAGAAGATATCAATGTTTCTGATGTCGCTTCAAAATTTGGAGGTGGTGGACACCCAAAAGCTTCTGGATTTGGTATGAGTGGAAGGCTTAAGCCTGTTTTAAAATGGCAAATTATCAATGAAAATGAGCCAGAAACAAGCTTTGAGTTTTAATATAAACCTTCTCTCCTTAACATGTTTTCGAGAGCGAGGATGCTTATTTGAGCATCTCTTATTATTTTTACGCATTCTTTGTCTTTTTTTGTTTCTTCCTCGCTAATTAAGAGGCCTTTAGTTTGTTTTTGTTCTGCCTCACTTGTATTTAAAAGTGCTGTGGACTGATCTTCAGCGTTTCTATTGATGTCTCGTTTGTTTACAAAGCTCCCATTTGTGTAATTTCCAAATGTGTTCAATTCTATGGCGATAAGCCTTCTCGTTCTCTCAATTTCTTCTATTTTTTCTTCTGTTTCTCTAATTTCTGAAATGATTTCGAGAAGACTATTTTTGAGAGAGTTGTTTCCCATAATTAAATTACTTTTTGAAACAAGATATAGCTTTTTTGAAAAATTAAAAGTTGTGAAAAATGATATTTCTTGTAAAATTTTTAAGTAATAACTTTTTTCTTTCAATGCAAAATTTCCTACCAAAATCCCTTCAAAAACTTATAGAAGAATTTTCAAAACTCCCCGGAATTGGGCCAAAAAGCGCTCAAAGACTTGCGATGTTTTTGTTAACTAGTCCAAATAGCAAGCTTAAAGACCTTGGAGAATCAATATTAAAACTAAAAGAAGGAAGTGTTTTTTGTGATACTTGTTTTAATATTGCAGAATCCTCTCCTTGTTTGCTTTGTTCAGATCAATCACGAGATCATTCTATTATATGTGTAGTTGAAAATGTTCTTGATACTGTTGCTCTTGAAAGAACGGGGGATTTTAATGGCCTTTTTCATGTTTTACATGGTGTTCTTTCTCCAGTTGAAGGTGTTTCTCCTGAACAATTAAAAATTGCTGAATTAGTTGAAAGAGCTTCAAATGATTTTGTTAAAGAAATAATATTGGCTACAAATCCGAGCCTTGAAGGAGAGGCGACTGCAATGTTTATTCAAAAAAAATTAGCGGATCTTCCTGTAAAAATTACTCGAATTGCGAGAGGGCTACCAGTTGGCGGAGATATTGAGTACGCGGATGAAATTACAATAAGTAGGGCCTTAAGGGGAAGAAGTGAGCTTTAAAAATTTTTATAAGAGATTGTTTATATTAAAATCTTAAGATTTTTTATTTGTTTTTTTTAGTTCATGTTTTTTGTTTCAGGAATTTATAATCTTTTTGAATTGACATTATCAAGGCTTTTACATAGAATTTTTTAAGAAATTTATGCCTTTATAAGGTTTTTTCTTATTTTTAACTAAAAAAATATAAACAAGAAAACAAGAATCAACGAAAACATCACAGTAGATAGCGTTCGGCTTATTGCAGACGATGGAGAGCAACTTGGAGTAATAAGTATTGATGAAGCGCTTTCATTGGCTCAGCAAAAAGAAATGGATTTAGTAGAGGTTTCTCCAAATGCAAAGCCTCCTGTGTGTAAGATTATGGATTTTGGAAAGTATATTTATACGCAAAAGAAAATTGAAACGAAGCATAAAAAAAGCCAGAAAAAGACGGTTGTGAAGTGTATAAGACTTACTTTTAAAATCGGTGAGCACGATTTGTTTGTAAGAATCAAACAGGCAAAAAAATTTCTAGAAGCCGGAAACCTAGTAAAAGTAACGATGCTTTTCAAAGGTAGAGAAATAGTATATAAGGACCTTGGAAAAGAGAAAATTGCAAAGTTTTACGAGGAATTAAAAGATTGTGCTAATATGGAGAGTCCGCCCTCAATTCAAGGAAACACACTAATTATGATGTTAACCCCAATAAAATAATGAAGATCAAAACGAAAAGTGGTGCAAAAAAACGCATCAAAGTAAGAAACAGCGGTTCTATCAAAGTTGATAAATCATGTAAAAAACACTTACTACAAAATAAATCAAAAGGACAAAAAGCCCTTGCAAAAAATGGCTTAAAAGTTCCTTCTGTTTTGTTGCAAGATATTAGCAGGCTTCTTCCTGGTAAAATCAAAATGAGCAAATAGTTCCTTAATAACAATAAAATGACTAGAGTAAAAAGTGGTGTAACAGCCCACCGTAGGCACAAGAAAGTTGTTCTTGAAGCCAAAGGTTATCGAGGTCTTAGAAAAAAGACTTATCGACAAGCCAAACAGGCTGTACTAAAAGCTGGCATGCATGCCTACAAAGACAGAAAAAACAAGAAACGAACATTCCGAAGGCTATGGATTTCAAGAATCAATTCAGCACTAAGAGAAATGGGCTTTAAATATAGCCGTCTAATTGATGCGATGACAAAGAAAAATATTCAAATCAATAGAAAACTTTTAAGTGAAATGGCTTACTCAAATCCTGAACTTTTCAAAAATGTTATCAATGAGATAATGAAAGAAGAAAAATAATAAACTTTCAAACAAATAAAAAAGCCCTTTTTATAAGGGCTTTTTTTAAATTTAAATCTATTTAATTACTTATTTCAACACTTAATATGAGAACTTCTTCTACTGGTCTATCTCCTGGGAGTGTTTCTACTGAAGCAATTTTATCAACAATGTCCATTCCTTCAAAAACATAGCCAAAAATTGCGTGCTTGCCATCTAGCCAGTCTGTTCCATCTTCTTTTTGTACTATGAAAAATTGACTTCCTCCAGTGTCTCTGCCTGCATTAGCCATTGAAAGAACTCCTTTAATGTGTTTTAAGCCCTCTCCAAATTCATCAGGAATTTTTGTTCCCGGTCCTTTAAATGAATATCCTCCTGTTCCATTTTGGTTTTCAAAATCTCCAGTTTGAATCATAAAATCGTTTATTACTCGATGAAAGGGAACTTTTGTGTACTTTCCTTGTTCTGCCAATTTTATGAAATTTTCTGTAGTAATAGGTGCAAGGTCTACATAAAGAAGAGCTTTTATTTCGCCCATTGAGGTTTTTATTGTTGCAATTTTGTCTGAATCGTTTGGAACAAGTCTCATTTCGGGAGAATTATTGCTAATTTCTAATGACACTGTTGGCCCACTTCCATTGTCGTTTGTCATGATGCTTTCGTTAATTGATTGTGTTTCGCTTTCCTGAACAGCTTCCTCGCTTGACATGCAAGCTGTGAAAACGATTGTTGTTGCCAAAATTGGCAAAAGATAAAAGATTTTTTTCATAATTTTCGGTTAAAAAATCTAAAGTGAAGAGAGTTTACCAAAAATAACTATCGTGGTAAACTTTTTCTTGAATTTAAATTTAAACTAAATTATGAAAAGTTTACTGAGAGCTTTTGTCTTAACTGTATTGAAATTCCTTGCTAAAAATCGATTAAAAAATTTCAAAGGTAAAATTATTGGAGTAACTGGATCAATAGGAAAAACTAGCACAAAAGACGCAATTTATAAGGTTTTAAATACTCAATTTAAAGTAAAACGAAGTAAAAAAAGTATGAATAGTGAATTTGGTATGCTTCTAACAATTCTTGACATAGAAAGTGGTTATTCAAACGCAGGAAAATGGGCGTATCACCTTGTTAAAGCTTTTTTTCATTCTCTAACTAAGGATCTTAGCGAAATTCTTTTGCTTGAATATGGCGTTGATAAACCAAAAGATATGGATTTTTTACTTTCTGTTGCAAAGCCTGATATTGCCGTTATTACCGCAATTTCGCCAGTTCATTTGGCAGAAGGACAGTTTCGTTCCTTAAATGAAATCTTTGAAGAAAAGTCGAAACTTGCTCTTTCATTAAAAGAAAATGGCCTTGCAATTCTAAACACAGACAATGAGTTCCTAGAAACATTATCTAAAAAAATTCCAAAAAGAAGAGTTTTGAGTTTTGGAAAAAATCCAGATGCAAGTTTTATTATTTCTAATGTTTCAAGCAATTTATCTGGGCTTAAATTTTCAATTAGCAATAAAGATGAAAAAGTAATAATTGAAAGTCCTATTTTGGGAGGATTTCAGTCTTATGTGCTAAGTCCTGCCTATATTTGCGCAAAACACTTAGGAATGAACGATGATGATATTTTAGAAGCTTTTAAAAGGTTTTCTTTGCCACCTGGAAGAATGAATATCATTGATGGAGTAAATGGTGTTAAAATGATTGACAGTTCTTATAACTCTTCTCCTGAGGCGTTAAAAGAGGCTCTTAATTTGTTTTCTGAAATAGCTACTAAAGATCTTCGCAAAATTGCTGTTCTTGGACAAATGAATGAACTTGGAGAGCAAAGTCGTGAACTTCATTTAATTTTAGGAGAAAAAATACCTAGTTGTTGTGATATTTTAATTGCGGTTGGTGGTGATGCGAAAGCCTTTGTAGAAAGTGCCATAAAAAATGGAATGAATGATAAAACAGCTTATTTCTTCACTAATGTAAAAGAGGCCATTGCTTTTTATAAGGATTTTATGAAGGAAAACGATTTATTACTTGTTAAAGGTTCACAAAATCGTGTAAGGCTTGAGAGGTTTGTAAAAGAATTTATGCTAATGCCAGAAATGGCAAAAGATCTTCTTGTAAGACAAGATAAAGAATGGGTTTCAATAATTTAAAATGGATAATTTTTCTAATATAATAGGGTTTGATAAAGAGATTTCTTTAATTAGAGAGGATATAAAAAATGATTGTGTTTCGCATGCTTATCTTTTTTCTGGGCCTTCTAATATTGGTAAAGCTCTTCTTATTAAGGCTTTTTCTAAAGAACTAATTTGTGGTTGCAGAAAAAACAGCAATTGTAAAATTTGTTTTGATATTGAGAACGATGTTTCTGCTGATTTTATTTCTTTTAAAAACACTGAAGAAAGTTCTATTAAGGTTGATGATGTGAGAGAAATGTTGAAAAAAATTTCTTTATCCACTAATTCTCGTGCTAAAGTTGTTTTTATTGAAGATTTTGAAAGAATGACAAATGCTTCGTCGAATGCATTACTTAAAATGCTTGAAGAAGCGCCTTCAAAAACACATTTTTTCCTTTCTAGCTCAGATCAATCTCAATTGCTTGAAACAGTAATTTCAAGAACTAGACACTTTAAAATGAAGTCTCCTTCAAAGAAGATTTCGGTTGAGTTTTTAAAAAATACATTTCCAGATAAAACAATTGATGAAATACTCTTTGCATTTGATTTTTCTTTGGAAAGAATTGGCAAGGCCTTTGATTTCCTTTCAAATGAAGGTAATTACAATGATCATCTTTTTTATTTAGAACGCGTTTCTTCTTTATATAAATCTGGAAATATTGCGGAAAGTTTTTTATTTATTGAAAAAATTTTATCAGATAAAGATAATGCTAAAGATAATATAAAAAAGCTTCGAATTGCTTTAAGCTATTTTTTCCGTCAAAAACTAAACTCAGTCTTGGACGAAGAAAAAATATTTGCGGTAAAAATACTTTCAAAAATCCCTAGAGATGCTATTCTTCTAAGGCGAAATATAAACGCACGACTTTTACTCGAAAATTTATTCTTGCTAATTACATAAATATGTCACAAAAAATAATTTCAATTTATGATACTTATTCTTTAAAAAATGTGGAAATTCCTTATTCTGATAAGGTTTCTATTATTTCTGGGGAGATGGTTGTTTATAAAGATCAAGATGATAAAGATGAGCTGGGCATTATAAAAGGCGTGATAAACACTTCTGTAAGTGAAGATGGTGTTCTTAAAAATAGTAAAATTTTAAGGCCTGCGACAGCAAATGATGTTCAGAGGTATGAAAATTATTTGGAATTAAGTAAAAATGCAATTAAAACTTGTAAAGACCTTGTTGTTAAGTATGAGCTTGATATGCAGGTTTTTGAGGCTAAGTATTCTTTTGATGGATCTCGTCTTTTATTTTTGTTTACTGCGGATGAAAGAATTGACTTTCGTGATTTAGTGAAAGATCTAGCAAAAAGTTTTCAAAGACAAATATATCTAAGACAAATTGGACCTCGAGATAAATCTAAAATTTTAGGAGGCTTTGGAAAATGTGGCAGAGAGCTTTGTTGTAATAGCTTTTTAAATAAACTTGAGTCCATAAATATGGATATGGTTCGTGTTCAATCTTTGGAAAGCAAAGGAAGTTCTAAACTTTCTGGTGTTTGCGGAAAGCTCCTTTGTTGTTTGAAATATGAAGTTGAGGCTTATAAGGAGCTTCGATCATCTTTGCCAAACATTGATGATGTTGTTAAAATTAGAGCAGGTGTTTCTTCTCCTGCAAATCAAGGAAGAGTAGTTGCCCTTGATGTTTTAAATAAAAAAATTAAACTTTATTTTCATCAGGAAGAAGAATATTTAACACTAAAAGCTGATGAAATTGAAAAAATTATAACTAAGGCTAAAAAGGATAATTTTTCTGAAAATTCATCTGAAGGTGACGGAAAAGAATAATATAAAAAAAACTATATGTGGACATATTTATTGATATTTTTGAGCGTTGTAATGCTTGTTTCGATTTTTGTTTATAGAATAATTTTTGTGTTAAGAGGAAAAGATTTGATCAAAAATGATGCTAAAAATCGGCCAGATGACTTATCTGTTGTTATAAAAAGAAAGGTTAAACTTTCTAGAAAAGACAAGGAAGAGGTTAATATTTTGTATAAAAAAGCTAATAATTATTTAGAAACTGGTAATGAAGAAGACGCCATTAAATGCTTTATTCAAGCTTTGAGTATTGATCCAAAACATAAAGATAGTATGCATAAACTGGGTGTTTTGTATTTACATAAGCAAATGTATAGCTCTGCTTGTGCAATTTTCAAAGAGTTATGTGAAATTGAAGAAAATGCAATTTATTTGAGTCATTTGGGGCTTGCGCTTTACAACTTACAAGAGTATGAAAGAGCCCTTGATGCTTATCAAAAAGCGGTTCTTCTTGATTATTCAAGAAGTGCTAGGTTTGTAAGTCTTTGTCAGGTTTATCGTTCTCTTAATAATAATAGAATGGCTTTAATTTCTCTTTCAAAGGCTCTTGAAATTGAAGAGGAGAATCTTGACTATATGTTTTTGTTATCTGAAATATTATTTGAAATGGAAAAATTTGATGAAGCAAAGGCTGTTGTTAAGAAGATTTTGTTTTTGAATCCAGAAAATGAAGACGCCAAAAAACTTTTAAGAAAGAAGCGCGGGTAGGGAGCTTAAGAACTTAAGAATTATTTAAAAACAGGTTGTTAGTTGGTTTAAAAACTATTTAAATCTGTTAATCTCAAAAAACATAGACTTGTTTATGTTTCTTTTACTCTGCACCGACTAATATTTTGGCTGGAACTGCTCTATAAACAGATCTTATGGTTTCTTTTTCTGTGTTGCCGTTTGCGTCTGTAAGATGCCTGTACCAAAGTGCCGTAAAGCCTGTGTGGCGTTTTTCTACTTGTTTTGTTTGTCCTGCAGGTAGGGTATTTGTAGTAATGTATTCGGTTGCCCCTGGTGAAGTGTAATTTGATAAATATGGGCCTTCCATTTCTACAGATCTTCCGTCGCTGGTTCCATAAAATGTAACATATAGTTCATAATTTCCGTCTACATAGGCCTGAAGTAAAATGTGATGGCCTGTGTTGTTTTTGAATTTTAAATCTTGTCCTCCTAAATATATTGTTGCATCAAGTCCATGCCCCATTATTTGTGAATAATATGAAACAGCATAAGTGTGTGGTCGTCGGTCCGTAATAGGAAGTCCACTAAATAATATTGCTCTATAAACAGTGGTTGAAAGCTGACAAAGCCCTCCACCAAATTCTGGAATTGTGCCTTCTTTTTTAATAACTAATTCTTTTCTATAACCAGTTGAGGCATTTACAGGTCCGAGGGTTGTGTTGAATGAAAAAATTTCATCGGGTGCGATAAGCGTTCCGTTAAACCTTTCTGCTCCAACTTTTATATTGTGGACTCTATTTGCAGGGCTTCCATAATAAGAAGTGTGCCCGACTCCTAGCCGTTCTTTAATTCCAAGTGCAGTAAGTTCTTCTGCGACTGTGATTTTAGGAGTAAGAGGCTCAATAGGAATTAAAACTGAGTTTTGTTTTGCATTTGAAGCGTTTTTTATCATTTCAGCAAAAAGTTCTCGCTTTATAATTGTTCCGTCTGTTCCTTTTCCAATTATTTGAATTTTTTCGTTTTCATCTTTTTCAATTATTACATCTTCTGCCGGTCTATCTAGCCATTTAGAAATTTTATCATCAATAAATAGGTCTAGGGCTTCTTTGTTTATGTCTATTTTAATTATGTTTTCTTCTTCATTAAAAATGATAAAATCTGGGTAGTCAATTAAACGAATTGTCCAGTTGTCGCTAAAAACAGGATCTATAAGGGTGATTTTGTTTTCAAGTTTTGACTTCATCTCTGGCAATAATTCTTCCAAATCTTCTTTTTTAATGTTTGGAAGGTCTTCTTCTAGCTCTATTTCATAACTGTTGTTTTTTAATAGCTTTAAATCTTCTAATAATGAGATTTTTAGCTCTTCAATGTTGATTTTAAAGCCTGCCGTCTCTTCAATAATTTCGAGATTTTTCTTTTCTCCTATTTTAAAGTTGGCATTTTTTGCGGATATGTCTGAGATGTCAAAACTTTCCAACAAAAAGGCATTAAGAGCTTCTTCGTTTATATTTATTAAAATACTTGTGTTTGTTTCGATACTTTTTGTAATCAGTTGTTTGAAAAAATCGTGTGATAAATCCTGTAAACTAATTGTTGACAAGGTTTCTTCAATCAAAAAATCGATTTCAAGATTAGAAATTTTTTCTTCGATCACTTTGTCGTTAAAAGAAAATTTGATTTTATTTTCTGAAAATATTTTTATTTGATTTTCTAATAATTCTTTTGCTTCACTTGTTTTTAATGTAGAAATATCAAGCCCTGAAACAAATGTTTTTGGTGGATAAGTAAGGTGAAAAGTCTTTTGATAAGCCAAAAGAAAAACTATCCCCGCTGTAGCGAGGAGTATAGTTAATAAAATTGTTATTAGTGTAGTTTTTAATATTTTCATAAATCTTTTTTCTCAGTTTCTATTGGTATTTTCTTTTTAATTCCTAAAAGTTTTCTTAAAATTGAATATTTTCTTTTAGGTTTATCGTTGTTTCTAGATCTAATTGATGCACCTACTACAGAACCGATCGCTCCACCAATTACGGCACCCATCAAAATTTTTTCTACTGTTTTGCTTTTTTTATTTTCGTTTTTCGGCAAAACTGGAAAATTTTTATTCTTTTTTTTCAATAATCTTTTAAGTATGCTCATAATTATTTTGCTATTTCTGTATTGTGTGTTTTCCTAAATACTTTTACCTTAATTGTTCCTGGGTAGGCAACATTTGTTTCAATTTTTTCTGCTACTTTTGTTGCTAAATTCTTAAGTTGTTGATCGTTTACAATTTCAGGATCGACGAATAAACGAACTTCTCTTCCTGCTGATATTGCATATGTGTTTTTTACTCCTTCAAAAGATCTGGCTGTTTCTTCTAATGCTTGAATTTTTTCGATATATCTATCTATTGATTCTTGTCTTGCTCCTGGTCTTGATGCGGAAATTGCGTCTGCGGCCATTACAATAAGAGCTTCTGCGCTTTGCGGTGCTTCCGAATTGTGATGAGTCCATGCGGCGTGGATTTCTGCGCTTGAAAAACCAAATTTTTCCATCAATTCTTTTGTGAGAAAATCATGAGATCCTTGAACATCAGGGTTTTGATCAATTGCTTTTCCTAAATCGTGTAAAAATCCTCCAATTTTACAAGTTTCGATGTTTAAGCCTAACTCTGCGCCTAAAAGCATTGCGATATATGCAACTTCCATTGAGTGTTTCATAATATTTTGGCCGTAAGATGTGCGAAATTCTAGTCTTCCTATTATTGATATCAATTCTTTGTCTTCAATTTTTAAATTCATTTTTTGAACTATTCGTCTTCCAATTGAATAAAGCTCTCTATCAACTTCTTTTTCGGCTCTTTCCATCGCCTGATCTACGGTTTTGATTGATATTTCTCCGTTATATTTTATTAAATTTTCTAAAGTTTTTTGTGCAATATATCTAGTAACAAGATTAAAGGCGGAAAGAGTGATTGTGTTTGGTTCGTCATTAAATATTATGTCGACATCAAGCTTAGTTTCTAAGTGAAGAATATTTTTTGCGCCTGCTCCTATTATTCTTCCTTTTATATGATCTTTGGGCACTATTATATTGACAACTCTTGATTCAACTGATGTTGCTGATGAAATTCTTTGCATTATTTCTGTAATAATTTTTCTAGCAATTTTCCCCGCATCATCTCGAAGGCTTTCTTCAATGTTTAGAATTTTATCTTCATAATATTTTTCTAAATCTGAACTTAGACTATTTATTATTTCATTTTTAACTTCTTCTTTGTTTGCCCCCACTATTTCTGTGAGTTTTTTGGTAGATCTTGCTTCAATATCTTTAACTGCGTTTTGGGCAGATTCTAAAAACTCATTTTCTGCCTTTAACTGAAGGCTTAATTGTCTGTTTTTGTCTTCGCGTTTTTTAATATTTTCTTCTCTTTCTATTAAAGATTCTTCTATTTTTTTTATGTGTTCTTTTTGTTGAAGCATATCTTTTTGAAATATTTCTTTTTCTCTTAATATTGTTTCATTTGTTGAAAGAATAATTTCTGAAGCTTTTTCTTTTGAAGCAAGAATTTCCTTACTTGCTCTTTCTTTTTTCTGTTCAAGAGAAGCTGTATTTATTGCGTTTTTAATAAAATATAAAGAAAGTGTAAGTCCTGAAGCCACTCCTAGAATAGGTGCAAAAGTATTAAATAGTATGTCGTTCATAAGTGTTGTTTTGGATAAAATTATGCTGATTTATAATATAGGATTTGCACTTTTTAAACAAGGTTTTGAACAGGTTTTAAACAATTTTTGAACAAACATATTTAAAATAAATTGTAAAACTCTATCGCTTTGCTTTGTTTTTCTTTTAAACAAGCCATAGATTATTATGAGCTTAAAAGGGCTTTTTGTAAAAAGCTACTATTACTGCATTCTTATAATTATATAATACATATAAATACAGGGTAGAAAGTATTGGCATATAAAAAAGTGTTGTTTTATTTTTAGAAGTTCATATAATGAGTTTAAAGATTTTTAAAGGTAATTAATTTTAAGTTTATGAAGATTTTATGTTCTCAGAGAGATTTGGACAATGCCTTGAATGTTGTAAATAAAGCAATAAATCCAAATAATACTCTTCCCGTTTTAAACAATGTTTTGATTTCTGCAAAAGATGGAAAACTCCATTTTGGTGCTACAAATTTGGAAATTGCAATTAGTTGTAGTATTGATGCTGAGGTAAAAAAAGAGGGAGCAATTACTGTTCCTGCAAAACTTATTACAAATTATGTGGCTTTGCTCAATGATGAAAAGGTAGAAATGGAACTTACGGATAGTTTAAATTTATTGATTGATTCATCATCTTCAAAAACTAAAATTAAGTGTATTTCAGCAGAAGAATTTCCAATAATTCCTCAAATAGAAAAGGAAAATTATTTAAATGTTAATATTGATCACTTTATTTCAGCAATAAATCAAACTGTTTTTGCGGCTTCGGTTAATACTTCAAGACCAGTTTTGTCTGGTGTTTACATGATGCTTGAAGGTAATAAATTGAAACTTGCTTCTACGGATAGTTATCGATTGGCTGAGAGAAAAATTGATGTTGCTTCTACGACAGTTTCTGAGCTTGAATGTATTGTGCCTGCTAGAACTATGTCGGAACTTGCAAAAATCATTAGTAAATCAGAAGAAAAAGAAGTAAGACTTGATATTAGTAAAAATCAAATACTCTTTTCAGTCGGTGGAATTGAGCTTATTTCAAGGCTTATAGAAGGCAAATTTCCAGATTACAGAAAAATAATTCCTGTAGAAGAAAAAACTAGATTTGAAGTGAGTGTAGAAGATTTATCATTAACTCTTAAGAGAGTAAGTTTGTTTGCGAGAGAAAATAATAATTCAGTTTTTTTGAATGTGGGAGAGGATGGAAGACTTCTTGTTTCAAGTGAAGAAACGAAACTTGGTGAAGAAAAATCTTCGCTTTTAGTTAAAATTCAAGGTATTCCAAATAAAATTTCATTGAATGCACAGTATCTTTTAGATGTTTTAAACTTTATCAATGATGATAAAATTGATATAATAATAAATGATAAAGAATCTCCTGCTCTCGTTAAAACGATTAAGCAAGATGATTATATTTATATTATTATGCCTCTAAAGGTTTAATTTTTGAAATTTAAGATATTTAAATATAAGGGATGAGAAATTTAGTTTCCTTTTTCTCGCGGGAGGAATTAAAGAATGCGAGTGAGCTTTTTCAAACTCATAAAAATGTTTCTTTTTCGGGTGCTTCAAATTCTTCAGGAAAGGCACTTTTAATTAGTGATTTTTGTAGAGACCCACGCAATGATGTTTCGAATGTGTTATGGGTTGTGAATGGAAAAGAAGAGGCAAATACTCTTCGTCGTGCAATGTCTTTATGGAGTGATCGTCCTGTTTTTGTTTATAATTATTTAGAAGAAGAAAAACGAAAAGATTTTTCTTCTAGTGTAGAGTTTGAAAGAGAAAAAATTATTTTGTTGATGGAATTTGTTTATAGAGTTATTACAAACAAAAATGCAATTTTTATTTTATCGTTTGATTCTGTTTTACAAAATTTTCCTGACTACTCAAGTGTTAAAAAAGCTTTTTTTAATGTGCAAAAAGGAGAGGCGTTTGATGCAGTTTCTTTCGTCGAAAAAATTATATCTTTTGGCTATGAAGTGAGCGATGAAGAACTTTTGCACAAAGGTTCTTATTATAGAAAAGGTGATAGTATAGTGATTTTCCCTGTAAATATGGAGTCTCCAGTGCGTATACAACTCAATTTTGATGATGTTGAAAAGATAGAAGTTTTGAACAATTTTGACTACACAAAAGTTCAAAAGTCTTTAGATAATGTGCAAATTTATTCATTTAATGTTGACTACTCGGATAGTAATATTTTGGAATATTTTTTTGATAAGGGACTTTTTATTGATGATGAAATTGATTTAACTGATGCGTATTTTGAAATGTGGAATTATTTTATGAAAGAAGCTACTAGCAAGATGAGTACGGTTTCTTTTACTTCTTTTAATGAAGATGATGATAAACATTTGCACTTACATTTTTTGTCTGTTTTAAAATATCGAACGGCTCCGGACTTTGGAAATGATTTAAGAGATAAGATAAGTGCGAAGTGGAAAGTTTTGTTTTTTACAAAATTTTTAGATGAAGCAAAAGCTTATTTAATTGATCAAAAGATTCCTTTTAAAACTGAGCTTTCAAAAGAAAATTTAGAAACAAGTGCAATTTTCCTCTTAGAGCTTGCTAAAGAAGATATTTTTCCTTTTGCTTTTCAAAATCCAAATCAAAAACTTTTAATTATTTCCGATATTGAAGTTCCGTTTATTCGTGGACTTGAAGAAAAAAAATCGAATAATAGAACGGTTTTTGATGATTTTTTAACAAGTCTTACGGCGGGATCTTATGTTGTTCATAGCGATCATGGAATTGCAAAATTTTTAGGTCTTCAACAAAAAACTGTAGATAATGTTACTAAAGAATATTTAGCCTTAGGATATGCAGAAAATGATAAACTTTTTGTACCGATTGATCAGGCTGATAAAGTAAATAAATATGTTGGCTCTGATGAAGCAATGCCGAAGCTTACAAGACTTGGTTCTGCCGAATGGAATACAATGACAGCTAAAGTTAAAAAAGAAACACAAGAAATTGCGAAAGAACTTTTAAAACTTTATGCAGAACGAAAATCTGCAAAAAGGCCAAAATATAATATTAAAGATTTAATTCAAGAAAAATTTGATAAAACTTTTCCATACGAAGCAACTCCTGGACAAATTAAGGCTATTGAAGATGTGAGAAATGATATGCTTTCAGATGTGCCGATGGATCGTTTGGTTTGTGGAGATGTTGGTTTTGGAAAAACGGAGGTTGCCATGAGAGCGGCTTTTACTGCTGTTTTAAATAAAAAACAAGTAGCATTGATTTCGCCGATTACGATTTTGGCAGATCAACATTTTAAATCTTTTGTGAAAAGAATGAATGATTTTCATATTAGAATAGAAATGTTGAGTAGATTTCGAACTCAATCTGAACAAAAGAAAATTGTTGAAAAATTAAAAAAAGGGGAAATTGATATAATCATTGGTACGCACCGTTTAATCCAATCAGATATTGCTTTTAAAAATTTGGGGCTTGTTATTATTGATGAAGAACAACGATTTGGCGTGAAACAAAAGGAAAAATTAAAATCACTTAGGAAGGAGGTCGATGTTTTAACTTTAACAGCAACTCCAATTCCTAGAACTCTTAACATTTGTTTGAATAAGCTTAGAGATATTACAACTATTACGACACCGCCTTATGGAAGGCTTCCTGTAATAACTGAGGTAAGAAAATATTCTACAAATTTACTAAGAGAAGCTGTTTTGAAGGAAGTTAATAGAGGTGGACAAGTGTATTTTTTGCACAATAGAGTTCAAACAATAGATGGTGTGGCGGAAAAACTTAGACAGCTGGTTCCGGAGGCAAAGTTTGTTGTTGCACATGGAAAGCTCGGGAGCTCAGAGCTTGAAGATAGAATTATGGCTTTTAAAGAGGGTAAATATGATGTTTTGGTAAGCTCTACTATTATTGAAAATGGAATAGATTTATCTAATGCGAATACTTTAATTGTAAATAATGCTGAAAGATTTGGCTTGTCTCAGCTTTATCAGTTAAGAGGAAGAGTTGGGCGAGGTAAACAACAAGCCTATGCGTACTTTTTGTATCATGGTCAGAGATTAAAATTAGACGCAAAAAAACGACTTAGGGCGATTGTTGAAGCGTCGGACTTGGGAAGTGGTTTTCAAATTGCGATGAAAGATTTAGAAATTCGTGGAGCTGGTGATGTTTTAGGTGCAAATCAACATGGAGTTATTAATGTGGTTGGAGTAGCACATTTTATTAGAATGCTTAATAAAGCGGTGGAAGATTTAAAATCAGGAAGGATGATGACGGATGGCGGAGATGAAATTTCCGATGTATCGATTGAATTACCAATTGCAGGTTTTATTCCAGAAACTTATATCGTTAATTCTAATGACAAAATTTCTGCTTATCAAAAACTTTCTTCGGCGGATTCAATGGTTTATTTAAAAGAAATAAAAGAAGAAATGATTGCTGATTATGGTAAAATGCCTAGACAAGTAAATAATTTATTTAGGGTAATCGAACTCAAAATTTATGCTAAAAAAGCGGGTGTTTTGAATGTTCGTTCTCAGATAAAACCGATGAGCAACGAAAGAGAAATTGAAATTTTGATGTCTAATAAGGTAAAGCCAGCAAATATTATTAGTTTACTTGAACATAATTCAAATTGGCAAATTATAGGGAATAAGCTTAAGATAGATATTTCGAAACTTGGAGGAGAAGATTGGTTTGAAGGGCTTATTGATAGCATGAAAAAACTTTCTGTTGAAGCTAAACATGGTAAAAGGTAGGTAAAAGATAGATAAAAGGTATCCATAAAAATTTATGAGATT
>CAYVBX010000023.1:0-15850 GCA_964449945.1 uncultured Candidatus Peribacteria bacterium
ATAAAAGAATCAAAAAAAATACAAAGGTTACTCATCTTTATTAAGCCATCTATCCAAAATAATTTGTGCTGAAACACTATCTTTTTTCTTCATTAATTCATGGTAGCCAACTTTCGAATCTTCAAGTATTTTCTTTGCTTCAAAGGTGCTTAATCTTTCATCAAATAGTTCAATTACAATTTTTGGATTTCTAGCTTTAAAAAAGTCAATAAAATCAAATAAATCCTTTGTTATTGGATTAGATAAATGTTTTTTTTCCATATTTAAAGGAAGCCCAAAAAGAAGAATATCAATACCCCATTCATCAATAATTTTTAAAATTTCGCTCGACAAATAATCGAAAGACTTATTTTCAATACTTAATAAAGGACTTGCAAGTTTCGTAATTGTATTACCGATTGCAAGTCCTACATTTTTTTTTCCAAAATCGACGCTTAAAACTCTCTTAGTCAATATTAACGATGTTTACAAAAAGATTACCCTTATTATCGCCAATTTTCAATTCTAATTCAAAATTTCCAACTTCTTTTAAAGCCTCCATTTTAACAAAACTAGGATCAAGTCTTACTCCAAATTCATCTTGTACGGCTTTAATAAGATCAATAATTGAGATTGAAGCAAATAAAACACCTTTATCATTTGCTTTTGCTTTGATATTAACTGTTTTTCCAGAAATTTGATCCATAATCGACTTTGCATTAGCCAAAATTTCTTCTTTTTTCATAACCATCTTAGTTTTTCTATCTTCTACTACTTTAGCTCTAGCTTTTGTTAGTGCATCAGCAAGTTTGTTCGTAGCTAAAAAATTTCTAAAAAAACCAGGCTTAACATCAAGTACTTCCCCTTTAAAACCTAATTTTGACACATCTTTATTTAGTACAACTTTCATATTTTTTCTATTAAAACTTAAAAATTTACCTCTAATAAATACCTAAACTACAAAAGAAAGTAAAGTCAAAATCGTTATTTAAACTCCCAATTTGAAATATTTGAATAACGATCACTCGGAAAAACTATTGAATCAAGTGTAATTCCTGAAACTTTTTTATCAAAAGCATAAAAATAAACAGGCCTAAATAAAAATATTGCAGGAACATCATCACTAATATGCTTAGCTAAATCATTTAGTCTTTCTTGCCTTTTCTTATTTTCAAAAGTATTTCTAATATCAGAAATAATTGAATCTACAGCAAAACTTTTATAATTTGAAAAATTCAAACCATTTGGGCTAGCCTGACTAGAATGCCAAAAAGAATAAGTGTCCAAATTATATCCCATACTTTGCCCTACCAAAAGCAAATCATAATCTCTTCGTGTTATTCTATCTTCAAAATCTTCATCATAAAGAAATTCAACCAAAACATCTACACCAATACTTTTCCAAGCATTTATTAAATACATAACAATTGCTTGTGTTTCATCATATTGAACAGTTCCTTGATTATAATGTCTTACTATAAATCGCAATTCAAGGGCCTTCCCCTCTTCATTAAACCTATAACCAGACTTATCTATATCTGATTCAGCATATGTAAACCCCGCATCCTTTAGCGCACCATTAGCTTCTTCCAAATTAGATTGATAAACCCACTGACTTTGATCCAATTCCATTAAAGGTGTATCCACAACTTTTTTATCACTAAAGTTTGCCAAAATTTCATTTTTATTTATCGCTTTTTGTAACGCCAAACGAACCATTTTATTTTTAAGAAATTCTGACTCCATATTCATAAAAACCGATGTAAATTGTGGCAACTCATAGTTTACTACGGAAAATCTTGGATTTTGATTGAAAAAATCAAAATATTTACCAGAAAATTTTACAACTGCATTTATAGAAGTAAGATTTTGAAGCAAATCCTCCATTGACAGATAAGAAATTAGTCGCAAAATTTCAACCTCGTTTTTCTCACCATAAAAATTTGGATTTTTATATAAAGTCAAACTCATATGTCCAGCTTTAAATTTTTCCACAGGTTCTTTCATTAAAAACGGCCCTGTACCTATTGGATTTTTATTAAAATCATCAAAAATTAAATTATAAGGATCAACACCAGAAAGTTTGTGCTTAGGTAAAATTCCAATTATCAAATTACTGATAAAAAAGGTATTCGGTTTTTCAAGTACAAACTTAAGTTGTTTATCATTTAATTGTTCAATTTTCACGCCAGCAAAATTTGCCTTAAGAATTTGATTTGGAAATGACGGATGCATTATTATATCTCGATAAGTAAAAATGACATCTTCAACAGAAAAAGGTTTTCCATCATGCCATTTAATGTTGTCTTTAATTGTAAATAGGTATTCTCGTTTATCTGCACTAATTTCTAAATTAGCCATATCATCAACAATCGCCATTTTGTTTAAATCATACTTCATTAAACCAGAAAAAATAAGCCTTGAAGCTTCACGATCTGGCTCATTATAATCAACAAATAAAGGATTAAGGGATTGAAAACCATTTCTTGAAATCATTGCCTCAGTAAAAATATTTGACTCTCCAAAACCAAACATCCCATAAGGAAAAACAATCATTTTAAGAATCATAAGTAAAAAGACAATCACAGACAATGAACTAAAAACAATATCCCTTGTTGTATATGACTTTAAAACGCGCTTTAAAAAGCGATACATTATAATATTTTAAATAAACAAAAACGAAATTGAATTTATTATAAAAAGTACTGCAATAGCAATTGTTAAATTAAAAAGAACTTTTTCAGCACCTCTTTTGGCTACATGAAAACCACCCCCTGTTCCTCCAAAAGTTGCAGAAAGGCCAGTTGATCTTTGTTGTAAAATAACAACAGCAATTAACGCCATTGATAATAAAATTTGAGTAATGATTAAAAAAGATTTCATAATTCTTATTTTTTAAAAAATAGTTGTAAAAACCAATTTATTATACCAAATAAAAAGGCCGAAATTAAGTATACAGAAAATCCATCAAAAGACAAAGATAATTCAGAAAATTTTAACAAATCAAGCATAAACACCAAAATTCTAAGAACAACTGCATTTATAATTATTGCAAAAAGTCCTCCTGTAAGGAAAATTAAAGGAAAAGAGAAAATCTCTAGTATTGGTTTAATTGAAAAATTTATAAAACCAAGTATAAGTCCAGAAATAAAGAAAAACTTAAAACCACCAGTATAAGAAACTCCATCAACAACCTGAACAACAGCATATAAACATAAACTATTGATTAGAAGTGCAAAAAATAACCTTTTAAACATAATAATGATTAGTACAAAAAAAATATATATTATAAATCATTTTTAATAAAGCTTAAAAAAAGCCTCTTTTCTAGATGAAAAGAGGCTTTAAATTTATCAAATATTACCACCAAAAACCTGGTCTTTTATCTACAAGTAAATTTAAATACGCTTGCCATTGAATCAACCATTTGAAAAATCTAACATTATTATTAAAAAGCCATTCATTTCTTTTTCCAAGAATCAACATATACCAGAAATGTAGGAACATTACGATTCCCATCCAAAGTGCCAAAGGCATTACTGGGAATATTAAAATATAAACTCATAAAAATCTAAAGATAAATAATCTCGAGATTTTTTCCCGCATAGGAACTTCCAAGCTTACTTGGAGTTTGTCATCATTCATAGGATGATAGTTAAAAATTATAACAAAACAAATATAAAAATTATTAAAAATAATATCAAGCTAAGCTAAATATTATTTTTAGCTTTTAAAGAAAAAAATTATCTTAAACATAAAAAATAATTATGACAATTTTTGGTGGGCGCTAGTGGATTCGAACCACTGACCTTCTGGGTGTAAACCAGACGCTCTAACCAACTGAGCTAAGCGCCCTTAAAAACTTACAAGAACATTTTTAGCAAAATTTTAATACAAACACAATCAATTTTTTGGTGCCCAAGAGAGGACTTGAACCTCCACGGCCATACAGCCACTACCACCTCAAGGTAGCGCGTCTACCAGTTCCGCCACCTGGGCATAATTTCCCAAAAAAATTTTACTGGCTAAATTTTAGTTAAAAAAAAATTTTTTACAAGTAAAGTTTCCATATTTTCTAAAAACTATTTTTATATTTGTTTGAAAAAATATAAAAACAAACTAATATAAAAATATGAAAACAAATAAAAACGAGTTAAGAAAAACAATCTTAATCAAAAGACTTAATCAAAGCGAAAAATCAATAACAATAAAAAGTCAAAAAATTGTTAATAAAATTCAAAATTTAAAAAAATATCAAAGTGCAAAAAACATATTACTTTACTTCCCTATCAAAAACGAAGTGAATATATTGGCATTAACTAAAACTAAAAATAAAAACTTTTTTTTGCCAATTGTTAAAGAAAAATTACTTTTTTATGGCAAATATGACAAAGAATGCAATTTAACACTAAACAAATATCAAATTCCTGAACCCAAAAAAATAAACAAAAAAAAGCTTGATTTAATAATTGTTCCAGCAATTTCTTTTGATAAAAACAAGTTTAGAATTGGCTATGGAAAGGGCTTTTATGACAAATTTTTAAAAGAACAAGAAGCTTTAAAAATTGGAATTTGCTTTGATTTCCAAGTAACTGAAAAAATTGAAATAGAGTCTTTTGATGAAAAATGTGATATTGTTATTACAGAAATTAACACATACAAATAATGCAAAATATAAAAAATTTTGATCAAGACCTTTACGAAATAATTGAAAAAGAAAAAATCCGACAAATAGAAAATCTTGAGCTTATTCCCTCCGAAAATTATGTTTCCAAAGCAGTATTAGAAGCATTAGGTTCGATTCTAACTAATAAATATGCAGAAGGATATTATAATAAAAGATATTATGGGGGTTGTGAAAACATTGATGAGATAGAAAATTTAGCAATAAATCGTGCAAAAGAGCTTTTTGGTGCCGAACATGTAAATGTTCAACCATTATCAGGCGCACCAGCAAACATAGCAGTATATTTTGCTTTATTAAAACCTAAAGACAAAATACTCGGAATGGACTTAAGCCATGGAGGACATCTTACTCATGGACACCCTATTACTCATATGTCAAAAATATTTGAATTTCTAAGGTATAAAACAATAGAAGAAACAGGCGAAATTGACTATGAAGAAATTGAAAAAATTGCGCTAAAAGAAAGGCCAAAATTAATTTTGGTTGGTTATTCAGCTTATTCTAGAGAAATTGACTACGAAAGAATAAAACATATAGCAAATAAAATTGACGCATATACAATGGCCGACATCGCTCACATTGCAGGAATTATCGCAGGTGGTGAAATGAAAAATCCAGTTTCATTATTTGATGTTGTAACAACAACAACACACAAAACACTTAGAGGTCCAAGAGGAGGAATGATAATGTGTAAAGAAAAATTTGCTAAAAATATTGATTCAAGTGTTTTTCCAGGATTACAAGGAGGACCTCATGAAAATAATATTGCAGGAAAAGCAATCGCATTTAAAGAAGCCTTATCAGATGACTTCAAAGTTTATGCAAAACAAATGAAAGCAAATGCAAAAGCATTAGAAATTGAGCTCAAAAAATTAAATTACAAAATTGCTTTTCAAAAAACTGAAAACCATCTTTTGTTAATTGATATTACTCATAAAAACATTGGAGGAAAAGAAGCACAAATTGCACTTGATAAAGCGGGCATTACAACAAACAAAAACATGATCCCAAACGATACAAGATCACCATTTGACCCTTCAGGAATTCGAATAGGCACACCAGCAATAACAACAAGAGGCATGAAAGAAACAGAGATGCCATTTATTGCAAACTGTATAAATAAAGCTCTTGAAAATACTAAAAACGAAGAAACACTTAAAGAAATTAAAAAAGAAGTAAAAAGATTTTCAATAAAATTTCCAGTTCCAGCAATTGATTAAGTAAAAACCATTTCAAAATTTCTTTTAGTTAAAAAAATATTTTCTTAAAAAAAATCTAATTAAAGCCCGATATTAAATTTTTTTCACAACAATAATTGTTATATCATCCATTTGTTTATAACCATTAGCAAAGAAAGAAACATCCTTTAAAATTGCCTCTTGCATTTCTAAAGCAGTAGAAGCATTTGAATTTGCCTGTATAACGGAAAGTAATCTTTGCATACCATAAAGCTCTCTTTTTTCATTCCAACATTCAGGAATTCCATCAGAATAAATAATTACAAAATCACCATTTAAAAGAGCCATATTTTGTTCTTTCAATAATTTCGAAATATCTCTAGTCATTCCGAGGGCAACACCTCCAGAAGGCATAAGAATAGTTGAATTACTTGAAGAATTATATTTAATAACCTGTTCATGCCCAGCACTAACAAAACTTAATGAGTTAGTTAGTTCATTAAATTTAAGTAAACAAAGTGTCATAAACATATTTGACATGGTTTTTGCATGAAAAACTTCATTCACACGAATTAAAATTTCTTTTAAGTCAGGAATTTTAGAAAAACCATAAAACAATGCACTAGAAATGGAACTAAGAAGACCAGCAGGAATACCATGACCAGTTACATCTCCTAAATAAAATAAATGATTTTCATCAAAACTAGGTAAAAAGTCATACATATCACCACCAATTTGATCTGCTGGCAAAATTTTTGCAGAAATATCAAGTCCAGTTATATGAGGTATTTTCTTTGGTATTAATTGGTTTTGAATTTGTCCCGCCAACTCAATTTCTCTCCCCATTTTTTCTTGATAAACCCGTGCGTCAAGACTTTCTTTCAAATCTCGTGCCATTTTATTAAAGCTTAATGCCAAAAGACTAAGTTCGTCCCGAGTTTTAATTTCAACCCGAGTATCATAATCACCTCCAGCAATCTTTTCATTAGCTTTTAACAACTTAGAAACGGGTTTATTAAAATGAGAAGCCAAAATAAATGATAGAAAAATACCAAGTAAAACACCAAAAGCCGTTAAAATTGCGATCCGAATTATTAAATGATTTAGTCGTTCTTCAAGTTTTTCATAATCAAAATGAAAAATTACAGAGTATTTATCAAAAACAGGTACAGTAAAAAATTCTGCAAAAAACGTATCATTTTGAGGAAAAACTAAATTATCATCATAATCAAAATACTCAAACTCATTTCTTTCGTTTATAGAAAGGAAAAAAACTTGATCTAAATTGTTTTTAAGCGATATTTTTTTCGATCTAATCTGTAAAAGTAAATCATCAGACAATAGGCGAGGAAATCCATTATATTTTTTTTCTAAATCAAGCAAAGAGTCATACAATATTTCCCCAGAATAAGATGCAATTTGTATTTGAGTTAAGTCTAAGTTTTGAGCAAATAAATTATTTATTTCTCTGTTAAAAAACAAAAAATTATCTTCTTTTAAGTAGTTTTCATAATTATTTATAATACTTTCAGAAACAAGCCTAGAAAAAGCCATGTTCTTAAAATACATATCATAACTCAGCTCAGCTTTTTTCTCTTTTGTTAACAAAATCGCAGAAATGCTCAACAAAACAAGTATTAAAATACTAATAGAAAAAATCAATTTTGTACGAATTCTAATTATCATTAAATTTTATTTCATTAAAATCTATTAAACCATTCAAACTTGGTTCAAAACTTAAGTTTTTATTAAAAGCATAAAAGACATCATACTCAAACAAAGGAATTCCAATAACATAATCCTCTACTACTAATTTCATTATTTCTTGTAAAAGTTTTAATCTTTCAAAAACAAGTAAATTTTGTTCAGACATTAAAATAAGCTCATCAATTTCTAAATTTTTAAAATTTTGAAAATTATTTTTTGAATCACTTTTTACAACAGAACTCAAAAAGTCACCAAGATCTCCTAAATCAGTTTTAAAAGACATAAAAAATAAATCAGAATTTGGAATTTCATTAAGCAGATTATCTTCTGAAACTAGTTTTAAAACCAAATTTATACCATATTTTGATAATTGGTTTTTTAAAACATTAGCTAAAAGCTCTAAGTTTTGAGGTAAAACCAAAATCACATTTAAAGAAGGAAAATTATTTATAGATTCATGTATTTCAGAATCAGTCATTAAAGGAAAAGCAATATTTGGATTAAAACCGAAAACACCACTTCCTACAAATTGGCTGGAAATAGTTAAGTATGACGCAAATCGATTTAATATATCATTTTTATCAATCATCGAAGCAAAAGTTTTTCTATTTGCCTTATCAGAAAAGATTTTTGAATTTAAGTTAAACATTAAAGATTGCACCTCAAGACTAGGAAGTGAAATCACATTAAATCCATATTGTCTAATAATCGGAATCGCTCCATGTGGCACAAATGCGAGAAAATCAGCATCTCCTTCAAGAAAAAGATCAATTCGATTATTTGCATCTTCTTCAAAAATTACTTTAATTTCTTTTATTTTTGATTGTCCACACCACGAATCTTGACTCGGATACAAAAACAATTCATTTAAAACTTTTTTATCATAAACAAAACGCCCAGTTCCAATAAATTGATTTTCATACGAAAAATCAAAAGGAACAATATAAAGCATAGTAAGTTTAGAAAGAAGTAATGGATCAGGATACTTCGTAATTATATTAAATTCAAAATCATCAATTTTTTCTAGTTTATCAATTGAAGAAATAAAAGTACTCAAAAATTGACTATTTTTTGCAAATTCAAAAGTCTTTTCAACATCACTAAAAGTTAATTCCATAGAATTATGAAACTTTACATTTTTTCTTAGTCTAAAATTCCAAACATTATCACTAATAAGACCATAAGAATAGGCTAAAGATGGTTTAATTCTGAAATTTTTATCTAAAACCACCAGCGAATCAAAGACATTTGAAAGTATTTGTTTTCCATAAAAATCATAATCAAAAGGATCAGCTTTATAATTTTCTACAGGAAAAACGATAGATAACGAATTATTATTTATACTATTAATATCTTCTTCTCCAAAAAAAATTTTATAAGAACTTTTTAAAAATGAATTAGTAAAATCTGGGAAAAAAAGTTGCATTGAAATAAAAAGAAAAAACAATAAAAATAAAAATATTTTTATAAATTGTCCAAATTTTCTAGTAATAGTCGTCTTCAAATTAGATAATTATATCAACATATTTTACCATAAATAAGGCAAAAAATAAAGATAATATAAAGACGCTAATCTCTTAAAAACAGATAATATTCGTTTAAAAGCTTCATAAGATGATTTTCAGTGTTTTTAAAGGCTTTAATAATTTGAGATTTCTGATCAAGTTTCTGGCCTTCAGACTCAACAATAAGAATATGTCTAAGATAGAGGTGAACAAGTGTTACCGCTGTACTATAATCAAAATCAAAAGTATCAAATTGATCCATTACAATTTTATTTAAAAACAATCGCATATCCTCTAAAAAAAGTGATTCCACATTTTTTAAAAATGGACTAAGTGGTGTTTTTGAAGCTTTTGAAAAGGAAAAAAGCAAACAGTTATTCAGCTTTCTTAAAAAAAGTTCTGAATAAAGAGCACTATTCCCCATTTCAAAAAACATAGTTTCTAAATCTTTCATTGCTTGTTGATATTCAATATCAGTAAAAAAAGTTTTAGATATTTCACCAAAATCATCAAAAAGGATAAAATCAACTAAATTTCTTGTGTTTTCTTGTAAAGCAGGTATTTCTGGCTTTACCACGGTAAAATCTATATCAATTTCAAAACCACCATCCTCATCAATTTCAATTTCAATAACATCAAAATCTACATTATTTTCACTCATAATTTATAACTTAAAACAATATTTGAAACTAAGATCAAGATACAATAATAAGCAAAATTGTCAACAAAAAATTTTTAAAATTTTTCCACTATTTTAAATAGCTCTTACACAAAATTATTAAGCAAAACAATTGATCCAAAAATAACTCGTAAAAAACAATTCGTTTTGCACTTTTTTCAAATTTTAATTAAATAAAATAAGATTTTTTGATTTGATCTGCTAAAGTTCTATCCCCCATTTTTAAAGCCAAATCATACATTTTATTGTAAGTTTTTCGGTTTAATTTAACATCAGAAATAGTTTTAACATTTTCAACTTTTTTTCTTAATTCATTAAACATTGCACCTAAACAAGCCCTTTCAAGTTCCAAATCTCTAATCTCTTTTGAAATTTTTAATGCCTTTTCATAACTTTTCCTTTCATATAAATTTATTGCATAATTTCTTTTTATATTTGAATAAAGGCTTTTATCTTTTAGCTTTGATGAATAAAAAAGTGCAGATTTAAAGTTTTTTTCTTTCATCGTAGAAATAGCTAAATTGTGATATGCATATTCTAAATTTTTTTCCACTATTTCTCTAAGAGAACTAATTGCAAAAGAAAGCTGAGCAGATTTTAAAAATACACGAGCATTAATTTTTCTAGTTTTCTCTCTAAAATCAGTAATATCTAATAAATTTGTGGAAAGAATCTCCGTAATAGGCAAAATATGATCATATTTATCATATTTACAAAACTGCCCATTTGTTGCTTCTATATCTATCCCCTTATAATGCAAACAAACATGATCGGGTAAAAGTTTAATTTCTAAATCTTCAATATTATATTTACGAGAAAAAAGAAAAATATAAAGTGTAACAATCTGATTACAATCACCTTCAAGAGTCTCTTTATTTGGATCTTTTAAAAGTTTAAAAAAACTTGCACTTTTAATATATTTATAATATTTATTTGGCTTTAAAAAGCGCATTATAGAATAAATAAAATCAAGTTTTTCATCATTAAAATATGGGTTTTTTAATTTAGGAAGCTTTAAGTATTCATCAAAAAACAATTTAACAATTTCTTCAGAGTTTTTATAGAATTTTTTCCTACTGCTTTTTTTTAAATTTTTATATCCTTTATATTCTTTTTCCATCCATAAATTTAAAACCACTAAATTTTCTTTCATCAGTTTTAAAAGCCTAAGTCTAATAGAAAAAATCGAATCTGTAGATTTTACACTTTTAAAAAAACGAGCAACTTTCCACTCAAAAGTACTTACAAAAGGAGTAAAAATTAAAATAAAAGAAATTAGTTTATTCATTTTTTTATTTTATTCTAGCACATTTTATCTCTTTAGCATAGCCAAAAAAGCTTCTTGAGGTATTGTAACCCTACCAAATTGTTTCATTCGTTTCTTTCCCTTTTTTTGTTTTTCTAGGAGTTTTCGTTTTCTTGTAACATCTCCTCCATATAAATATCCTGTTACATCTTTTCTATAAGCAGAAATACTTTCTCGTGCAATAATTTTCCCCCCAATCGCGGCCTGAATTGCAATCACAAATTGTGCTTTTGGAATAATATCTTTAAGTCTATTAGTTAATTCTCTTCCAACATAAAAGGCATTATCTTGATGAACAATTTGCGCAAGAGCATCAACTTTATCCCCAGCCACAAGTATATCTAATTTTTTCAAATTACCCTCTCTATATTCCAAGTATTCATAATTCATCGATGCATAACCAGAAGAAATACTTTTTAAAGAATCATAAAAATCAATAACTATTGAAGAAAGTGGTATTTCAAAAGTTAAAACTACTCTTGAAGTATCTAAATAACTAATATTTTTTTGAATTCCTCTTTTCTCAGTGCAAAGAGTCATAATCCCACCAATATGCTCCGTTGGAGTTAATATCTCTACTTTTACCCAAGGCTCTTCAATAGAATTATAATAAACAGGATCTGGCATATCAGCAGGTGAAGAAATAAATCGTTTTTCCCCATCAGTCATATTTAAAAGATACGAAACAGAAGGAGAAGTAACAATCAAACTAAGTCCAAATTCTCTTTCAAGACGTTCTTGCACAATTTCCATATGCAAAAGGCCAAGAAAACCACATCGAAAGCCATGACCTAAGGCAGTTGAAGTTTCAGGTTCAAAAGAAATTGCACTATCATTCAACTGAAACTTATCTAGGGCATCTCTAAGTAAAGGATAATCATCATTTTCAACACAATAAATACCTGCAAAAACAAAAGGTTTCACCACTTTATACCCCTCTAGCGAATTCGCCTCTTCAAGTAATTTCTTTTGCATTCCACTTTTCCATAAAGTATCACCCACACGTGCCTCCCTTACACTTTTTAACCCAGTAACAATATACCCAACTTCTCCAGGATAAAGGGCCTCAGATGCTTTAAACTTCGGTTTAAAATAACCAACTTCAAGAACATCAATTTCTTTTTTAGTATTTAAAAAATAAGCTTTATCACTTTTTTTAAGCATACCCGACTGAACTCGAACATAAGAAACAACCCCCTTATATGGATCGTAAATAGAGTCAAAAACTAAAGCCTTAAATTCATCATCAACACTACTTTCTTTAGGACTAGGGAGCCTTCTAACGATTGCTTCTAACACTTTTTCAACATTAGTCCCTTCTTTTGCAGAAACGGCTAAAATTTCATCTTTAGATATCCCCAAAGCATCCTCAATTTCTTTTGCTCTAAGTTCAACATCTGCAGAGAGTAAATCAATCTTATTCAAAACTGGAATAATTTCTAAATTATGTTCAAGTGCCATATAACAATTAGCAAGAGTTTGTGCCTCAATTCCTTGAGTAGCATCAACAACTAAAATCGCCCCTTCACAAGCCGCAAGACTTCTAGATACTTCATAACTAAAATCAACATGTCCGGGAGTGTCTATTAAATTTAAAATATATTTCTCTCCATCAAGCTCATAATCCATTCGAACAGGCTGAAGTTTGATAGTTATACCTCGTTCTTGCTCTAATTCAAGAGTATCAAGCATTTGACCATGTTTCATATCTCTTTTTTCAACAGTGTTTGTAATTTCAAGAAGTCTATCTGCTAAAGTTGATTTACCATGATCGATATGTGCAATAATACAAAAATTTCTTATATGCCTCATTAAAATAATAATACTACAAAATAATAAATAAATTCTATTGATAGATTAGACAAAAATAAACAAAAAACACTTATATATCATTGTTTTAAAGAAACAAATATGGTAAAATATCTTGATATAAGAATTAAACATGCAATACAAAGTTCCACAAAATGTTCAAAGAGAAGATACCATAGTTGGCCCTCTTACTTTTAGACAACTAATTATATTATTTGCAGGAGGTGGAACCACATATGCAATATATTCGGCACTTGCTACTAAATATTACTGGGAAGTATGGCTTACACCAGTGATAATAGGCACATCATTTACACTAGCATTTGCATTTTTAAAGATAAATGAAAGAGAATTTCATATATATTTATTAAATTTAATACAACACTTATTAGTTCCAAAAAAAAGAAAATGGAGTAAAGGCGCTGGAGAAACATTTATATCACCATTTTCGAAAATTTATGTGAAAAAAATTGAAGAAGAGAAAATCGAGAAAAAAGAAATCCCAGATATTGACAAAATAGTGAAATTATTGGACTCAAATAACACAAAAAAATAATGCCAGAAACAATAGAAAAAACAACAAGCAAAAAAAATAAAGATATAGGATCACAAACTTATCTCCCCATTGCTGAAATAAGGGAAAACACAATTGTCTTAAAAAATGGTGGAATAAGAGCAATTTTAAAAACTAATGCGGTAAATTTTAATTTAAAATCCGAAGAAGAACAAAATGCAATAATAATTTCTTACCAATCATTTTTAAACAGCCTCGAATTTCCTATTCAAATACTAATAAAATCAAAAAAACTTGATTTAGATGACTATATAGAACAAGTAAAGAAAAAAGGAGATGAGCAACAAAATAAACTCCTCCAAGACCAAACGTATGAATATGCACAATATATAAAAAGACTGATAGAATATGCTGATATTATGGAAAAAAGTTTTTATGTAATAGTTCCATACGATATTGGATCAGAAAAAACAACAACCTTATTTCAGGGATTTTTTCAAAAACTTTCACCCAAAGATAGTTTTACGGATATATTAAAAAGGAGAAAAAATTTTGAGGAACATAGAAAAAAATTAAGTCAAAGAGTCTCTACAATTAAAGCAAATCTAGAAAGTTGTAATCTAAAAGTAGAAGAATTAAAAACAGAAGATATAATAGAACTTTTTTACAAATCTTATAATCCAATAACATCTCAAACTGTTAAATTAAAAAAACTCTCCGATACATCAATTATTACTGATGAGGAGAGAATTAAAGAAACAGAAGAAATGATTATAAAAAATCAGGAGAAAATTTAAGAACAGTGTTCTGGCAGCGACCTACTTTCCCATGGTCAAACCATAGTATCATCGGCGAAGATGAGCTTAACTGCTGTGTTCGGGATGGGAACAGGTGTACCCCCATCTCTATAACTACCAGAACACTATCCTTAAAAATATAAAATTGAATTTTAGACACCAATCACTAGTCGAAGTGAAGTAGTTCTCTGATGATATAAGTCTATTACCTATTAGTACTACTCGACTTAACACATTACTGTGCTTCCATCTGTAGCCTATCAACCCTGTAGTCTTCAGGGAGGTTAATGGGGATTCCTAATCTTGGGTATAGCTTCCCGCTTAGATGCTTTCAGCGGTTATCCAACCGAACATAGCTACTCAGCAATGCCACTGACATGACAACTGATACACTAGAGGTTCGTTCATCTCGGTCCTCTCGTACTAGAGACGACATCCCTTCAAGAATCCTACGATCATGGAAGATAGAGACCGAACTGTCTCACGACGTTCTGAACCCAGCTCGCGTACCCTTTTAATTGGCGAACAGCCAAACCCTTGGGACCTTCTCCAGCCCCAGGATAGGACGAGCCGACATCGAGGTGCCAAACTGATTCGTCGATGTGAACTCTTGGAATCAATCAGCCTGTTATCCCCGGAGTAGCTTTTATCCGTTGAGCGATAGCGCTTCCACGCGCCACTATCGGATCACTAGTACCTGCTTTCGCACCTGCTCGACTTGTAGGTCTTGCAGTCAAGCCCTCTTATGCACTTATACTATCGGTTTGATTTCCATCCAAACCTAGAGGACCTTTGCACGCCTCCGTTACTCTTTAGGAGGCGACCGCCCCAGTCAAACTACCCACCAAACAATGTCCTTAGTGCCGGATTAACGGCATAAGTTAGATTTTAAACATAACAAGGGTGGTATCTCAAGATTGGCTCCACGCAAGCTAACGCCTACGCTTCAAAGCCTCCCACCTATCCTGCACAAATCATATCCAAAACCAATGTCAAGCTATAGTTAAGCTTCACGGGGTCTTTTCGTCTTTCCATGATGTCACGGCATTTTTACCGTGTTTGCAATTTCACCGAGTCTAATGTTGAGACAGTTTTCAAGTAATTACGCCATTCATGCGCGTCGGAACTTACCCGACAAGGAATTTCGCTACCTTAGGACCCTCATAGTTAGGGCCGCCGTTTACGGGTGCTTCGGTCGTAAGCTTCTCCAGCACCAGTTTTCATCCAGTGGATCGACTGCTGAATCCGCTCGATGAGTTGATGTCGAGCGTTTCCATTCTGTTTGAGACGTTGTTCCCGTCTCACCGCGTCCTGTTTGGACGCATACGCCTCATAGTAAGCCAAGGCCCAGTCACCCTTGCTGGTGCGCCGGGCGCCACGTCCCTCCCGATGACAGGTCAATCGGGTCTTGAGGTCGGCCGAATAGCCGACGTAATTGCGACCTGTCTGCTTCTCGATGAGCACGTACACATAGAACACACCGTCGACCCTCTGAAGGAAAACTGGTGCTGGATAACCTACTCCCTTAACATTCCCGCACCGAGCAGGCGTCAGTCTCTATACGTCGTCTTTGCGACTTTGCAGAGACCTGTGTTTTTGATAAACAGTCGCCAGAGCCGATTTTCTGCGCCCTCTCCGGATGTTGCCAAGCGGAGGAGGGACCCCTTATCCCGAAGTTACGGGGTGAAT
>CAYVBX010000024.1:0-11522 GCA_964449945.1 uncultured Candidatus Peribacteria bacterium
GAGGACAAGCAAGTGAATATATTTTTAGGTCTTTTGCTTTATAGAATTAGTTTTTTCTAAAAATAGCTTGCGATTAAAATAAATATGATTATAATTTTTTTTGAATTTTGTAAATTTAAAACTGGGTAGGTACCAAAGCGGTCAAATGGAACAGACTGTAAATCTGTCGGCTCACGCCTTCGCTGGTTCGAATCCAGCCCTGCCCACCAATAAAAAATCTTACAGGAAAGTTTTTTGTTTTTTTCCTGTAAAATGATTGATTTTCCTGATTTTTTTTCATGCAAAGAATAAATTCTGTTTTTTTTGACAAGAAATTCGGAATGGGGCAAACTGTTAGTGGTCATTATGTTGATGACCGAACAGATCGTTGACAAAAAAAGGAACTTGAGCATGAAAGAGTTAAAGTCAATAAACTATTGGATAAAACAGACAGAAGACAAATTCCCACACAGTGCCCAAGCTGTTTTGTTACTTGAGAATTCTACTGATAAAAAAATAGATACATCTACTGGATGTGGACAGGGTTCTTGCAACTGTGGTGGAGGTTGTAACGGAGAATGTGGCTCTTGTAGTTAAAAATCAGTAGGGGGGAATAAAAGATTGGTTCTTTGATTTCCCCCTACTGCCCCAAACTTACAAAAAAAGGAAAAAAAATTATGAAACGTCACTTTGGGCTTCAATGGCACTTAAGCAATGAGTGTGATCAAAGGTGTAAGCACTGCTACATTTGGCAAAAGCATGAACTAGAAAACTTAAGAACTACCCCCTCAGTTAGTCAGTGTCGACGTATTGTGGATGACTTTTTATCCTTTTGTGAAGAAATGGATGTCCACCCATATTTTTCAATTACTGGAGGAGACCCTTTACTTTATGAACATTTTTGGGAACTAACAGAGATCCTGTTCAAAAAGAAAATAGCATTCACCATCCTTGGTAATCCCTATTGCCTAAATGAAAAAAATGCTCAAATGTTGAGTAAGCTTGGATGCAAGAGCTATCAAATGTCTATTGATGGGCTTGAAAAAACTCATGATTATTTGAGAAAAGATGGGTCTTTTAAGGCGACATTATCTGCACTGCCTATTTTGCATAAAAGTGGAATAAGAAGCATGATAATGTCTACTGTGTCTTTACTCAACTATACAGAAATCCCTTCTGTGGCTAGGCTTTGTGTTGATAATGAAGTGGGAAACTTTGCTTTTTCTCGTTATTGCCCTACTCATGGAGATACGGAGCACAACATGCCCCCACTACTTTATCGTGAATTTTTGGCTGAAATGTGGAAAGTTTATGAAGAGCTTGTGGAGGCAGGGACAAACTTTTCGCTTAAAGATCACCTGTGGATACCCTTTCTTTACGAAAAAGGACTGTATACACTTAGTGAAACAACCGATCTTATTCTTGATGGTTGCAACTGTGGAATCAAGCACATGACCTTGTTGCCGAATGGCACTGTCTATGCTTGTCGACGATTTGATAGCATTGTTGGAAAAATTGATCGGCAATCCTTTAAGGAGATTTTTTTCTCCAAGGACATGCGAAAATACAGAGAAATTTGGCGGTTGGCTGGCTGTAATAATTGTGAACTCCTTAACTACTGTCGGGGATGTCATGCAGTTTCAGCGGGCACTACTGGAAGCTTCTTTGACAAAGACCCTCAATGCTGGAGATGCTAAAAGCTGACAGTGCCAACTTTAAAAGTTGGCACTGTCTTTTTTGTTAAGTATTATTTAATATTTACTCATGAAATATGATGAAATTTATAAAAAAGATTTTGTTTGGGGGAAAGATGCAAATGTATATTTACAGAAAATCGCTCCTGATTTTTGTGTTGGCACTTGGTGTTTAGATATAGGATGCGGTCAAGGAAGGGACTCAATTTTTATGTTAAAAAATGGCTTTAATGTTGATGCTATTGATTGTTCAATTGAAGGTATAAGAAAATTAAAAACCTATGCAACGGAAACAAGACCTGAATCCTCTAAATCAAATTTTATTTGTGGTGATGTTGGGAATTTTATTATTAAAAAAAATAAATATAAGATTGTAAATATTATAAATGTTTTACATTTTTTGGATAAAAATTTGGCACTGGAACTAATAGATGATGTTAAAAAAAATATTCAAACTGGTGGCCATGTTTTGATTTCTAATTTCACAACTAAAGATCCTTCTTTCAAAAATTCTAAAAATAAATTGAAGTGTTTTTTTAAATTAAACGAATTAAAAAATTTATTTTGTGATTTTGAGCTTATTGAATATGAAGAAAAAATTGTAATGGACAAAGGTCATTTGGGAAAAGAACAAGCTCATCATCATGGAATTGTGTCTTTATTAGCGAAAAGACCAAGCTTTACGAATAATTAAAAATCTTTTCGTTTTGTTTGTTTTCAGCTTTTTATGTATAATTTTTGAGAATTTTTTAATATAAAAAAATGAAAACAAAATTTTTTGTGACTTCGTTTTGTTTGGTTCTAATTCTTGTTGCGGTTTCTTCTGGAGTTTATGCAACAAAACAGTATTCAAAATCTTTTAGTGATGTTAATGAAGGAGCTTGGTATTATTCGGCAATTATGGATTTGAGCGAGGAGGGCTTTTTTAATGGTTATGCTGACGGCACTTTTGGTGTTGGGAAAAATATTACAAGAGAAGAGGCTGCGAAGCTTTTTTATTTAACAAGTCTTCGAATTGAAAAACTAGAAAATGAGTTGAAACTGATGAAAAATGAAGCTGTTGTTGAAAAAGAAACAACAGAAAATGAAGAAATAATTGAAGAAAATAATGAAGATCATGCGGAGGAAGAAACTCTAGTTCTTCATATTGCGACTGATTTAGACGGAGAAGGAACTCTTTTGGCTTCATACGCGTATTTTTATGAAAATGTTAACAAATTTAAAGTTGCCTACCCTTCGATTTATTATTGGAACAACACAATTGCTGGGACATTAAAAGATAGTGGATACCTTTGGAAGGTTGATTTTTCAAAAAATGATTTTTCTGGAGAAGAAGAAATAATTGTTGATTTTTCTGTTTCAATTGTTAAAGAAGAACTTATTGAGTCAAGTAGTGAAGTTTTGATTTTTATAAACAGAGATGAAGAAACAAAATATTTAGTCGAAGGCGGAAAAGATCTTTTACAAGATTTACAAAGAATTGCTGTAAGTATTAAAAATATTGAATAACATTTGTTGTTATAGTGTAGTTGTGCTGATTTTTCTTGTTTAACTTTATGATTGAATATTTAGATTTGAAAAAACCAGTAGTTGGGCTTGCGCCTATGGATAGCGTTAGTGATGCGCCTTTTCGAGAAATGATTGCGAGGCATAGCAAACCTTCGTTTATTATGACGGAATTTTCGAGTGTTGAGGGGCTTGCTAGAGGTGGCGAAAAAATGCTTCATGCATTTATGTATTCTGAAAGAGAAAGGCCTATAATTGCACAAATTTATGGGGTGGAAATTGAATCTTTTTATAAGGCTTCAATCATTGCTTGTTTTCTTGGTTTTGATGGGATTGATATAAATATGGGCTGTCCGATGAGTAAAGTTGCTAAAAGAGGATCTGGTGCTGGCTTAATTAAAACTCCGGAGCTTGCTCGAAAGATTGTTTTAACTGTTAAAGATGGTGTTAAGGATTTTTTGAATGGAATTAGTCTTGAGGAGGCAAATGTTAATCCGCTTTTGATAGATAAAATTAAAGAAATGACATTGCTACATGGAGGAGTGAATCGTGAGCGAAAAATACCGGTTTCTTTGAAAACTCGGATTGGATATGACAAAGATATTTCTGAAGAATGGATGAAAGAATTGATTGTGACAAAACCAGATATGATTACGCTTCATGGAAGGACTCTAAAACAGCTTTATACTGGTCGAGCTGATTGGGAGTCGATAAAGCGAGCTTCTCGCGTTGTGAGGGACGCTGGGATAGTTTTTTTGGGCAATGGAGATGTCGCTAGTATGGGTGATGCTTTGAATAAGATTTCGGAATATGAAGTTGATGGGGTGATGGTTGGAAGGGCGGTAATGGGAAATCCATGGTTTTTTAGTGATTTTTCGCCTTCGATTGCGGATAAACTTAATGCAATTTTGGAACATTCGGAAATTCTTGAAAAAATGTATCCTGAAATTTGGTTTGTAAATATTCGAAAACATTTGGCGTGGTATGCGAATGATTTTGTAGGCGCAAAAGAGCTTCGAATGGCGCTTATGAAAGTGAATTCTTTGGAAGATGTGAAAGAGGTTCTTCGAGAGTTTCATGTTTTTTAAATTTTTATTCGATATTTTTCTGGCAATGAATAGTTTTTTGAATTTGCGCTTAATGGAAATTTATTTGCTTCGTTTTTGTAATCATTTGCGAGCTGAATTAAATGTTTTTCAAAAAACATAAAACAGGCAATTCCTTCTTTACTTAAGAAAGCATTTAATTCGGAAAATATCTTAAAATACTCATCAAAATAATCGTTTGTTTCTGCGGTTTCGTTTACTTCTAAAAGTGTTTTATTTGTACTAATTATTACAAATAAAATAATTAATCTTTCTAGTTTTTCAATAAAACCCGGATATAATATTTCTGCATATCTCTTTATGCTGGGAATATTTTGATCAACAATATTTGAAAGGAGTTGAGAGGAATAAAAATGATTTCCTAATCCCGACGGAATATATTCCCTTGATACTGATTTGTATTTTGTTTCAATTTCTAAAAATTTTTCTTTTTCCATTTTGAATATTAAATATAAATTAAGGATATTTTAAAAATATAAATTTATGAAAATAAATATCTAGTTCTTCTTCCAAGATGTTGAGTGTGTGCGCTTTTTGCAATAATTTTCTGTTGTTTGGGTAAAGACAACAAGTTTTTTTTGACAATGGATGATGAATTTGGTATAAATTCATCTTTTAATAATTAATATGAGACATAGAGATATTGTAAAATCGTGTTTTGAAAAAGCAAAATATATTCACGATAATATTTCCGATGGAGGAAAAATCATCCACCAAGGAGCTGGATTTGGTGATTTGCATAACGATACTGAGATAAAACTCGACAAGGAAATTGGGGAGAAAATTCGAGATTTAATTTGGAAAGCTACTAATGGAAAGGCTTCTGTATCTGTGGAAGGTCTTGATACTATTGAGGGAAAAAATCCGAATTTATGGTTTTGCGTGGATCCACTTGACGGTTCTTTGAATTATCGAAAAAGAGGGCTTTCACTTGGTGCGCCTTATACAATTTGCATGACTGTGCTTGATAGATTTGATGATGCGACTTTTTCAAATGTAGTTTTAGGGGCAAATATGGATTTTAGAAATGGTGATACTTGGATTTCGGAAAAGCGAAAAGATGGCAACTTTAGGACTTCATTTAATGGAATTGTTCAAAAGCCTTCAGATGCGGTGAAGCTGAATTTGGGATCGGACATATTTGTGGGGGAAATGTATTATCCTTCGAATAGAAGGCTTATGTCTGAGATTTTTGAAGGACAAAAAGGTTATCTCAGAAGCTTTGGGTCGGCGGCATGGGAGATTGCGAGTGTGGCTTCTGGGCAAGTGCTTGCACATATTTGCGATCAGCAAAAACAACACGAATCGGGAATGGGTTATGCTGTTGTAAAAGGGGCTGGAGGTGTTGCTGTGAATTTTAAGGGAGAAGATTTGGGAGACACTCCGTTTACATTTAATGACCAAAACGATGTGATTTTTGCGGGAAATGAAGTTATTGCCGAGGAGATAGTGAGGAGGATTCAGAGGGTGCTTCGAATAAAATAGTGAACATTTCTTTTCAAGACCAAGAACACCGAAAGATAATGCTGTTTGTGAAAGGTTTGATCAAACACTTCAAAGAGATTTTTATTGGAGGTGCGACTTAGAAAAACCTATTTCTGAAATTAATCAAGAACTTCTAAAATGGCTTATTGAGTACAATATCAAAAGACCTCACGAAAGTCTTAGTTTTAGGCCACCTTGTGCGGTATATTTTAATAAATTTTACATCTCCCGTCCTCAGGAGGTGTACTCAAGACTATGGAACCGAACAATATATTGATTTTTGAGCATAAAATATGGTATAGTTTGATGATTACTTTAATCATTAATTATTAAACAAAAATGAAAAAGAAAAAAACGGTTATCTGGGTGGGTGTAATTGCTGTTCTTTTAGTTGTGGGACTTGTTGTAAGTACACAGACCGACCTAATGCAAGGCTTCATGGTTAAAAGGCAATCGAAACTGGTTGATGTGCAAAAGGTTCCAAAATTTTTCCTACATAAAGGAAAGATAGTTTCTCTCGTTACAAGTCCTGTTTCGTCTGTTGTTGTATCAAATGTTACTTCACCAGCTGCAACTTCAAAAGTGCCTTCGGTAGTAACATCTCCAGTTGCTTCAGCTGTTTTAGTACCTCCAAATATAAATACAGGTGGTGATAAACCTCCTACACTTACGAATTCTTTCCTTGAAAGTGCTGCAAAAGAAGAGTTCAAGAAGAACCCTTCAAAGTTTGTCTTGCCAGTTTCAGAGAAAAAGAGAATACTTGAAATGTTTAAACAAAGTAAAACATTATAGTAAGTGTACTTTCTTAGGGATAAATTTAAAAAAATAAAAAAAGAGACTTTGTTCGTTTATATTGGGCTTGGTCTCTTTTTTGTTCCTTTTGTATTTTTTTCTGGTTTTTCAAATTCTTTTGTAAGGGGAAAGGAAATCTTTGTTTATTGTTATTTACTTCTAGGCCTTGTTCTGTTTTTTTTCAAATTAATGATGGACAAAAGCCATAAAATAATAATAAACAACATCTTCGGTTCTCCTGTTTACAAAATACTTTTCTTAATTGTTTTCTTGTTATTGATTGTATCGTTAACAACGCCCACTCCAGGAATAAATTTTTGGGGAACTTTTATACGAGGTGGAGGTGTGTTGTACTGTCTTATTCTTTTCTTTTACATTTCATTTATAGGCCTTTTTGTTAATCGGAAAATATCGGAAAATTTTCTTTTATTTCCGATTATTTCTGGAACACTTGTTTCTATATATGGCATAATTCAATTTCTCGGATTCGATTTTCTGTTTTCAGCTTTCAATACAAAATTTTTTGATGGAAGAGTTTTTTCATTTTTAGGAAATCCTGCTTATTTGGGGCAATTTTTAACGCTGATATTGATACCAGTTTTGTATTTTATCTTTAAACATCATACTGAAAGAAAATTAAAGAAAATGAGTGTTTTTTTAGTTTTGTTTTTGTTAATTTTCTCGGTAATTGTTTTAACACAGACACGTACGGCAATGGTGGGAATTTTTTTCGTATTTTTGTTTTTGGCTGTAAAAAATCTAAAAAGAATCTATTTATTTTGTGTTAAAAATAAAATCATTCTTTTGCTTTTTGCATTAATAATTTCGATATCGGCACTAGGTGTTCGAAGTTTTTCTGACCGTTTTTCTTTTTCAGATTTGGCTACAAGATCACTAAATTCAAGAGTTGAAATTTGGAAAGGAACAATTGAATTGATTCTAGACCGTCCTTTTTTGGGTTATGGACTTGAAAACTTTCAGGTGTATTTTCCTGAGGTTGCTTCAAAAACATTCTTGACTCTGGAAGAAAATATAAATATTAACGCTGACAGAATTCATAATGAATCCTTGGAAGTTTTGTTTTCTTTAGGCGTATTTGGTTTAATTTTGTACTTTTTATTATTTATTTTCTTGTCCATTGGTTTTTTTAAAGAGAAGATGCCTCTTTATTCATATTTTTATCTAATTCCTTTAACTAACATGGTACAGAACCAGTTTGCTTTTTCTGATGCGTCAATTTTGTTTTTAGTCGTATCTATTTTAGGAATAATTGTTGCAAGAGAAAGCAAAACAAAAAAAACTGTTCCAATAAAAAAATATCTGATTGTACTTTTTATTCCTCTAGTAATACTTTTGGCAAAAATGAAAATATTTGATGCTATAATGTGTGAATTAAATTATTTCAAATATACAAATTCGGTTGGATTGAGCTACTCGGATGCTATGTATCACCTAAAAGAGTCTCAATATTATGCACCTTTTTATTCAGAATTATGGTATGAAATGATGATGGTTGATGAAAGTAGTATGAAAAGGGCGCTTGAAAATATTCGAAAAACAGAAGGAGCTTCTGGCAATTATTTGGCTTGGATGGGTAATTATTTTGCCAACTTTGACCCGGAAAGAGCGAGTGAATATTATATAAAGGCTATTGAAAAAAATCCAAACAATCCAAATTGGTTAAGAGCTTTTGGAGATATGTTGTGCTCTTATGGAGACAAAGAGAGCGCATCGATAATTTATGATAGGTATTTGGATTCTATTCCAGAAATTTGGAAATGGGGAAATGAATATGATAATCTTTCTGATTCAAAGAAAAAAACCTATAATACTTTTATTAAAACGACTCCATATTTTTTGGATTTACTGAAAAAAATTGAAAACTGTAAGTAATTAAAAAGTTTTCGAAGTGCCTCGTTCTAGAATGTCTGTGAGCTTTTTGTCGATGTCGCCGGTGATTTTGGCGAGGGCGATTTTGGGTGGGTTTTCGAAGTTTATTGGTTGTTTTATTCGATCTGCAATTGTGAGTGACACCGCTCTGTGGTGGCCTTCGAGGCAGATAATTTTATCGATATCTTCTCGGATAAGGCCGATAAGCTCTGTACCCTGCGGAAAGTTTTCAATTAGAGATCGGATTTTTTCTACTGAAGACCAATATTTCATCTGAGAGGGGAGGTCGATTAAATCGTTGAAAGTTGCTGTATTTGGCGTCTTGACACGACTTTGCCAGCCTTGAAAAGGTCCCATTAGCATTTCTGGAATTTCTTTCATGGGATTGTCAAATTCATAAAGATTCCAATCGAGATTTTGTGCATCAAATTGCTCAGCTGTAAAATTTCGCCAAGATTGCCAATCAGGCCAGCCTTTTATTTGAGTGGCGCAGTGAATCCAACCCGGATCAGAGGCTTCCCTTGAGCTCCAGTTTTCGAATGTTTCAGGCCAAGTTGTGGGGCGGATGAGTTTCATAAAAAAAACATAGTTACTGATGTTTATATGTTAATTAAAAATAAAGACCATTGTCAATAAGCCTTTGGCTTTTAATAAATTAGCTGATGATTTAATTTGCCACTTTTATGGGTTTTTTTAATTTGCATTTTAGTTAAGTTTTTAGTAAATATTATCTCTTTATAAAAAATATTTATGCGAAAAAATACATCTGGATCAATTGGAGGAAGGTTTATGGGGAAAGATTCAAGTTTTATCCGTAGTTGTTTAAGAAAAACTTGTGATGCTACTCAAAATGAAAAACTAGAAAGAGTTCGTGCCTATCAAGATAATTTATCAAAACAAAACCTTTCTTTTCATAGCTCTTTGGATGAAAATCCTTCTACAATTACAGATGTTTTAAGAAATAAAATAAATCAATTTCTGTTTGAAAGAGCTCTTCCTCAAAATGAAACGCCTGAGACTTTTAATGAAAATGAACCGCCAATGGCCTCTTGGCAAGAATTTGGCTTAAAAATTAAAGAAGCTTTATCTTTTACAAAAAAAGAAAAAGATAGTACTGAAGCAAAATTTGATCCAGAAATTCACAAACTTTCTGCCTTTAATTTTGATTCGTATTCAAGGATTGGAAATGAACTAAGTAATTTATGTTATGAATATTTACAGACACTTAGAGGTGAGGCTTTTTTATCTGAGTATGAATATTTTAAAGAAAAAGATATTGTCGGAGTTTTACACCTTCTAAGCAGGCGCATATTCCCTGAAAATGATCTTTACACCAAAATGAGTCCGTTTTTGCAAAAACTATTTGAAGCAATACTAGAAGAAAGGCTTGAAATTCGAAATGATCCCGATATTGAAGGTGGTCTTAAAATAAGCGGAGAAGCTGAAGATGTTTTTATTTTTCTTGAAAATGGAGATTTTCTTGGAAAAAATGTTACTACTTTGCAAATGGGACCTCATTTAACAGATGAATATATTGAAAGACTTATAAAAATTCCAAAACTAAATAAAATTCAAAATTTTATTTGGGTTCATAATTTATTAAGTGAGAAAGGCATTAGTAAGCTTTTTAGTTCAGAAATTGCTAAGTCAATAAAAATGATAAATTTAGCAAGAAACTGGATGGAGGATTCTGGTGTAAAAACACTTCTTCAACAAAAGATTTTAAGAAACATTACTCATCTGAATTTAACATTTAATGGGCTTGAAGGAAATTCACTGTCTAAACTTTTTAGTGCATTTGTTGCTCCTAATCTCGAAAAACTGGTCCTTCGTTATAATAAATTTTCTAAAACAACTATAAACGCTTTAGAAAAAAGTATTTTTCCGAAATTAAAAATATTTGATTTGAGATATTGTTGTATTGGAGATGATGGGCTTATCAATTTAAGTGAAGCACGAAATCTTTCTGAACTAAATGAGCTATATCTTGACGGAAATGAGATTGGAAATGATGGTGTATCTGCATTGTTTTCTTCAGAAGAGCTTTTTCGCTTAAAAAGGCTATCTTTAAGAAAAAATAAAATTACAGATGAGGGACTAATAATTATTCTTTCTTCAAAAAACTTAAATGAAATTGAAGAAATTGATTTAACAGAAAATCCAATTGGTGGAAATATTTTGAATTTTGTTTTGGATAATGAAGAAAGACTGAAAAACTGCAATTTTGTAATAAAATTGTCGAAAGAATACCTTGGCTATGAAGGGCTTGAATTTTTGATGGATTTGGATATTTCTGAGAAATTGTTTATTTTTGAATAGATAAAATTTTCTGAGGAATTATTTATCTAATTTGTTATAAACATTTTGAAAGCCTTCGGCATCGCCATAATCCGCGAATTCTTTGTAAAAAGAATGAGGGGTTTTGGGGTGGGAAGCTGATTTAATTGGGCACCAATAGCGTTCTGTGCGAGCTCCGATTTCTACTGCGTAGGCGAATAATCCGTTTACATAAGTGCAATAAAGGCAATGAACTTTTTGAATAATGTTTAAATAATCTAAAAATTTTCTGTCGTAAACGATGTAATCCCTTCGTTTTACCTTTGGAATGCGGTAAAGGGGGAAGGCAAATGACTGATAAATAAAAAGTGAAAAATCGAGAAATAATGCTGGGAAAATCATCGCGTAGATAAAAGGCATTGAAAGGAGATGTCTTATTTTTGCGTGCGTGATATGACGAATAAGGCTTGTCTTAAAGGCTTTGTTCTTTTCCTTGATGTTATTAAGAAAAATAATTTTTTTTCCTTTGAGCTTGAAGCCGTATTTGTCCATGGCCTTTTTATACTCAATTTTTAGCTCTGCATAGGACTTTTCGATATTTTCAATGATTTGGGAAATTTTGGAGGGCATATTGATTGGGTTTTGATGTGATTTTAACTTATTTTAGTAAATATTGTAATGAATATTTGTAGAGGTGAAAGTTCTAAAATAAAACCGACCACTTGAGATGGGAATTTGTGGAGTTGGACCCCATGAATTTGCAGGAAATTTGTGGAGTTGGAAAGCGATTTCG
>CAYVBX010000024.1:11622-15825 GCA_964449945.1 uncultured Candidatus Peribacteria bacterium
TGGAGTTGGACCCCATGAATTTGCAGGAAATTTGTGGAGTTGGAAAGCGATTTCGGGAACAGCAAATTCTTGCCGGCAGGAATTTTAGGGGGCGGATTTTGTTTATTTGAAGCTTCGATTTGCAATGCTACTTAATTGAATCCATTTTAAATGGAGATGTTTCATTTGTTTGGTGAAATATTGGAATTTTAAATAATTTTTTTACCCTGAAAAGAGTAACTAAAATTAAAGTGCTAGTAAGTCCCAAGAAAAACATTGATAAAAATAAAGCTTTGAAACCAAAATGACTTACGATAAAAGCTCCTACACTCGCACTTAAAGCTGTTGAAATACAAATTCCGACATCTTCTAATGACCATTCAAAACCCATTTTTGATTTATCAATATAGCTTGTAAAAAGTATTCTCCACGATTGAACGGCCATTGCGGCTGACAAACCATTAAAGATCTGAATGAAATAAATATGCAATGCATTAGTTGCAAAAAGTAATAATACTGGCACAAGTGAAACAAAAAATGTTCCAAATATTAAAAAATAATACTCATCTCTGTGCCCCTTTAGTTTATCCATAAAAAAACTAACAGGCACTGTTGAAACGAGCCTTGAAATCCAATAAATTGATACTGCATAGCCAATTACTTCAATGTTTTCACTAATATTTTCTAAAACAAAAACAGCATAAAGGGGTGCAAGTAAACCTAGCGAAAAGAAAAAGAAAAAATCTGAGAGAATGAGTGTCCTTATAACAATATTTATTGGTTTTTTATTTAACATTTTTGTTGACGAATATGAATGTATCGTATAATTTTAGCATATATTTTATTATTAGGAAAGATTATACATGAAAAATCAAGAAAATTTCCCAAAAAGAGAGTTTACCTTAATAAAAGGGGGGCTTGAACATGAAAGCAAAGAAATAACTTCCTCCATAAAGACTGATTTACTTAAAGTGTTGCCTAAAGAAAGGGAGGAATCAATAGTTCAAGATGAACCTAGAGAGGTGTTTGAAAATGCCATTGAGTTTTTTCTTGAAAACTCCAATTCAAAAATAAGAGTTGGAAATAACTTTTTTTACAGAGTTAGTTGCTCTTTCGATTCCGACTTTTTACTAAGCCAAAATGATAAAGAAATGGAAATTTTTTTATTTAAATCTCTTTGTTTACTTAATACTAGGGGTTTCTTAATGAAAAGATCTGAAATTGTAAAAACTCTAGAAAAGTTGAAAATTCCAAGCAGTGAACCTATAAATCATGAATTTGTTAAAAAGTGTATGGAAAACTTTAATAAACGAAATGATATTGTGCCTAGATCTATCGTTCCAAGAATGATTTGTGTTCATAATGAAGATAATTATCTTGATCCATATATAGCTATTTGCGAATTAAGTGATTTTCTAGAACCAAAATTTGCAAGAATTCTAAGAAAATATGCAACAAGCCTATAAATATTCACAAAAATCAAGCCCTTAAATTTTGGCTTTCTTCATTTGAAATCCTTCTTTTGCATAGTCAATTTTAATTTTTGAATTTTCTAGAATTTTTCCTTCGAGAATTTCCATTGCGAGTGGGTTTTCGATTTGGTCTTGAATTAGGCGTTTTAGAGGGCGAGCGCCATAAATTGGATCAAAACCGGCTTCTGCAATTTGTTCGTATGCTTTTTCTGTTATTTCTAGGTCGATTCCTTTTTTCTTTAAACGATTAATTAATTTCTTGCTTTGAATTTTGGCAATTTCTTTGATTTGTTCTTTTTCTAGTGCGTTAAAGATTACTGTATGATCAATTCTGTTTAAAAATTCTGGTTTGAAATGCTTTTGGAGTTCTAAATTGATTTTTAAGTCTAAGGCCTTCTTTTCACCTTTAAATCCGAGGATTTCGCTTGAGGCAATATTTGAAGTCATGATCAAAATTGTGTTTTTGAAATTGACTAGTCGACCTTTAGAATCTGTTATTCTGCCTTCATCAAGTATCTGAAGTAGTATATTGAAAACTTGCGGATGCGCTTTTTCAATTTCATCAAAAAGAACGACTGAATATGGGCGTTTTCTGATTTTTTCGGTTAATTGACCGCCTTCATCAAAACCAATATATCCCGGTGGTGAGCCAATAATCTTTGAAACTGCGTGAGATTCCATATATTCACTCATATCTAGTCTAATTAAGGCCTTTTCGTCGTTGCAAAGGAATTCTGCGATTGTTTTGGCGAGCTCAGTCTTTCCAACTCCTGTTGGGCCAAGGAAAAGAAATGAACCGATTGGCCTATTTTCCTCTGAAATTTGAGCTTTAGAGCGCCTTATGACATTTGAAACAGCCTTAACTGCCTCTTCTTGTCCGACTACTCGTCTTTTAAGCTCGTCTTCAAGCCTTAAAAGCTTTTCTGTGTCTGAGGAAGTAAGTTTGTTTAGTTTGATTCCTGTCCATTTTGAAACAACTTTGGCTATGTCTTCAGCTGTAACTTCGCTTCTAACCATATTTCCAGTTTGTTTTTCGGAAAGGAGCTTTTCTTGTTCTTTAAGGGATTTTTCAAGCTCAGGAATTTTTCCATATCTTATTTCTGCGACTTTATCGAGACGGCCTTCTCTTTCAAATTGTTGAGATTCCAAATTTAAGGCTTCTATTTGCTCTTTATAGTCGTTTAATTTTTCAATTCCCGCTTTTTCATTTTGCCATGTTAGCTTTAATGCATTTAGTTTTTCTTTAAGTTCTGAAAGCTTTTTTTCTGTGTTTTCGAGTTTTTCTTTTGCTGTTTTTTCTTTTTTGAAAGCCTCTTTTTCAATTTCAAGTTGCATAATTTTTCTTTGTAATTCATCAATTTCGGCTGGAGAGCTTTCGAGATCAATTTTTAAAACTGCTGTCGCTTCATCTATTAAATCGACTGCTTTGTCTGGCAAAAATCTATCTGTGATATAGCGATCGGAAAGCGTTGCGGAAGCGATTATTGCCTCATCAAGAATTTTAACTCCATGATAAAGCTCGTATTTTTCTTTAATTCCTCGAAGAATTGCGATTGTGTCTTCAACTGTTGGCTCGCTTATGAAAATTGGTTGAAAACGGCGTTCTAATGCCGGATCTTTTTCAATGTGTTTTTGATATTCCTTGAGTGTTGTTGCGCCGACACAATGTAATTCGCCTCTTGCGAGAGCTGGTTTTAACATATTTGAAGCGTCCATTTGGCCTTCAACTGCACCTGCGCCGACGAGTGTATGAAGCTCATCTATGAAAAGGATATATTTGTCCTGATTTTTGTTTAGCTCTTTTAGTACAGCTTTAAGCCTTTCCTCAAATTCTCCGCGATATTTTGTGCCTGCAATTAAAGCTCCGAGATCTAGAGAAAGAAGTTCTTTTGATCTTAATGTGTCGGGAACATCGCCTTGAACAATGCGATTTGCAAGGCCTTCAACGATTGCAGTTTTTCCGGTTCCCGGTTCTCCAATTAAGACAGGATTATTTTTACTTCTCCTAGCCAAAATTTGCATAATTCTTCTGATTTCTTCGTTTCGTCCAATTACTGGGTCAATTTTTCCTTTTCGTGCAAGGTCTGTGAAATTTTGAGTGTATTTTTCGAGAGCTTGAAGTTTTCCTTCCGGGTTTTCGTCTGTAATTGGCTCGTTTCCTCGGATGTCTTTAATTGCATTTAAAACTTCGTCGTATGAAATGTTTTTTAGCAAATCTGAAACTTGATTTTTTGTCTTTAAAAGGGATAAAAAAGCATGGTCAACTGAAATAAATTGATCCTTTAGGCTTTGGGCCTCTTTTGAGGATTGAGTTAAAATTTGGCGAAGCTCATTTGATGCGTATTGTTGAGTTATTTCATCGGATTTTACTTGTGGAATTTGTTTTAGGCGATGTTCTGTTTCGGTTTTTAGATCGTTTTTCGAAATGTTTAGTTTTTGAAAAAGAGGATCTATTATTGTTTCATTTTGATCAAGCATTGCCGAAAAAAGATGCAAGCTATCAATTGCCTGATGGTTTTTAGAATCGGCAAGTTGGCTTGCTTGAGAGATTAATTCTTGTAGTTTTAGGGTAAAATTATTTCCTATTTGCATAAATATTGAGGTTATATTTTTTGATTTTTAGCACTCATTATTATAGAGTGCTAAGTTGGTTTAGTCAAGTCGGAGGCGACAAAGTGCCCTCACTTTTTATAAATTCTCTGCTGGCTAACGCAAAACACACTAAAATCTGTACAAAAAGATAATTTAAACC
>CAYVBX010000025.1:0-14691 GCA_964449945.1 uncultured Candidatus Peribacteria bacterium
ATCTGTGACAACGGACTTGATGACTCTGGGAATGGACTAATTGATGCTGGTGATCCTGCTTGTCGTGACGAGCAGGTTGCAAGCCTCACCATTTCTACATTGAATCTACAAACCAACGAAAGGTATGTTGTTGATTCAATGTACGTCATTTGCCCCAACATGGTTTCGCCACTTATCATCAATGGGACATCTTTCCAAATTCATGAGTCCTTGACTATTTGGATTGACGGAAAAGATGCATCCTTTGGTGGAAAAGATGGTTGTAAAATCTGGTTAAAGTCAAACGGCTTCTTGCTTCAAACGAAGCAAGTGGCAGGGGTTTGGCTACCAGACAATTCGGGCAATTGGCCAAGTAGTCCCAATTCCAACAGTCCGGATCATGTTGTGTTTGGATATGGGACTCCAGCTGGAGCTACCTTCCAATGGACGAGTTCACCAACTGGACCAATGAAGAGCGTAAACATCATGCTCTTTGCAATACCGTTTTTGAACGGTGAATGGTGGACTCCTTAAAAAACGGCCGGAGGAACGATTCCTCCATTTCGTCTAATCTTCTCATCTAGTTTAAAGCCCTTCTCAATTACGAGTGGGGCTTTTTACATTTTTTAAAATAATAAGCTAAAGATTAAACTGGGAGCTTAAAAATTAAATGAGTAAGAGTGTTGTAAAAATTTTAATTCTATAGAATTTTCTTTCATATTAAAAAGGCCCTCAAAGATATGAGGGCCAGTTTTGAAACTTTCGCCCCCTCGAAGAAATTAAATTCTCGAAGGGGCAATCCTTCTTAAGGGGGTGGAGTATCCCACAAATCCCATGATATTCTCAGGGAAAGGTGGGGGTACCATGAAGGGGCAAGGATTTGTTTGTAGTAGGCATTTCTGTATCCGGTTCCCATAACGGATCCGGAAACGCCTATCAAAAACTCAAGTCCGTTTTGGAAGTTGAAGAGAATATCCCCTTCAACATTGAGTTGGGCGATCATAGAGTCTTGGTAATACCTCCCTTGAAAGAGATACCCCTTAACTCCAGCCCTAAGTCCAACCCATTCTACAGGATAATACACCCCATAGAATCCACCGGACCCTGCTAGTGGAGTTGTTCGATGATCCAAGCCTGAGTTTGGCCTCCAAAAACCAAACCCAAGCTCTGCGTAAATCATCGTTTCTCTCCATATCACAGGAATCTCAACCCCGCCAACAAGCGTCCAAATTGATGCCAAATTTTTTGATGATGTTGATGCCGTTCCCTCAATCCCCGCTTTTATGCGGAGTAGGAGGTTGTGGCTAGACGACACCACCTCAGTTTTGACTGTTTTTTCCTCCTCAATATTGCTCTCATAATGCACTTGCTGAGCAAATGCACTTTGGGAAATGAAAAGAACGAAAATAAAACTTGAAAAAAACTTTTTCACTTTTAACCCCTTTTTTCAAAGAACCGTAAAATTCTCAAACTGTTTAAAGTTTATACTTTATTTCAACTTTTTGTCAACAATATCATTGACAAAACACAATTTGAATGTAGTATTTTGTTAGGTTTATTGTATCGTTCGACCTTTTACAAGGAGGCAAAATGCTTAGGTTATTTTTTTCACTTTTTTTCCTTTTTCTTTCTTTTGTGGGAGGTTCTTGTGCTTTCCATGATGATGACAAGGATGTGAGGATTTGGGAAGCGGGCGACTGCCCTGATGGGCTTTCGTCAATCGAGGTCGTTCCAGCCACAGAAGGTTTTGTGCGGTTGGATGCGAAGTGTCCTACCGTACAAAGTGCCACGCTGGGAACTTGCCCAGAAATGTGGCATCAAAGGCGGGGAGGGTTTTCAATCCTCGGAGTATGTTTTTCCGATAATTTTGTGGCAATTGCGACAATTGCAATGCCACAAGGAGGGAAAATAATCTCTAAGGGGGAGCTCTTTTTCTACCAATATTCCTATGAAGACTGGCCCTTTGAGGATGCTTTTGACATCAAAGCTCAAATAAAAGGGCCCATGAACGAATTTGAGGTTTTCGTCCCCGCCACAGTCCGCCTCTTCACTAAAAGGAGGTAAACTGTGGAAAAGATAACGACTAGAGCTGGAGTTCTGATCTTCAATCTTTTGAAGTTTATAAAACTTCATGGATTTGATCAGAATTTTAACAACGAACTTCAAAAATGGGTCTTGGAGCAAAAAGAGCTCCTTGACCCAAAGAAACTCGGAGAAAAGTTCATCCTTGACTTACTTCTTGAAATCCTTCGGGATATTGAAGAAGGTAAGATTGATGATGAATGGACAAAAGCCACTATAAGAGAACTACAATATCGACACTATCTTTACAGAGGTAGTGCCGATGTGTCTCTCTTAATGTGAAAAAATGAAAAGCGAAAGGCCCTGAAATATGGGCCTTTTTTAGTATAGACTCTCTAATAGTCCTTATTCATAATGAACTTAAAAAATACGTTTAATTATATGTTTTTGCATAATTCTTTTTTTATGGTATAATTATTTGATTTTAATAAAAATAAATATGAAAATAAATTTTTTCACTTCAAATCGTTTAATTTTCAAAGAAATTCAAGAAAAGCAAATTGAACAAGGAAGTGGTACTATAAATAAAAATGGAGATTTAAATGTCCAAAAGGAAGATTTTGCAAACAAAATTTCTGAAGTTAAGTCTTTGATCAGTCAGGTAAACAATGTTTTTCCAAATTTTGAAAATGAAATAATGGAAATCAAAGATTTTAAAAGAATTCTTGAGACGAATATTGACCAGTATGATGCAAAATATTTTGAGGATGATATGCAAATTTTTGATAGACTTATAGATACCTGTAATTTGCAACTCATTTCTTTACAAATTGAAAAAGATAATAATGTATTAAAAAATTATGCATTAACAGTGATGCCAAATATTGATAGATCTAGAAATATTTCTGCAACGATTTTTTATCATGGAGTTGCTGTTGCTCAAATGTCAAACTACAAGGCTTTAAAGGAAAAATCTCCAAATAATTTTGTCTTTGGAGACGTCGGAGAAATTATTATTAAAAACAATGAAGTTAGCGTTTTACTACCGTCTGATAATTATTTTGTAAATGTTGTTTTTAATTCTAACGAAAATACGGTTGAAGTTTTTGATATAGACAAAAGTGGGGCAAAAATTGATAAAAGATCAAGAACTTATAAGGTTAAAGAAAATTTTAGAAATACTGACGAATCAATAAATAATTTTATTTCGAGTCTTCCTTCAAACATTTCTGATAGGTTCAGTTTTTCAAAAGAAGGAAATAAAATTGTTTTTGTTTTGAAAGATACTTCAAACCAAGAGATTGTTAAATTTAATTCTTCAAACTTTAGAATTTCAAAAATAAACAATAATTATTATGTATTAAGCGATGGAGAAAGTAATGTTAAAATTCAATTTTCTTCTTCAAGTATCTCTTACTCGGCTGATACTCCTAGCGGAAGTAAATCTTTTTCTGTTTCATCAAATCAAGAATTGCCAAATCAAGAATTTATTTCTCCAGAAACAACTCCTTCAGATCAGGTATCACCTAGTGAAAAAACAAAAAGCAATTTGTCAAAAAAAGAACTAAAAAAACTAATTAAAGAAAATCAAATAGAAGCAAATAAACTATCTGAATCTTTAAATAAACTTGGTTTTTCAGGATGTATTGTTGAAGCTTTAGAAAATGGAAATTTTAAATTTAATTCAACTGTTAAACCTATTTTTTCTATTGAATTTTCAAGTGATATGACTATAACTCAAGATAAAAAATTTCAAAGAAATTTTATTGTTAGCGATGGTACTAAAACAATAATACTAAAAAAATTTGGCCAACAAGTTATTATTGAAATGGATGGGAAAAATGTCCTTTAATTTCTAAAGAACTAAAAGCTATAATTTTTCTAATAAAAAGACCTTAATTTTTTTAGCGATGATTTCGGGGCTAATATAACATGATTTTTTTAAGAGCACGTTTTGAAAAAAAACGGCTTGACCAAAATCGAAGATTTTCCAATTTTAGCGAAACCGAGGATGAATTTCCGCAGGAGAAATCATCCGTTACTCGTAATAATTATTTTTGTATTAGCCAATTAAATTTTAATTTAAAAAAACTTAAGGCCTTTTTAGAATTTCTGCATTGACATATTATGTTTTTATTATAAAATAGTTTTGGTGGCAATTTTGCTACTAAAAAAGGAGTATACAATGGAAGAGAGAGTATTTGAAGTGGCGAATTCTTTGCTTGAATTGCTTCGGTCAATTGAACTTAACCCCAGTCCAAACACTTTTTTCGATCAGATTTCGGACTGGATGAATGAAAACAATCCAAAAATGAAAGGAGAAGAATTCCGGAGTGTTGTGTTCGTCACTGTGCAGATGTGTGCGGAGTTGAGTCGGCCAGATCCGATCAACATCGTCACATTCTCCTCGAACTACCGATCGAAACTCGAAGGCATAATTTCCCCGCAAAATCTCAATTGAGATTTTTGATGGGTTTGCCACAGGCCACTTAAAAATAGGTGGCCTTTTTTCTAAAAATATTGATTTTACTTTTTTTGACTTTCTAATTTTTAAAAGTAGAATGGCTTTGTAAAAAAAATTTAAACTTTTTCATTATGCAAGAATACGATTTTGTTATTATTGGTGGTGGTTCTGCTGGGCTTTCTGGAGCGATGTATGGTACAAGGCTTGGGCTTAAGACTTTAACTTTTGCCGACATGCCCGGAGGGCTTATTACAACTACTCATATTGTTGAAAATTGGCCAGGGATTAAATCTATTTCGGGACCGGACCTTGGAATGTCTTTATATGAACACGCTGTTTCAACTGGAGCAGAAATTAAAATGGAAAAGGTTTTGAAGGTCGAAAAAATTGATGACTGTTTTTATAAAGTTATTGCAAAATCTGGTGAATATAAAGCAAAATCTATTTTATTTTCGACTGGAACAGTTCATAAAAAGCTTGGTATTCCCGGTGAAAAAGAATTTGAGAATAAAGGGCTTTCTTTTTGTGCGCTTTGTGATGGAGCTTTTTATAAAAATAAAGTTGTTGGAATTGTTGGTGGTGGAGATAGCGCAGTTAAAGAGGCTTTGTTTTTGACTGAACATGCCTCAAAAGTTATTATGTTTGTTCGAAAAGATATTCTCAGAGCAGAACCTATCAACATTAAAAATCTCGAAGCAAATCCAAAAATTGAAGTTCGATATAATACTGAAGTTTTGGAATTACTCGGCGAAGAAAAACTTAACTCAGTTAAATTAAATAGTGGTGAGATTTTGCCAGTTGATGGAATTTTTTATGCCATAGGCCACACAGCTCAAACCGATATTGCAAAAGAGCTTGGAGTTGCGCTCAACGAAAGGGGTGAAATTATAATAAATCGAAAAACTGAAACAAATTTACCGAGAGTTTATTCTGCTGGTGATTGCAATGATACTGGTTTTAAACAAGCGATTACCGGAAGTGCCGAAGGTGTAACTGCTTCTTATTATGCCTATCTTGCTTGCAATGAGAATGCTTGTTATAGGCAGAAGTGAAAGGACTAATTATTAATATTCCGTTTGTAATTCTTAGCACAAAATTTTTATTTGTGGCTTATCTTAAGACGCGTGTTCAATGTTTGCCAATTTTTACAACCATTAAAATTTTTCTACCCTTCCAAAAATTTTACTAAAGCTCTAAGCCCATGGGCTGTGGCGCCTTTGGATTGGAAGTCTTCAGGTTTTGAGGTAAAGGCGGTGCCTCCGATATCGATATGCGCCCATGGATAGTCTTCGAAGAATGGTTCTAGGAAGGCTGCGCCTTTTGCAGATCCCGCTTCCCTATCCGATATGTCGCAGTTTTTAAAATCGGCGATATCTGATTCTATAGTTTCTTTATAATCATCGTGGAGTGGGAGTTCCCAAAATAACTCTCCAACTTCTTCACCAGCTTTGATCAATTCGTCCACTGTTTCTTTAGTATTTGAAATTATTCCTGAATAACGATTTCCGAGAGCTACGGCGACTGCGCCTGTAAGAGTTGCAATTGTAATAATTTTTGATGGTTTGAGTTTCGTTGCGTAAGTGATTGCATCTGCTAAAACTATCCTTCCTTCAGCATCTGTATTTGTTATTTCTACAGTTTTTCCATTGAACATTTTTATAATATCAGATGGTTTATACGCATTTCCTGAAACCATATTTTCGGCAAGTGGCATTATTCCAATTACATTTTTTTTGATTTTTAATTTATCTAAAGTCTTCATGACGCCAAGAACCGTTGCAGCTCCGCTCATATCTTGATGCATTGTTTCAATAAAATTTGTGGGTTTTAAATTATATCCGCCTGCATCAAATATTAAGCCCTTTCCAATAAGCACAATCGGTTTTTCTTTTGAAGGACCGCCATCATATTTCAAAACAACAACTCTGGGTGGTCTAGTTGAGCCTTGATTTACAGCGAGAAGTCCGCCCCAGCCCATTTTTTTAAGCTCTTTTTCGGTTAAAATAATTTTGCTAAGATCGTTTTCGTTTGCAATTTGTTTTGCCTGTGCAGAAAATGTAAGTGCATCAATGATATTTGATGGTGAATTGATTAAATCTTTTGTGAAAGCATTTGCTTCAGCTAAAATTTCCGCTCTTTTGAAGGCTTGTTTAATATTTTTTGGAGTATTTTCACTTATAAATGTTAGTGATTTAAATTCAAAAAGTTCATTTTTGCTTTTATGTTTTGTGAAATCGTATGTCGCAAGATGAAATGCCTCGAGCATATCGGGCATATCTTTTTGCATAATATCAGGAACTAATATCGAAATCATATTAAACTTTTTTTTCTTCAAAAACTTTGCAAGTTTTCCAATTAATTTTCTATTTTGATGAGTGTTAAATTTTTTAATTTCACCTGCTCCAAGTAGAATAATTTTATCTGGAAATTTTTTTGATTTGTGATAAGTAAAAAGCATTTCGCCAAATTTTGGCTCAAATTCTTTATTTTTAACAGCTTCAATAATTATTTTTTTAAGCTCGGTTGGTAGATGTTTTTCGTAAAGTGCATCGAGTTTTGTTGAAAAAGTCTTTTTTTTGATTGTCTCATTTTCAAAAATTGGCAAGACAAGGACGCCTTCGGATTCTTTGATTTGTTTTTCGATGTATATTTTCATAAGGTGGAGGGGTTAATTTATGAAAACATAATATCTTTAAAAACTAAAATAGCAAAAATGTTTTTTTCTGTTTTTTTCTAAATATTCCAGGACTTATCTCTTTGAAGTTTTTTGGGATGTCGTTTTTTGTAAGGCTAGAATCTATAATTTTTATTTCTTCAAGATTTAACAATTCCTTCAAAGGTATTATTGTTTTTGGTTGTTTACAGTCTGTTAAATCTAATTTTTTGAGACTTGTAGGTGTTCGGTTCAATAGTCTCGAGCACATCTCCTGAGGGCGGGAGATGTAAAATTTATTAAAATAGACCGCACAAGGTGGTCTAAAACTAAGACTTTCGTGTGGTCTTTTGATATTGTACTCAATAAGCCATTTTAGAAGTTCTTGATTAATTTCAGAAATAGGTTTTTCTAAGTCGCACCTCCAATAAAAATCTCTTTGAAGTGTTTGATCAAACCTTTCACAAACAGCATTATCTTTCGGTGTTCTTGGTCTTGAAAAGAAATGTTCAATATTTTTTTCGATGCATGCTCTGTGAAAATATGCCAAAAACTCACTACCGTTATCGCTTAATTATCTATAAATAGTGCTTGCACTGTGTTCGGGTAAATATGGTGCGAGTTTTTTATGTCCGAAATCAGGGAAAGATTCTGCCACTTGTTCTATCCGTATTTTTTGTTTTGAGAAGAGATTAAAACCTCTTTTGAGTTTGGGGCCGGGCCGTATTGGAATTAGTCCTCCGAAGCCAATTTTCTTACGAATTTTAATTAATTTTTGAACATAAGAACGAGAAGTTTTAAATAATTCGGCAGTTTTTTTGACATTATTAGTCGATTCGAAAACTTGAAGAACAATAAGTCTTTGACACAAAATCTCATATTGCCATTTCGTAAAAACTTTAGGATTAAAATTTTTCAAAATCTTATTAAGAGATTGATTATTGCCACAATTTTGATAATCTTTCATAGGGATGTTTTTTATTTTGTACAAAAATATTTTACATCCCCTTCTTTTTTATGAAAGGTGTACTTGAGATTCGTGAAACTTAATAGGCGGATTTTTAAGTGAATTGGCTAAAAGACAATAAAAACGACCTCAACATTCTAAACAGATATTAAATTTAAAATAATCTAAAATCTGTCTCGTGTTGCAACTACTTTTTGGCTCTATTTATAAAAAAGACTTAAACTATTTATTAAACTTAGATAAAGCCGAAAGAACCATTGGTTTTCCATAAAATGAGTCGAATGTTGGAAAAAATCGTTGAAGTTCAAAGGAAAATTCGACAAGTTTTTTTATCTTTTCAAACTGTTCGTTGTCGAGGACATAGCTTGGTTTCAAATTTTTTGGACTTGTAAAATAAATAATCTTATCAATTATTTTTCTTAAATCATCAATAAAACTATTTTCCTCAGGATTAAGACTTAAACTTTCGAAAAAGTTTATTGCGAATAATTGTTCTCCAGTTTTTACCAGTAAATATTCAATATATAATGCTTCAAGGTCTATCACAAAATCTGAGAAAATATTTTGAGAACTTGTTTCTGAAAAATTTGCTTGAACAATTTCTTTCAGTTCCGGATATGAATTTATCAATATTTTATTTGCTTCAAATAAAGAACGGACTCCAGAAAATGTTTTTGACATTAAAGATTGAAATAAAACATATCGAAAGATATCTTTTTTAAGCTTTTCTTTTATAAATTTATACCTAGTGAAATATTTTGTGATGTCCTTTTTAAAATCAGCTCCTTCACTTTCTGAGACTTTATATTCATAAGCAAACATTATGAGTAATAGCCTTTCAAGATCATTTGATAAATATGCATCTAGCTTTGAAATACTAGGTAGCTTCATTGCGGATAATTCCTTTAGAAATTGCGCCATTTCTTCTCTTTTTTCATATAATTTCAAATCATCGATCTTTGATAAAAAATTTTGAGCTTGGGCGTATAAATAATCAAAATTTGGACTTCCCGATACATATTTTATTTTTTTATAAAACTCTGTTTCTTTAAAAATGTTTTCATCTATCTTTACTCTTTTACTATCTTCCTCGTCTTGTTTGGCGCTTAATATCAAAGGGTCAAGTATTGTTGTTGGTGAAGCCTTTTTATCACTTGAAACTTGATGATAATTTTTAATGCTTGATCTAAATCCTTTATATTTTTGATCGTTTATCTTTCGTGCTTCAATTTCAAGAATTCTTGTTTTCATTGGATCTTCTATTGTTTGAATAAGCAAGCTTGGATGAGTAATTGCCTCTATTTTTGTGATAATTTGCAACAATGTTTCATTTTGTTCTACGGTTAGAAGTCCCGCTTTATAACTAAAAACATCCTGTAAATATTTTGATATTTCTGACAACTTTTTTAAGTCAGAATTTAGAATTATTCCATTTGAACCAAAGGCATTTCTAATTAAATTTTGTGCCCAAATAATTTGAAGTATATCGCCTTGGCTTAGTAAGCCCCCTGCCATCGAAGAAGGATTTCTGTGTTCTCGAACTGCCTTTTTTACTTGTGCACAGACTAGATTGAAGGATTCGTCTTCAGTTTCTTTAATTTTATATAATTCCCTTAAATTTTCGACATCCTCTTTGTCGTACTCCCAATTATTTTGTGATATTTTTTCCAACAACTCTTTAAAGCTAGCAACTAAATCTATGTAGTTTTCACTATATTCTTCTGAAAAGCTTCTGTTGAATTTTGAGGTAATTTTCGTAAGTTCATCTAAAGATTTTTTCAATAAAGCCTCTCCATATTCATCAAAAGTACCGTTGAAAAATATCGCTTCCATAAAACGAAAAGTGTCGGAGAGCTTTGAAAAGCCATCCGAATTAAAACAAGAAGATGAAATTGTTAGAGCATAAGAATCTAAAAAATTATTTTCAAAGTTTTTTGAAGCAATAAATCTTTTATTTTCTTCTGTTCCATAAGTTTGAAAAAAATACTCTATTTCTGCTTGTTGCTTTTGATAGTTATATAATGCAAGAATTCTTTGAACTCTTTTTCTAAACATTTGTTCAAACTCTGCAAGCGGTATGGGGCCGACTCCATTAAAATCTGAAATAAAATCGGCTTGTTTAATTTTTTTAAGTGAAATCAAAGCTTTTGATATAGCGACTTCGATTTGTTTTATATCTTTAAAATCATATATCTCAAAAATATTACCTTCTAAAATATGTCTGATCAATTCTGATTCATTTTCTTTTTCCAAAGATCCTGAAATATTTAAAACTCCTTTGTTAATTGAGTCTATTTCTTCTTGTATTAAAGAGTCTTCTAGGCTACGCCCCTCTTTACTTAAGTTTGGAATTCCAACTCCTGAAACATCTATATCTCTTCTAAATCCTTTTAAATTAGTCATATTGTTTGATTAAAGGATTTAAATTTTAGCAGGTTCTTTGATTTTGTCAAAAATGCGAAGATGAAAAGTCACCAGTTTTTTTTAAATACAAGCATATTTGGCTAACATAAAACAATTTTTAATTCCAATTTTTCTTAATTAGAGCATTTTCAGCAGATGATATTTCTGCTTTTTGCTTGCTTGAGCCTTTTCCTTCCGCTATTAGCTTATCTCCAATAAAAACTCCCATTGTAAAAACTTTATCATGATCTGGACCTGCCTCTTCTATAAGCTTATAATGAGGCGTTGTGTTTTCTTTCTCTTGTGCAATTTCTTGAAACTTTGATTTTGCATCGATGTGTTGTCCTTCAGCAATAATCTGGTCTAAGTGTGCAAGAATATTTTTTTGAATAAATTTTTCAGCTTTTTCATAACCTTGATCTAGGTAAACGGCTCCTATTACTGCCTCCACTAAGTTTGCCAAAATGTAATTTTTTTCTCTTCCTCCAGATTTTTCTTCTCCATGACTTAAAAGTAAAAATTGGCCTAGTGAAAGTTCTTTGGCAACTTCTGCAAGGTGTTTTCCTTGTACTAGTGCTGATCTAAATGTTGTCATTTTTCCTTCATCCTGATCAGGATATTTTTCGAATAAATGCCTTGTTGATACCAATTCAAGAACTGCATCTCCCAAAAACTCCAGTCTTTCATTGTGAGAAAGGCCTTCGTTCTTATGTTCGTTTATAAACGATTTGTGGATAAACGCAGTATTTAATATTCCTTTATCCTTGAAGTTAATTCCTAAAATTTTTTCTATCTCCTTTGAATTATTCATCTTTTTTTTTCTTTGGTGGGTCTTTTCTTTTATTTGCAATCATTACGGAGCTTAACACTCCATTTACAAATTTTGGACTATTAAAGTCTCCGAAATGCTTGGCAATTTCTATTGCTTCATTTATTGCAACTACTTGAGGAATATCTTCTCGGTAAATTATTTCATATGTTGCAATTTCTAAAATTGCTCTATCAACATTTGCTATTTTATCAATAGGCCATTGAGGAGCAAACTCTTGAATAATTTTTCTAATTTCTTCTTTATTTTCATTTACTCCTTTGAGCAAATTAAATGCAAATTCCCGTTCGCTAAGCTTTGGCGCAAATTCATCTAAAATTTCTGTAAGTACCTTTTCTGAATCTCCTCCATGAAATTCTAAGACATGGATTGCTTGCACTACACATGTTCTTGCAAGATGTCTATAGCTTGCCATAATTAAGCTTTAATTTTTGTGATTTTTTCAACTTTCTTATTCTTGTCTAATACTTGTCTGCCTCGATACATTCCACACTCTGGGCAGGCGTGGTGTGCTTTCCTCATAGCATCACAATTTGAGCATTTTACTAATTTGATAGAATTGCTAATTTTTGTGAGAACTTTTGTCTTAAAGCTACCATATCTCGATTTGCTTCTTGATTTAGAGGTCTTTTTTTTTGGTACTGGATGTTTTGCCATTGTATAATTCTTTAAGTATAGATAATTGTTTTAAGCCTTGTTCTTTATCACAGGAGCAATTTTCTTTATTTAAGTCTACTCCGCACACAGGACAAAGGCCTTTACACGACTTTGAGCATACCGAAACAACTGGAAAATGCAAGATTATTTCTTGTCTTAGCAACTCTGAGATATCAATTCGATGATTTTTCATATCAATTTTAAATACATCTTCGGTGTAATCTTCCATTTCATTGATTTTTTCGACATAAGTTCCGTCCAACTCTTCAATTTTTACTGGATACTCAAATGAATCTAAGCACCTTTGACATGGAAGTAAAACTTTTAAGCTTAGATTTTCTACTTGAGCTAAAATAGCGTTTTTAATCCTCATAAGTGTGAGTTTTCCTGAAACTTCTCCTTTTATTTCAATTCCCTCAAAATCACCCTTTTCAGGTAGAACTGAAAATTCACTTGAAAAACTCTCCCCTGCCTGCATTTGCAATACTGGACCTATCGAATATTCTAGGTTTTTCATTTTATTTTTTAAAAAAATTTTTAAACTTAGTAAATTTTAAATCATCTTATAGCTTATTGAAATAGAAAATTACATTTCATAATATGACTCGTCGCTTATATCTTTGTCTTCAAATCCAAGTTTTTGTGCGATGTTTTTTAAAACTACTTTTTCACAAATTGTTATGTGGTCTTCTGTCGCTGTGTTTCCATTTTGACACTTTGATGGAATGTTTTCTATCGAGCGTATTTCAATAAATTTCCCTAATGTTATTATATTATCTCTCACTTGTTTTTCTACAATATCTAGTGAAAAAATAATACCATCTAATTCAAAAAGTTTTCTGTTTTTGATAATTGTTTTAGTTGGTACGCCATATTGTTTTGTGAATTCTTCCTCTGTTTCTGGATCAATTCGACACTCATAAATTGGTCTTGTTGGAAAACCTTCAAGATTCATTTTTGGGCCTTTATATGTAAAAAACCTTTGCTCGCTTCCTTCTTCTCCTGATTTTTGTGTTCTTATTCGAAGCATTTCTTTTGTCTCAATAAAATTTCTATCAACAGGATCATAGTAAACATCTTTTTGATGAAGTGTTTCTAAATATTTTGCGCCTCTTGAAACTAAATATTCTTCATCAATATCATCGACCTGAAACTTTAATTGAACTTCATGGAGTCCTGAATTTTGACTTTCTACAGCTGGAACAAGAGGGTTTTCGATTATCATATCTGCAAATTCACTTGTGGGCTCGATATATTTTTCATGCATAGGATTTACTACTTCGGCAAATGTAGAAATCACACTTTCTGGAGATCTTCCCCTTTCAACGACATCTCTAAAAACTCTTCTCATCAGTCTTGTTGCGGAATCACTTGAAACAAAAACTTTAAAATCCGCTTCATCCCTTAAAATCTCATTTAATGAAAACAAGCCTTCTATTAGTATTGCTTGCAAATATTTCTCTCTTTTAGCTTTTTGCGTTGGTGTTAAATTGATATTTGAAACAAAGTTCTTCGGATCGATGATGATTGTTTTTTCGGGATCGGGCTCATGGGTTTTAAAATCATAGACTGGTATTTCAACCGTTTCCCCATTTTTAAGCATCTGCAAGTGTTTTTTTAAAAGATCCAAATTTAATGCCTCTGGTTGATCCCAATTTAGTACTATTCCTTTTTCCGCTTGTTCATCCATCCATTTTTTTCCTCTGTAATAATTATCTAGAGATATTTTTACTATGTTTTTATAACCTGTTTCTTCTATTGTTTTTGCGACAACCTGAGTTTTTCCTGAATTAGAGCCTCCTGTTATGGCAATTACTGCTGGGGACTTATCAGTTTTCATTGAGCAAATTTTTAACCAAAGAACTCTTATCCCATCTAAAACTGTATATCGGGGAACATTTTCAGCATAAACAGTTTCGTTTCTAAAAAATTCCCTTGGTACCCCGCTTAGTGCCATTTCACTTTCTTCAAAACTTTTTTTGTTTTCAATCCTTGTAAGTCCATTTATCGCTGGTTTAAAGTCGAAATCATGATTAACAGAGGGAAATGTAAGTTCAGCAATGTTTAGCCCTTCAAGCTCTCCATGGTATCTCGAAACAACAGAAGGTATTTCACCTAAAGTTTCGGTTTCATAAATTTTTTCATATTCAGTTTTTTCTAGTTTTAGTGAAGCAGATCTGTCCCAAAGAATGTTAAAACTTGCTTCATCGATTTCATTAAAAATTCTTTTAGATATTCCATTTTGAATTTCTTCTATCATGTACCTTACGCTGTCTTCTCGTTTTTCTTCAATAATTGCTAAACTATTTTTGCCATTTAATATAAAACCTTTTCTTACCGCTGAAATAAATTTTGCAGATTTTTCATCAAAGTTCCTAATTAAATATTTTTCACGAAGTGAAGGTTTTTCTCCTTTGGGTAAAGGTAAATCTGTTAAGTTTTCTGTTTCTGTTGAAATACTTGTACTTATTCTTTCTTTAAACATTTTAATTTTTTTAGATAAATTTTGGCAAAAAAAAGAGGAAGTATAACTTCCCCATTAATCTGATTTGTTTATGTTTTTTTCCTCAAATAGTGTTAAATGTGTTTTTTTCATTTATAGTAAATTTTTCGGTACAAATTTTTGCACATTGCATTTTTTCTGTCAATTTGAATTAAAATATCCCAGATTCAAGGTTAAAACCGACCACTTTCGATAAGTAATTCATAAATTTGGT
>CAYVBX010000026.1:0-13432 GCA_964449945.1 uncultured Candidatus Peribacteria bacterium
CATAATTTAGTGTAAAAATAAAAATATTATGAATTTATTCTCAAAATACAAAGGATTATTTCTGTCATCGCTTTCTATTATTGTTGTTTCAATAGCAATTTTGCTCCTATTTGCATCTGCTAGCGAAGAAACAATAAAAAATGTTCACAGTAATGTTTCTGGGATTAGCTCGATTGTTAATGAAATAAATTTTTATGATTATTTAGAAGAAGATGAAAACATTTGGTTTGTCACAAGTGTTTCTGGACTTTACTTAGAAGTTTCTGACTCATATTTAGAACTACTTGGGAAAAAAGTAGAGGAAATTAAAGAAGAATTATTGTTTTCAAATATAAATGCGAAAGATCTTCCTGCTATTATGTCTGAAAATTCAAAATTACTACTTGAGGCAAAAAAGGTTGAAGGTCTTGGCCCTTATAGAATGCTAAAAAATGATGGAAGTGAAATACTTGTAATTTTTAAGGCTACTCCTGTTGTGAATAAGGAAAGTCAAAAAGTTTCACAAATTATTTTTTCTGTAAAAGATATTAGCAAGATTGTTGAAGAAACAAAGCTTGCCCTTTAGTTTATTGCAAATAAGAAAGAGATCAGCTAATATGCTTGTGATTATTGCTTTAAACTCTTTGAAAATGAATGAAAAAAAATATGATCATCAGTTAATCGAAAAGAAATGGAGAGAATACTGGAAGAAAAACCAATCTTACAATACGGATCTTAGTGAAAAAAAACGAAAGAAGTTTTATGGACTTGTGATGTTTCCATATCCTTCGGGAGATAAGCTACATCTTGGACATTGGTATAATTTTGGAATTGCAGACAGTGCTTTTAGATACAAAAAAATGCAAGGACTAAATGTTTTTGCTCCTTTTGGATATGATAGTTTTGGACTTCCTGCTGAAAACTACGCAATTAAGACTGGTGTTCATCCATCTGATACTACAGAGGAAAATATTAAAGTAATGACGAGACAAATCTCTGAAATTGGTGCAATTTATGACTTTGATAAAGAAGTTGTGACTTCAAGGCCAGATTATTATAAATGGACTCAATGGCTTTTTTTACAAATGTATAAAAATGGTCTTGCGTACCGAAAAAATGAACCTGCGAATTGGTGTCCTGATTGCCAAACTGTACTTGCAAATGAACAAGTTCAAGGTGGAAAATGTGATAGATGTGGGTCTGAAGTAACGAGAAAGATGCTTAATCAATGGGCTTTTAGGCTTTCTTCATACGCAGAAAAACTTTTAAATTACGAAGGACTTGATTGGCCTGAAAAGACTATAAAAATGCAGGAAAACTGGATTGGTAAGAGCTCTGGAGCTGAAATTGATTTTAAACTTTGCGATGATGAAGGAATTTTAACAGTTTATACAACTCGACCTGATACAATTTATAGTGTTAGTTTTGTATGTATTTCGCCAGAACATCCCCTTCTAGATGAGCTAATTGCAGGCACAAAATATGAAGAAGAAGTAAAAAAAGTTAGAGAAAAAATCAATAAACAGACTTTGATTGAAAGAACTTCTGCATGTGGTGATGATAAAATTGGCTGTTTTACTGGAAAATATGTCATAAATCCGATGACACAAGAAAAAATTCCGGTTTATATGGCAAATTTTGTTTTAATGTATGGAACTGGAGTGGTAATGGCTTGTGCGCATGATCAACGAGATTTTGAATTTGCTCGAAAATACGATATTCCGCTTAAATTTGTTATTTCGGAAAATGGTGAGAAAACTGATCCAAAAAACTTTGAAGGGGCATATACTGCAGACGGAATTTTGTTTGATTCTGGAGATTTTTCTGGGATGGAAAGTCGAGAGGCTTTGCCAAAAATGGTAAAAGCAATGGAAGGACTTGGAGTTGCACGGGCGACAGTTAATTACAAACTTCGAGATTGGCTTGTATCAAGGCAAAGATATTGGGGATCTCCGATTCCTATAATTTATTGTGATAAATGTGGTGAAGTTGCTGTTCCTGAAGAAGATTTACCGATTGAGCTTCCTAGAAATGTTGATTTTAAGCCGAGTGGTGATGGGTTATCCCCTCTTGCGAAAAGTGATGAGTTTGTAAATTGTAAATGTCCGAGTTGCGGAGGAGATGCCAAAAGAGAAGTTGATACTATGGATACTTTTGTTTGTTCTTCATGGTATTTTTTGAGATACCCTTGCAATAAACTAACTGATAAGCCTTTTGATAAAGATATTTTAAAACGATGGCTTCCAGTTGATTTATATATTGGAGGACCAGAACACGCTTGTATGCATTTGATTTATTCTCGCTTTGTGACTCATGTTTTGTATGATTTAGGTTTTATTGATTTTAAAGAACCGTTCAAAAAACTTGTACACCAAGGAATGATTACAAAAGACGGTGCAAAAATGAGTAAATCTAAAGGAAATACGGTTAGTCCTGATGAATTTGTCGAAAAATATGGTAGTGATGTGCTTAGAATGTATTTGATGTTTATGGGACCTTTTAGCGATGGAGGAGATTGGAATGATCATGGAATTGTTGGTTTAAGTAGGTTTGTTGAAAAATTTTATAAAGTGATTAACGAAGATAAAGAAATTTTGGACCGAAATGAGATGCAAAGAGGAATTCATAAGCTAATAAAAAAAGCTGGGGAAAATATTGAAAAAATGAATTTTAATACTGCAATTTCATCAATTATGGAATTTATTAATTTTGCTTTAAAGAACGGCATTGATAAATCCTCAAAAAAATATCTAATTCAACTTATTGCCCCAATTGCGCCTCATCTTGCTGAAGAATGCTACGAGTTGATTGGTGAAAACACGAGTGTATTTGAAAGTGTTTGGCCAAAGTTCGACAAAAAATTAGTTGTTGAATCTACTGTAAAAATTGGCGTTCAAGTAAATGGTAAAGTTCGAGCTGAAATTGAAATATCCTTAGATGAAAGCAAAGAAAGCGTACTTGAAAAAGCAAGATCTGATATAAAAGTTTCAAAATACTTAAACCAAGGTGAAGTAATTAAGGAAATCTTTGTTGCTGGTAAAATCGTTGGATTTGTAGTGAAATAAAAAAATGTGGGGGGAACGATATCCCCCCCTACTTGCCATCACTAGTTTTCTTCCATTTTTAGAAGTACTTGTAGTGAGGCTATGGCTTGCGAGATCTTTTCAAAACTTGCATTTCTCATTTGAAAAATGCATTTTCCAAATTTGTCTCGTAGCTCTATATTATTTTTTAAGAATTTTTCTTTGTCTCTCATCTGATCTTCTGCGGTTGAAATCAACCCCAAAAGGACAGTGTTTGCGACATCGAAGAAATCTTCTTCCCATATTACTTTCTCCATGCATCTCCACAAATCTATCTGGTCCTCCGAATGGCTTGCCTCCAGATAGGCAGTGAAAAGACGATTGAAAGCCTTGTTTCTCTTTGTTGACAAGTTTCTCACAATTACCTCCTAGTTTTTTGTGAGAGGGCTACTATCTTTTACAACAAGAGCGATAAATATGTCAAATATATTATTTTCAAATTTCATAGCAACCTTTCAAAAATTTGGTGTTATTGTATGTGTAAGTAAAAAAAAACTATGTTTTTAAATAATTGTCTCAAATATTTAAGTTTTTCCCTTTATAAAAATTTTTTAAGATTTGCAAAAAACGAAAAAATAGATTTAAAAGAAGAAGAGCAAATAGAAATAATTTCTGAATTTAAAGACAACAAAGAAGTCTTTTCAATAATTTATAATCATTATTTTGAAATGATTTTTAAATATTTGTTAAAACGAACAATGTCTTCCGAAACTGCATTTGATTTATGTGCAGACACTTTTGAAAAAGCATTTGCTTCTTTCCATAATTTTAAATGGCAAGGACATTCGATAAAAGTTTGGCTTTTTAGAATTGCAATAAATTCATTAAAAAACTATAGAAGAGAAAAACAGGTTTCAGCATTAGAAAATGTACCAGAGGGTCTTTCTGGGTTTTTTATAGATGCAAAAGAAGAATTGAAAGAGCTCGATATATTGCTTTTTGGAGATGAAAAACTTTCTAGTCTTTCTGATGCTATTGAAAGTTTAAATCCCAAATATAAAGAGATTATTTCATTATATTACTTTTCAAATATGTCTCAGAAAGAGATTTCTGAAACATTAAAGCTAAGCTTAAGCTCAGTAAAATCTTCGATGCACAGAGCGATAGAAAACTTAAGAAAAATTTTAATTCCTAAAAATAATTTAATATGAAAAAAAATTTTAAAATCGACAATGCTCCAGTCGAAAAATCAAAAAAATATTTATGGGCATATTTAAAAAACATAATTATGTTAAAAAAAACTCGAAGGATTTTTTCCTTTTTCACTCCATTTAAAATTTCACTTGGCTTTGCAACAGCTCTATTACTTATATTTGCAATAATTTTAAATCAAAATTTTTCATTTCTAAAAATCCCTTCAATTAGTAATCCAAATACTGTTTTTGCAAATTTTGAAATGCAAGCTCTAAATGAAGACAGCGCGGGCATTTCTCCAGATAGCGAATTTTTATTAAAAAGTTCTGAAGAAATTAGTGTGAATTTTTTAAAAGAAAACTTAAAGAAAAATTTTGATCAAGAAATTGAAATTGAAAAAATTGAAGATAATGAGTTTTTAATTAAAGCAAAAGAACCCCTCAATTCAAATACAATTGTAAATTTCCGAATTTCTTCTGCAATAGAAAACTTTAGCTTTTCATATCAAGTTAAAAATGACTTTAAAATCTTTTCAACGATTCCAGATAATTTTGCATCTTATGTTCCATTAAATACTGGTATTGAAATTAAATTTAATAATGAAAACTTTGATTTTGAAAATATTAAGAATTTTTTTGAAATAAGCCCTAAAACTGAAGGAAGATTTGAAAAACACGCTAGATCACTTGTTTTTATACCTAGTGATAAATTGAAAGAAAATACTATTTATACGGTTAAAATTAAGTCTGGAATAAAAATTATAAATAGTGATTTAAAACTTAATGAAGATAAAGTTTTTAGCTTTGAAACAAGTGGTGAAGAAAGTGATTATTACTCTGAATATGTTAAATTTGTTGAAAATACAATTGAAATTTTGCCAAACACAGATCCTGTTTTTCCCGTTTATTTAGGTCATTTAAAAGATGATAGAGATATTGAAGTAAATTTTTATAAATTTGAAAACGAAAAAGACTTTTTGAAAGCGTTTAAAGACATTAAAGAAATACCAAACTGGTCTTATTATTATAGAAATGTATTTAGACATGATACAAAAAACTTAAAAAACATTGCGACTTTAACTGCTAAAATTTACAAAAATAATTACCAAAATTATTTGTTTGTTCCTGACTTCCCTCTTGAAAAAGGATTTTATTTGATGGAAGTTTTAGATGATGAAAAAAACCAAGTTCTCATTCAATCAAGTGAACTTAGTGCAATGGCTTACTTATCACTTAGTGATTCGTTTATTTGGGTAAATAATTTAATAACAAAAACTGGCTCAGAAAAAGCAAAAATCAAGTTTTTAGAAAATTCTAAAGAAGCTTTTACTGATGCCTCTGGTTTTTATAAATTTAAGACTCCAGAAAATTATAAAACTCTGAATAATGAAGATTATTTTTACTATGAAATATCTGATGATTTGGACAATAAAATCTACTTGGGTGTAAATCCAAGCTCAGCTGAAAATAAAAGTTTTGAATATAATGTTTCGGCAAATACTGATAAATCACTTTACCTTGCAAATGATAAAGTAAATATTTGGGGGTTTATAAATCAAAAAAACAATAAGTCTGTTGATAAATTAAATGTAAAAGTCTTTTATAATTATTTTAGTTTGTTTGACAGCTTTGAACTTTCGACAAGTGATGGTTTTTTTCAAGGAGAATACTTATTAAAAAACTCTCCTGTTGGTTATTATTACTTAGAGTTTTATGATGGAGATGATTTTGTTTTAAGAAAAAACTTTGAAGTCAAAAACTATGTAAAACCTGCTTATCAAATTACTATTGAGGCAGAAAAAAGAAATTATTTTGTAGGAGAAAAAATTAAATATTTTATAAATGCAAGTTATTTTGACGGAACTCCCCTTTCATATTCAGAGCTTGAATATAAATTTAACTTTGATGAAAGTACAAAGAAAAAACTATTTCTTGATGAAAATGGAAATGCAACAATCGAACAACTTGCTACTCTTTCAAATGATAATTTTGATAATTATTTTCACATAAAATCTTCTAACTTCATCGAAGTTTATTCACCAAAAGCTGAAGCTACTAATATTTCTGAAAACGAAACAAGCACAATTTTTGTTGCCAATGTTTATTTGGAAACAAAAACTTCACACAAAGATGGAATAGCCAAAATTGAAACTAAAGCTTCAAATGTTGATATAAATAATGCTGAAAAAAGTGAAGATATTTATGATTATTATTCTTTTATCGGAGCAGGTGTTTCTGGTCAAAAAATATCAGGAAAAATTACAAAAGTTGTTTTTGAAAAAGTAAAAAAAGGTGAAAGATATGATTTTATAAATAAAGTTGTCGTTGATGAATATGAATTAAACCGAAAAGAAATTCCTTTTGATAATTTTTCAATGACAACGGACAACTCTGGTAATGCAAGTTATGAATTTAAAATTGAAAAAGATGGTTTTTATGAAATTGAATTAACTAGTTTTGATAAAAATGGAGCAATTACTAAGTCTTCAAACACACTTTATGGAAACTTTAATCCTTATGAAGATTACAGCTATTTGCATTTAAAATTTTTAAAACAAGGCGACTTAGTTGAAAATGTTTCTTTTGATTTGAATGAGAAAATTGAAGTTGAAGTTTTTAATAATAATTCTTCCATAGAGCAAAGTACTGGTAAATTTATTTTCTTAGAATCTTTAAACGGACTAATGAATTATTCTTTTTCTGATAATTCAACATATTCTACAGTTTTTTCTGAAAAACATTTACCTAGTTTTTATATCTCTGCATTTTGGTTTGATGGGAAAAAAATACATCAAATTTATCCTCAAATGGTAAATTACAACACAACAAATAAGACCTTAAAAGTTGAAACGAAAGCTGATAAAGAAAGTTATTTACCTGGAGAAGAAGTAAATTTGAGCTTTAAAGTTTTAGATCATAACAACAAGGGTAGTTTTGCAGTATTAAATGTAAATATTATTGATGAAGCGTATTACAAAATTGCCTATGATAACAACTCAAATCCTTTAACGGATATTTATAATAATGTGACTGTTGGATCACTAGATTTGAGTGCAAGCCATCTTGAAATGGAGGACCAATTGCTAAAATCTGAAGCTGGACTTGGAGGTTGTTTTACAGAAGACACTTTAATCAAAATGGCTGACTTAAGCGATAAAAGAATTTCTGAAATAAATGTTGGAGATATTATTTTGACTAGAGAAAGCCCTTATTCAAAAAAACTTGTTGGAGCTAAAGTGGTAAATACCATGAAAGAGTATGTTGGAACATATTTGATTATTAATGATTTCCTTGAAATTACAGGAGAACACATTGTGTACTCAAATGGAGAATTTAAAGAGGCAAAAAATCTTTTGATTGGCGATGATCTTACAGATATAAATGGTCGATTAATTACAGTTCAATCTATTCAAACTGTTGTTAAAAATTCATGGGTTTACAACTTTGAGGTTGAGGGATTTCATACTTATTTTGCCAACGGAATTTATGTTCACAATGATAAAGGAGGCGGAATTAGAACAGATTTTAGAGATAGTGCTTTATTTAAACTAATAAAAACTGATTCTTCTGGAAACGCAAAAGTATCGTTCAAACTTCCTGACAACATAAGCTCTTTTAGAGTAAGTACTAGTGCTGTAAATTTGAAAAACCTAAGTGCGGGAATTGGAAGTTCTGAAATAATTGTTTCAAAACCACTCTTTGTGGATGCAGTTTTAAACAAACAGTATTCAATAAAAGATAAAGCCGAAATAATTGTTCGTACTTTTGGTTCTGCTTTAGAAAAAAATGAAGACATAAAATATGAAATTAGTTCTACAAAAGAAGGTTTTTTAAATAAAGAAACTTTTGATGGAAAATCTTTTTCTTCTAGTTATTTTAAAATTCCAGAATTTAAAGAAAAAGGTGTTTATGATTTAATAATTAAATCTTCAAACAATAATCATTCTGATGCTGTTAAATATAATTTTGAAGTAGTTTCTTCTCGTTTAAAAAGGTATATCTCCGAAATTCACACTGATCTTTCTAGTAGTACAGAAATTTTTCGATCAAATGATGGCATTACTGAAATAAGGCTTATAGATGACTTTAATGATACTTTATACAAAGAACTAATTACTCTTTATGGAAGTGATGGAGCAAGAATAGATCAAATTGTTTTGAAAAAAATGGCTTCAGATATTTTAGAAAAATATTTTGGTGAAAATTTTTATTTTAATGAGGAAATAGATTTGTTTATTTATCAAGATGATAATGATGGAGGTCTTAGTTTATTACCTTATTCTTCTTCTGATTTAGAACTTTCAGCAATGATGGCTATTATGGGAAATAAAACAGATAACTATTTTTCTTCCTATTTATTAAGCGAATATTTTTATAGTTTTCTTGATGATAAGGATGCAAATTTTGAAGAATACATTTTGGCGTTAACAGGGCTTTCTGGCTTGAATGAACCAGTTTTAAAAACATTAAAAGATCTTTCTAATGAAAAAGATTTAAAGTTTAGAGAACAAACACTTTTAGGTCTTTCTTTGGCAAAACTTGGTGATAAAAATTCAGCTTTATCTCTTTATAATAAAATTAAAAATAATTCAAAAATTAATGATTATGATAAAGCATTGTTTGCAATTTTTTCAGCTTATGTAGGTGATGATGAATATAAAAATATTTGGAGAAATGTTGAAGTAAAAGGTATTGAAGATGAAATACTAAACATCTTTAGACTTGGTCTTGTAAATTTTGGAATTGAAAATAATACAAAAACTGAGGGAAAAGTAGAAATAGCTTTTAATGGTGTTTCTCAGGTCTTTGAGTTTAAAAATGGAAACTTCAATCATTCTTTATATCTTGCGCCAAATGATAAGATTGAAATTAAATCAGTTAATGGAAATATTTCTTTAATTAGTTTTTTTGAAAAAGAAATTGATTCAAAAACATTCTTAAAAGATGAAGATATTCAAATAACTAGGAAATATTATGTTGATAATAAAGAAACAAATACCTTTAAAGAAGGTGATTTAGTAAAAATTGAAATTTATTTAAAATTAAATAAGGATTTTATATTCAATGGTTTTGAAGTAAGAGATATTGTCCCTTCTGGACTTTATCCAATCACTCAAAGTTTGTTTGGTATTCCTTATTTGCCTTATGGATTTGATTCAAAAATTATTTATCCGTTTAATATTGATGGACAAGTCGTTAAATTTAGTTTGGGATTTAACCCACATAATTTTGAAGAAAATAAAAGAGAATTTAAAACCCACTATTTTGCGAGAGTAGTAAATACTGGAACATTTTATGCAGAACCAGTTAGCGTAAGATCGTGGCATGATCCAAATATTCAAACAATTTCTAAAGAAGATTTTGTCGAGATAATTAAAAGATAATTTTATAGGGGCCTTGAATATTTAAAATTCTTGGCCTCTTTTTTGTGTTTTAAGTTTAAAAAGAATTATTTTTCAGAAAGTTTGATATTCATATCTTCATCAACTAGCGTTTTATCTCCATTCTCAATCTTTTCAATCAAATCAATCATTTTCATCGCAGGCAAATCGAATTGGCTTATTAACGAAAATTTGTTTTTTGCTTCAATTACGTTTTTGTTTTTAAAGAAATTTAGTCCTTCTAAATATGTGTTTATTATTTGAATTTCATCATTTTGCGATAATTTTTTACTAATTATTTCATAAACTTTTGTGGCCTCTGTTTTTCCCTTCAAGATCAACGAGCCAAGTTTTCTTATGTTGAAAAATTTTTGAATTTCTTCACTTGAATTTAAAATTTCAAAATTTGCTGAAACAATTGAAGTACTAAAAAACTTATTTACGCTTCCTTCCAGTCTTGATGCAGTATTAACAGTATCCCCCATTACTGTGTAATCGAAACGATTTACTGATCCGATATTTCCTACAATTGCTTCGCCAGTATTTATTCCCATTCTAAATTCAATCAATGGAAGGCCTTCTTTTGCCCATTTTTCATGTAATTTTTTTAATGCGTCTTTCATGTCGAGAGCACTTAAAAAAGCCCTAAGAACTTGATCTTTTTGTTCAAAAGGTGCTCCAAAAAATCCCATAATCGCATCCCCTTCGAATTTATCAAGAGTCCCGCCTCTTGACTTAATTATGCTTTCCATTACTGTAAAATATTCATTTAATTGTTTTACCCATTTTGAAATTTCGGTTTGTTCGCTTATTGTTGTGGAATTTTTAATGTCCATAAAAAACACCGTAACAATTCTTTTTTCCCCACCAAGCTTCACAATTTCTGGATTTTTACTTATTTTCTCAACAAGTTCTTCACTCACATATTTCGAAAATGCCGATTTTAGCTCCCTGCCTTGCTTGTCTGAGATGAAATATCGGTAGCCGAAGGAGAAAATGTAGGTGAGGGTGAGGGCGAGGAGTGGTTCTATAGTTTTTAGTAATAATCCATTTTGGTAAAATAGTTTTAGTAATAATAAAAATAACGGAATAGAAAGAACTGCAAATACGGCCGAATATCTTAGTTTTGTAAAATTTATCAATAATACTGATGCAGAAATTATTAAAAATACTAAAAATGCTAAAGATTTTGAACTTTGTTCAAATAAAAATTTTTCATCTAGGAGTGTTTGTAAAATATTTGCATGCACTTCAACTCCCGACATATAATGCTTATTACTTTTTGGTGTCAAAGCATAATCCTGTACTTCAAAAAAGCTTGTTAGACCGACAAATACTATCTTACCTTCAAATTCTTCTTTTGGCACTTCTCCTCTTAAAACATCAACAAATGATATTGTTTTATAGCCAAACGGCTCTGCAAAGTAGTTGATTAAGATTTCTCCTTCGCTATTAGTTGGAATGTTTTTATTTTGTCCTCCAATTTGAAGATACGCTTCATACGCTAAACTATTATATATTTGTCCATCCTTGCCTTTTTTTGTTAGTGAAGTTCTCCTATGTATGCCATCTTCGTCAGGTGTGGCTAGTGAAAAACCTGTATTTGCATTATCTGAAAAAATTTGATGAGGATTGTTTTGACTTTCATTGTTTAAAAATAATGAAACTAATAAAATGTTTTTTGAATCTTTTATTTTCTGTGCAAAAGAAAGGTCTTCCTCGTTTAAATCGCTATTTTTAAAAAAAATATCAAAAATTATTATTTTTGAATCTGTTTTGGAAAGTTGTTCTAACAAAGAAGAATAATACCCTCTTTTCCATGTTGAAAATCTGCCCAATATATCAACTGATTTTTCATCAATTCCAATAATAACGATGTCTTCTCTTGCCTCATTTCTTGTGTAAAGCCTATCGCTTAATTTTGAATTTAATGATTGTAATTGGGCTTTAAAAAGTAATGTGAAAAACGAATAAAGAAATATTATGAAAACGATTAAAAGTATTGTCGTTATCTTTTTATTTTTCAAAAGCTTCAACATTTTTGTATAATTATTTCATATAATTATACCATTATTTTTGCGCTTTTAACAGCTATTTATTCAACTTATTTTGTATCAATATCAATGCCATTACTACAAGTAAAACTTCTGTACTATTTGCGCTTTGTGGATTATTGAGTAAATTCATCACAGAACATGACTGATAATTTTCATTAGATCTTGTTTCGATGAATGTGTTTTCTGCTTCATCAATAAATTCTTGTGTATTTAATATTGGTTCTCCATCTTCTGTTGTTAGTGTTAGTTGTCCTTCTGGTGTGATTTTTGCATATTTTGAAATATAGTGATTGACTCTATTTACTTCCAACAAGTGAATAGGCGCTGATTGTTCTAAGCCGGGAGATTTTATTTTCCCAATTGTGACTCCTTGAAATTCTACCTCTAAATGCCCGTCTCCTTTTACAACATATATGGAAATATTTTCTGGATTTTGTGGCTGATTATCAACATAAGCAGCGATTGCTCCGTTTGTGTGTAAACGAAGATCCTCAACATGTATTTCTCTGTCCATAAAAGTAATGCCTTTTGGCACTTCAACTTGATCAAGTGATTTTGTGTAAATAAGAATTTGAAAACCAGTTTCTGGATCTAAAACTCTAAAATTTAAGCCATCGTGGATTTGTCTTCCTACTATCTTAACAATTGTTTCAATATCTCTATTTTCCACATCAGTTGTAATGTATTCGCAAGAACCATTAAAAGTTGGGCCATCTTTGTTTATAGGCATTTCTGGAGCACAATTTGTTGGGCTATTTAATAGATCCAATGCTCTTTTGCCGACTTCTGTGTAGAGGTTTTGATCTGCATCTTTAATTGTTGCTTCGTTTGTCCCCCCCTCGGTTTCATTGTCGTCTGTGTCTTGAATGTTTATTTCTTTTAAGTCTGTCATCTTTTGTTATTTATTTAATATTCAACGATTAGTTATTTTATATATTTAAAGCTAAAAGTCTATGTTTTTTTGTTTATTTGATTGACATTTTGTGTGTGATGGCTATATTATGATATTGCAAGTAAGGCTAAAAAAATGAATAAAGAAACATTAAAAACTAGAGAAATGAGATTGTCTGACGGACTTCTTGGAAAAAGTCGTTTAGATAGTGTTTCGAGTATTTCAAGTCCTGAAATTTCTAAATCTATTTTGGCAATATCCGCTTTAATTATGGTTGTTTTATCTTCTTGTACTGAAGATGAAAGGGAAGAATTGCTTTCACAAATTTCACCCCCTGATCAATTTGTTTCTAATAATTTTGCTGATGTTGAAGAATCAAATGATGTATATAATGGTGATAGTGTTGAATTTGTTGATTATAACGAGGATATAAATATTGTACCTTCTACTTATGTATTCCATAATGAAGGTGTTTTTGCTTGGTATGTTCACCCATTCCCACATGATATTAAAGTTTCTCTTTATTATGAAGATAAAGGTGAACTGGTTGTCCTTGATGGAGTGATTGAAAAAAGTGGAGTACTAAATGTTGTTGGCATACCTGACTACATACAAGAAGCAACTCTTATTTATGGTGAAGATTCATATACTTTTGAAAAAAATCTTAGTTCAAAAATAGATAAATCTGGTTTTTAATGATCTATTTTTTTAAATAATGGCTGATTAAAAAGGTTTTGTGATATTTGACTTTTTTTTAAAATAATGGTTGATTAAAAAGGTTTTTATTTGTTTTGACTTTTTTTTAATTACTAAGATCAAATTGCCTATTTTACGAAACACAAAACTTCACAAGACTCAGAGACATAAAGTTTACGATCGCTTTTTACGCTATTTTAAAGCAATTTAA
>CAYVBX010000027.1:0-13186 GCA_964449945.1 uncultured Candidatus Peribacteria bacterium
TTTAAAAAAATTATGAAAGTTTTTAGAAATGTGATAATATTTTTTAGAAAATTTATCTAAAAAGATATGAAAAAAATAAAAATATTTGAGGAGTCGATTGTTGATTTAAGGGGCAGTGAAAATACTGATACTGATTTTAAGGTTAATAATATTGAAAAAAAAGATGAAGTTGAGAATTCTTTTTTTCGCCCTACAGCCTCGGATGTTTCGAGTGATTTAAAAAGTACAAATTTGGTTCGTGTTCGTTTTGATAAATTCATTTCTCTTATTTCTCGTTATGATTTAGATTCTGCTTTAGTGAATTTCATGGGACAAGAAGTGATTATTTCAACTGATCTTCTTGCTGATCTCGCAAATCCTCCAGAAATGGATGAGGAAAAAGTTGAGGAAAAAAAATTTCCTTTTTTAATCCTTTTAACAGGAATTGTTTTTGGTGTTTTTCTTACTTGGTTAATTTTTAAATAATTATGAAATTAAAATATTCTAAAATTTTGTTAAAACTTTCAGGAGAAGTTTTTGAAGGAGAAAAAGGTTATGGAATTGATTTTTCTAAAGTCCTTGATTTTGCTTCAGAGATTAAAGATATTTATGATAAAGGTGTTTTAATTGGCATTGTTGTTGGGGGAGGTAATATTTGGAGGTTTCGAGATTTTTCGAATGTGGATTTTTTAGAAAGAACAGATTCAGACATGCTTGGAATGACGGCAACGGTTATGAACAGTGTTGTGCTTTGTTCTGCTTTGAAAAAATTGGGATTAAAAGCTCGAGTTTTGTCCGCTTTTCCATGTGAAAGTTTGGTTGAAACTTATAACATTTCTAAAGCAAAAAAATATTTTAAAGATGGAGAGATTTTAATTTTCGCAGGAGGTACTGGAAGTCCATTTTTTACAACAGATTCTGCTTCTGCTCTTAGAGCCCTTGAAATGGAATGTGAAGTTCTCTTGAAGGCAACAAAAGTTGATTTTGTTTATGATAAAGATCCTTTAAAATATAAAGATGCGAAAAAGTTTGAAAGCCTAAGTTTTAAAGATGTTATAAATAAAAAATTAGGGGTAATGGACTTAACTTGTGCGAGTTTGCTTGATGAATCGGGTGTTTCAATGTTAGTATTTAATTTGAATAAAAAAGGTAATATTAAAAAAGCCGTATTGGGTGAAAAGATTGGCACAATAATAAAAAATTAATTTTTAACTTAATAAATATGTCTCAGTTTCCAGCTATTGCAAACATTAAAATGGAGTTTCAAAAAATTAAAGAACATTTGTCTTCAGAGTTTTCTAGACTTCAGGTTGGAAGAGCATCTTCGGTTTTGGTTGAAGAAATCCCTGTAGAAGCTTATGGTTCTACACAGCCAATAAAAGCGATTTCTAGTGTTTCTATTCCAGATGCAAGAACAATTCAAATTCAACCATGGGACAAAGGTCTTTTAAGTCATATAGAGAAAGCTATTGTGGGTATTGGTACTGGTTTAAATCCAAAAAATGATGGAATTTGTATAAGGATAAATATTCCGCCACTAACAGAAGAAAGAAGAAAGGAATTAACAAAACTGGTTTCTAAAATGTCGGAAGATGCAAAAATTTCCGTTAGAACTTCAAGACAAGATGTTCAAAAAATTTTTAGAACACAAAAGGCAAATAGCGAAATTACTGAAGATGATTTTTTTGTTGCAGAAAAGGATCTTCAAGATGCAGTTGATATGGTGAATAAAGAAATTGATGAAATGGCAAAGAAAAAAGAAACTGATATTATGACAGTATAGTTAAATAATAGTTTCTTTAAAAACACTGTTTAACTTAGTTTAATAATTTTTTCTTATTCTTCGTTGTTTAAGTGATCAAGGTCTTTTTCGGTAATACCTAATTGATCCAAAATCCAAATATGTCTTGGATTTGCAGGATCGTATTTTTCAACGCTAAACCTTAAAAGTTCTTCTGGGTTTTTTCCGAGTAATTGACAAACAGCAATATTTCCTTGGCGGTAAATTATGTCTTTTGTAAGACAAACACCAGATATTCTCATGTCAGAACCACGAAAAGTTCTTACTGCCCTGTTCCATGAGTTGTTTTGTGCGACTGTTTCCGTTTGTAATTTGTTGAATTTTCTTTTGTTTTGTTTTGATTTTTAAACTAAAATCATTATTGAATTTATTTTTATTTAAAACTATATGTCATATTTAATCACTGCAATTGTTTTCATTTTAATTTTTTCTTTTTTAATTTTAATCCATGAGCTTGGACATTTTATAATGGCTAAAAGAGCTGGAATTAAAGTAGAAGAGTTTGGGCTTGGTCTTCCTCCTAGAATATGGGGTAAGAAAAAGGGAGAAACAATTTATTCTATAAACTTAATTCCGTTTGGAGGTTTTGTGAGAATGCTTGGAGAAGATAGTAAAGATGAAAAAATGCTTAACAATAAGAGAAGTTTTATTGCTCAACCGATGAGAGCAAGAGTTAAAGTAATAATTGCGGGAGTTGTTATGAACTTTTTGCTTGCTTATACTTTGCTTACTATAGGTCTTACTGTGGGGATGGAACCTCTTTTGATGCCTAATGATATTATTCCAAAAACACAAGAGGGCATTATTCAAATTGAAGAAGGAGTTATTGTGAAAAAAGTTTATAATTCAGTTTATGGTGTAGAAGAAGGGGATCGATTGTTTAAAGTGAATGAAAGAGCGGTTGATGTTAATGTTGTGTCTTCATTGTCGAAGGATGAAGAATTTAATTTGCTTTTTTTGACTAAAAATGGAGAGGAAAAAAATATCAAAATTGAGGCTGATGTTAAAATAAGCGATCTGATAGAGTTTTATCCGTTTACATCTTATCCACGAATCTTTATTAGCGATGTTTTTGAAGATAGTATCTATTTTAATTCTGGCCTTTTGGCAGGAGATGAAATTTTAATGGTTGATGGTGTTTTTGTTTTTGGTATTGAAGATTTTGTTTCTAAAATTTCGTCTAAATCGAGTTTTGAGCTTACAATCCTTAGAAATTTCGAAAAATTTAATTTAAATATAAATAGTAGAGAAGGAAAGCAAGTTGTTGCCTCTTTGGTGTTGACGAATTCTCCAGCAGAAAGGGCGGGCTTGTTGAGTGGAGATGCTGTGCTTAGTGCGAACGGTGTTCTTGTAGGGTCTACTTTTGAGCTTATAGAATTGATTGAAAAATCCGATGATTTACTTGAACTTGAGATAAAACGGAATGAAAAAAAGGAAAATATTTTGCTTTCTCCTGAAAATGGAAAAATTGGTGTTTTGCTTGGGGAAATGTATAGTTTTGAGAACCTATCAGGAATTAGTTTGTATGTTTCAACAGGTTTAAGTTCAATTATTTCAATCGAAAACACGAAATATCCTTTTTACATAGCTCCAATAAAGGCTTTTAATGAATCTTATGATTTATCAAAGCTAACTGCAAAAATGTTTGTTTCGTTTGTTAGAAATTTTGTTTCTAATGGAACTGTGCCAGATGGTGTTGCAGGACCTGTAGGAATTGCACAAATGACTCATATATTTGTGCAAGATGGATTTATTGCAATTATGAGATTTGTTGCGCTTCTTTCTTTGAGTTTGGCTGTGATAAATATTTTGCCAATTCCTGCGCTAGATGGGGGAAGACTCCTTTTTATTATAATAGAGCTTATTCGAGGTAAAAAAGTAAATCAAAAAGCTGAAGCTTATATTCATCTTGCTGGATATTTGTTGGTTTTGTCTTTAATTGTGGCTGTCACTTATAGCGATATTGTTCGACTTTTTAAATAAATTTCTTTGTTTAATATATTTTTTTCTTTGAATAGAAAAATTATACTCTTTGAATAAAAAATTTGAACTCGATGTTTTTGGCTGTAGTTGTTGTATAATATTCTTTTTCTTTATGGTGCTTAAACACTGGCTTGTTGTGATTTGAGTTGTTGTTGTTTTTATTTTCGACAGAGTCAGGGCTGTTTGCAGAAGTGCTTGGTTGAAATGTTTAAACAAAAGTACTTGAATGTTTTGTCAATAATGTGTGGAAATATTATTTAATCGGGGGATGTTTTATTTGAAATTTCATTAAGCATACTAGATATAGTGCTTGTGTACTCTGTGTTTGCGCCTATTTTGTGTTTGGGTGAGTTTATGTTTTTACAAATTAAAAAGTCTTGTTTCAATACTTGAATGTTTTTAATATGCCTTCGGTTTATATTAAAAAGATTTTTATTTTCCTATGATTAGAAAAGATTTTTGGATCGAGGTTTTAAAAAAGATTCAGCCAGAAGTTAAAAAAGCTAATTTTGTAACTTGGTTTTCTGGTACGACTGTTTTAAATTTGGAAGATGGAATGCTTAAGGTGGGTGTGCCAAATTCTTTTTCTAAAAATTGGGTTTCGGGGAAATATTCTGATTTGATTTTGGAGAAAGCAAAAGAAATAGATGAAAGTGTCGAAAAAGTTGAATTTGAAATTTGTGCAAGACTTATGGATAAAAATGATGGCGGGGGTGTAGATATTAAAAAAAGTTTTGTTTTTGAAGATGAAAAAAAAGTAAGACGAAATAGACAAACAAATGAAGTAGTTGTTAGAAAAGGGAATTCTGTAAAGGTAGTAAGTCAGATGCTTAATTCTAAGTATAGATTAAATAATTTTATTGTTGGAAAAGATAATAGACTTCCTCATGCGGCCGCAATGGCAGTTTCGAATATGCCAGGGGGAATTTATAATCCTCTTTATATTTATGGCTCAACTGGTCTTGGGAAAACTCATCTTACTCAAGCTATAGGAAATGAAATCGTAAAAGCTTATCCAGATTTGGTCGTTAAATATTTAACTGCTGAAAGGTTTGTTACAGATGTAGTTGAAGCTATTGGGAAAAGACATATGCAAAAGTTTAAAGATCAATATAGGAATATAGATGTTTTTATGATTGATGATGTGCAGTTTTTTGCAAAAAAAGATTCTTCACAACAAGAATTGTTTCATACTTTTAATTTTTTGTATGATCAAAATAAACAAATAGTTATAACAAGTGATCGTCCACCTTCAGAGCTTGATGGTCTTGATGATAGGCTTAAGTCTCGATTTGGTATGGGGATGGTTGTAGAACTTTTGATGCCCGATTATGAAACAAGAGTGGCTATTTTAAAACAAAAATGCAGGGAGTTCGAGGCTTTAATTGATCCGGAGGTGTTAAATTTCATTGCCACAAATATTGAGGGATCTGTTCGTGGTTTGGAGGGTGTTCTTAGGGCCGCGATTGCTGAGAGTCAGCTAGGAAATAGAGTTCCAACAATACGGTCTGTTGCAGAAATTATTAAAAGGTTTAATAAGGCTCAGGATATTATTGGTTTTGATATAGAAAAAAAACAAAAAGATTCTGCAAGAACTATAGATGATGTTGTTTCTTTTGTTGCAGATTATTTTGGGATAAATGCTTCTGAACTTAAAGGAAGTAATAGGAAAAAAGAGGTGATGAAAGCTCGACAAATATCCATGTATTTAATAAAAAATGAGCTAGGGCATTCTTATGAAAAAATTGGAACGGGTTTTGGAGGAAGGAATCACACAACAGTAATGCATTCATGCAACAAGGTTAATGCTTTGCTTCAAAAAGATGAGAAAATTTTGAAAGAGCTTAATGCTATTAAAAGGGATATGGGGCTTTAGTTTTTTTCTTTGTAAGTAGTTTTTTTAGGGCTTTGAAAATACAAAAAATTCTTTTCTTTTTTTAAAAAAACTTGTAATATTTTTTTAAGTATTTTAAGCATTTTTATGAGATATAATTCTTCGATTCGAGCCAAAAGAGCTCTTAGACATAATTCAGGAAAGTCTTTTTCTTTGTTTACTCCGTTTATAATTTTGATTTGTATCGGTCTTATTTCAGTTTTGGGGTATAAACTTTATGGTTCTTTGGTTGATGGGGAACCCAAAAAAGGAGTAAAATTTGAACTTCTTTCTGGTACTGCAGAGTTAAAAGCTTGGGGAACAGATCATTTTATTGATGTTCCATCAGGTTCATTTTTGATGGAGGGTGATGAAATTGTGAGTTCAGAAGATGCTTTGATGATTTTAGAGTTTCCAGAAGGAACAATATTGAGAGCAAATGGAGGAGTTGATATGGTTGTAGAGGAAATGTTTTTTGAAAAAGATCCCTATAGAATTAAATTAATGCTTGTTCATGGTGATGTGTGGATCAATAAGATGATAAGACCAATGGGAAAAACTGATATGCAAGTTTCTATGGGGAACGTAGTAGTAAAATCTTCTGATTTAAGTGTTTTGGCTTTAGAGAATAAAATCGACGAAATTGTAAGAGTTACTTCAGGCGCTTCGATAAATGTGGATGTTTTAAATGAGGCAAAGAATAGGGTTGTAGAAACTGTTGTTGTTGCTGTTGGTCAGGAGGCTGTTTTTTCAAAAGAGATTCTTTCAAAGTATTGGAATTTTGAAATGCCTACAATTATTGAAATATTGAGTGATTCATTTAGAAATAGTGAATGGTTTAGATTTAACATAAATGCCGATAAAGGCTTGATTGAGCCTCTTGATTTGATTTTAGAAGATGATGGTGTTTCAGCGGAAGGGGGTGATGATTTTGAAAAAGTCGAAGAGGATGGCTCTTCTGTTGTTTCAAACAATCAAGAGAGTACAAATTTAAGTCAAAATAATGTTGTTTTGACTGCACCATCTATAAAAACAGTAGCAGGTGGAACTAATACAGATGAAAACGGCTTTTATGTTGTGACAAATCATTTAGCCACATTGATTGGTAATGTTAGCAATGCTTCTGAAGTTTATGTTAATGATTATAAACTTCAACAATTTAAAGCAAATGATAGTACTTGGACTTATTACGCAAATGCAAAATACAATCTAATGAAAGAGGGGGAAAATATTTACAATGTTTATTATAAGGACTCAAGTGGAAGAAAATCAGAAACGCTAGTTGTGAAGGTTCTTTACAAACCAGTGGCCTCTGTTTCTACACCTCCAGTTGTGACACCGCAAGTAAATGAAGAAACTGTTGAGGCTGTTGAAGAAATTGTGGAAGAACCCATTCAGGAACAAAGCCCTCCTGAAAATTTGGACGACAATAAAATGCCTGATTGGTTGCTTTAAAAGAGGTTTTTTGAGTGCTTTTGGAACAAAGGTCTTTGTGTTTGTGTCAAAGGCTTTAGTTTTAGGGAAAGGTCTTTGTGTTTGTGCCAAAGGCTTAAAAGCCATTTTTTACAAGTGTTTTGCTCTGTTTGCGTTGTGTTCATCATTTGTTTTGGAAAAAATTGTTTCTCCTGTTTTTTTTGTGTTTAGATAAAACCAATATTCGCTTTCTTTTGGAAAAACAGAGGCAATTATGCTGTCAAGGCTTGGGTTTGCAATTGGTGTTGGAGGAAGTCCTCGAAGTTTTCTCGAGTTGTAGGGATCGTCTTTTTCGAGGTCTGCTTTTGTAATTATGTTGTCGGTTTTTGTGTATAAAAGGGTTGCGTCTGCTCCTATTGTCCAGTTGTTGTCTAGTCGTTTCCATAAAATTCCAGAAACAAGTCTTCTGTCTTCCTTGCCAAAAACTTCTTTTTCAATTATTGAAGCCATTATTATTATTTCGTCTAAAGATCTTTTCGATTTAGTTATTGCTTCAAAGATTGTTTGTGGTGAAGATTCATTTACAACTTGATTTAGTTTTTTTTCAAAATTATCAACTGCTCTATATATTACTTGGTCAATTTTAAAATTGCTGAGGTCGAAATGATATGTGTCAGGGAAAATGTAGCCTTCTAAAGATTGTCCTTCTTTTAAAAAAGGGTAATAGTGGTATCCTGAGAACGAATTTATCGCTTTTATAAAGTCTCCTTCTTCTATTAGGCCTAAGTCTTTTAGTCTTTTATCAATATCTCTATTTCTAAGACCTTCTTGAATTGTAAGTATTTTAAGTTTTGGAGGGGAGCTAAGTGTTTTTAAAATGGATCTTAAGTCTTGAGATTTTGTTAATGTAAATCTTCCTGCTTGGATTTTTCCTGAAAGGTCTTCTTTTTTGCTTATGTAATCGAAGTAAAATGAGTTTTTTATTAAATTTTCTTCTTTTAGTCTTGTTGAAACATTTTTTGTTGTTTCTCCAATTTTTATGTCGAATGTGATTTCGCTGTTGTCTTTTTCGTCAACAGCTTTTTCGAGTGTTGAAATGTAGTATTTAAATGAAAAAAACGAGCTTAGTAAGATTATGAGTATTAGTATTTTTGCCTTATGGTTTTTGTTCTTTCTAATATATCGATTTCTCATTTAAAATTAAGGTTAGTAAAAAATAGTGTTTAAAATTCTTTTAAATTAAATTTTTACATTGATGGAAACCCCATTGGTCCCATTACATCTTTCATAAGATCTGCGCCAATTTGTTGAGATTTTTTAATAGCTTTGTTGAATGCTTTTTCAAGTGAGTTTTCAAGCTTTTTTTTGTTTTCTAGTGCCTCATCATTTATTTGTACAGACTGTACTTCTTGTTCTCCATTTACGACAACAATCACTCCATTTTCTTCAGCTTCAATGTGTGTTGCTTTTAATTTTTTCTTGATTTCTTTGGCTTGTTTTTGAAGTTTGTATAAATCTTTTGCCTTTTCAAACATTTGATTAAAATTAAAAAAATATATATGGATTTTATCGTTAATAAAATAATGTTGCAAGATTTTCATTTTTCTCTTAGACTTAGCGACGCAAATTAAAGAATATAATTATCAAGTTATGGAAACACTAAAACTTTCTGCAGTAAAAAGAGACAAATCATTAAAAGCAAAAAAATTGCTTTTGGAAAAGAAAATTCCAATTGAATATTATGGAAATGGAGTTGAAAATCTGTCACTACAGGTTGAAGCCACCGATTTTAGAAAACTTTTTAAAAAAGCTGGATTTAATACTGTTATTAGTATTGAGTTTGAAGGAAAAAAATATCCTGTATTGGTTCATGAGGTAGCGGTACATCCATTAACCGATGATTTTTTACATGTAGATTTCAAAGCTGTAAAAATGGATGAAGAAGTTGAAACAACAATTCCTTTGGAGTTTGTTGGAACATCAATTGCTGTAAAAGATTTCTCTGGAACTTTTATTAATAATTTTGATGAAGTTGAGGTTAAATGTTTGCCTAAAGATTTGGTGCCATTTATTGAAGTAGATATTTCTGCGCTTGAAGACTTTAATAGTCAAATAACAATTAAGGACTTGGTTGTGCCAAAAGGAATTACATTGATGCATGAAGAAGATGAATCAGTATGTTCTGTTGTGCCACCTAGAGTTGAAGAAGAAAAACCAGTTGAAGAAAGTGTTGAAGGAGCTACTCCAGTAGCAGAAGAAAATAAAGAAGAAAAGTAAACTTTTTAAAAAAGGGTCCTTTTAAAAAAGGGCTCTTTTTTGTTTTTCATTTTTGAGCTATATTTATAACAATTTAATAAATATTTTATGAAAAAAATAATTTTAGTTCTTTTAGTTTTGTTTCTTTTTTCGTGTTCTTTAAAGCAAGAACCTATTTCTCTTATAAGAGTTGAGTTTGATGTAATGTCAAATAATATTGTTTTAGTTCCAAATTATTTAAAACAAACAGTAGACTTTGAATTGAATTTTAATAATGTTTTAACAGTTGCAGAAATAGGTGAAGAAAATTTTAATAAATTTTTAGATATTTCTAGTGAATTACTTTCTTTAGATGAAGGGGATTTGGGTGAAGGAATAGTTCTTCATTTGAAACTTGATGATGGCATAAATAAATCTGTTCTTGTTTCTGAACAAAAAAATTATTCTTTGTATAATAAAATTGTTTCTTTTTATGAGGAAATAGTGTTTTTGGCAAGTGTTGATCTCGAGTAAATAAAAAATTATTTTTCTTTTTTGTGTTTTTTGAGTAAAATTCTTTCATCAAAATTTATTATTTAATTAAAAAAATCGTATGAATTACCCAATTCTGATGATGGGAGTGAGTGTGCTTGCGCTTGTTATGGCAGGTGTTTTTGCACATTTAATCCAAAAAAAACCGGTTGGAACTGAAAAAATGAAAGAAATTTCTGATCAGATCCGTGAAGGAGCAATGGCGTTTCTTTTTAGAGAGTATAAAGTAATTGCTGTTTTTGTATTTGTTCTTGCTATTGCGTTGTTTGTTTTTTTAGATAATAAAGAAACAGTTGGTATAAATGAGGGTCTAGCTTCGTCTGTTTCATTTGTTTATGGAGCATTATCAAGTGTTCTGGCTGGTTTTTTTGGAATGCAAATTGCAACAAGATCAAATGTAAGAACTGCAAATGCTGCTAAAACAAGTCTTGGAAAAGCTTTAGAGCTTGCTTTTAGATCTGGTTCTGTAATGAGTCTTTCAGTAGTTGGACTCGGTCTTTTTGGAATTTCTCTTTTATATTTTGCTTTTGTAAATATTTTAAATTATCAAGCTGATATTGCTTTAAATATCATGACATCTTTTGGCCTTGGTGCTTCATTGATAGCACTTTTTGCAAGAGTTGGTGGTGGTGTTTTTACAAAGGCTGCTGATGTTGGAGCTGATTTGGTAGGTAAAGTTGAGGCAGGTATTCCTGAAGATGATCCTAGAAATCCTGCTGTTATTGCAGACAATGTCGGTGATAACGTAGGAGATGTGGCAGGAATGGGTGCAGATCTTTTTGAAAGTTATGTAGGTTCAATTATTGCATCAATGCTTTTAGGATTTGCAGTTTTTGAATTTAATGGTGTCTTTCTACCGTTAACTGTTGCAGGTGCTGGAATTCTTGCTTCAATTCTTTCGTCATTTTTTGTAAAAGTTGGAAAAAGTGGAAATATTCAAAGGGCTCTTATGAGTGGACTTTGGCTCTCTTCTATACTTGTTATTATTTCAACTTTTTTTCTAAGTAAATATTTTCTTGGAGAAAATTATCTTGGAATTTTCATTTCTATTTGTACTGGACTTGTTGTTGGAGTGTTGATAGGTCTATTAACAGAATATTATACTTCCGGATCATATAGTCCTGTTAAAAAACTTGCAGATCTTTCTCAAACAGGGGCGGCCACTAATTTAATTCAAGGTCTTTCTTTGGGATATAAATCAACTGCGCTTCCAATTTTGGTAATTTGTACAGGTATCTTTATCTCTTATTATTTTGGAGGAATTTATGGAATTGCTATATCTGCGGTAGGAATGCTTTCAACGCTTGGATATTCTCTTGCTGTTGATGCCTATGGTCCTGTTGCAGATAATGCAGGTGGAATTGCAGAAATGGCAGGTTTGGGGGAAGAAGTAAGGAAAAGAACAGATGCACTTGATACTGCAGGAAACACAACTGCGGCTATTGGAAAAGGATTTGCTATTGGATCGGCAGCATTAACTGCTCTTGCTTTATTTACGGCTTATACTCAAGTTGCTGGATTAACTGTTATTGATATTATGTCGCCACGAGTTATTATCGGTCTTTTCATTGGAGGCATGCTTCCTTATTTGTTTTCAGCATTAACAATGTCGGCTGTGGGAAGAGCTGCTTTTGATATGATTGAAGAGGTAAGAAGACAGTTTAGGGAAATTAAAGGACTTATGGAAGGAAAGGCAAAGGGTGATACTAAAACTTGTGTTGATATTTCAACTAAGGCGGCTATTAGGGAAATGATGGTTCCGGGGCTTATGGCAGTTCTTGTTCCTTTGTCTGTAGGATTTTTGCTTGGAAGTGTTGCTCTTGGAGGTCTTCTTGCAGGTGCGCTTGTTTCTGGTGTGATGATGGCAGTTTCAATGGCAAATTCAGGTGGAGCTTGGGATAATGCAAAAAAATATGTAGAAACAGGAATGTTTGGAGGTAAGGGGTCTGAAACTCATAAAGCAACAGTTGTGGGAGATACCGTTGGGGATCCATTTAAGGATACATCTGGACCAAGTATCAATATTTTGATTAAGCTTATGACAATAGTTTCTTTGATTTTTGCAGTTTTGTTTACGGCAGAAGGAATTTTATAAAAAATTTAATAAAAAGGAGTAAGTTTTGATGCTTGCTCCTTTTTTTGTGTTTAAAATTTGAAAAAAATAAGTATAATTTCTTTGTAAATTTTTAAAAAAAACTATGAAAAAAGAAATGTTTAAAGAACTTTCGAAAGAAGTTACAAAAGATGGAATTGTAGAGGAGGTGAAAAAAGCAATTTCAATATTGGCTTTAAAAGAGGCTGATGTTAAAGCTGTGTCGGAAGCAAAAAAATCAGAAATTTATGGAGCTTTAATCTTTCTACTACCAATCGTTGTAAATTTCGTATTTGCTTTGTTTAGTTCTTATAGGCTTTCGTTCGTTTTTTTGTTATCAAAACTATTTATTCCTATATTAGCTTTTTTCGGAGCACTTTTCTTGATTGTTTTTGTTGCAGAAAAAGCTTTTAAAACAAAACTTGATATGAAGGCTCTTTTTAGAGTTATGTCTTATTCCTCGATTGCTACTTGGCTTACTGTTCTTCCTTCTTTGTCTGCATTTGTAAGCTATAATTCTTTTTTTGGTTTTTTGTCCTCAACAAGATTTTTAGTTTTGTGGATTTTTGTAGTTGTTTTTATTTATCTTTCAAAAGTTTTGAAAATGAAGCAAAATGATGTGATTGTTTTGGCTGTTTCTGGAGCTGTTGCTTATTTTTTAGCAATAGAATTGCTAATAGGAATTTTTATTGGAAATACTTATGGATTTGGTTTTTATTTCTAATTTTTCTTTTTAAAAGGGCTATTTTTAATAGGCCCTTTTATTTTGTTTGATTTTTTGTTATAATATTAAGATAGTTTTAGGCTTAAATATGACAGAAGAAAAGAAAACAGATTTAAAAAAAGTTGTAAAAAAGAAGTCAAGTAAGACGGTTTATTCAAATTTGAAGAAAAAAAAGGAGAAAAAGTTAAGAAGTATCACAGAAAAACCTTCTAAGAAAACAGTTCTTAAAAGTGGCAAAATAAAGAAAATAAATGATCAAGAAGATTTGACTAAAACAAGGGAAATGTGGGAAAAAATTAGTGGTGAAAAAAAAGGAAAAACAAATGTTTCGGATGATAAAAAAACAAAGAAAAATTCTAAAAATTCTGAAAAAGATAAGGATTTGGAAAAGGAAAACATTAAAACTTCAGAGGGAGGGAGTGTCTTGAAGAATGCTAAAGGTAAGGCTTTGAGTGGTGAAAGTATTTCGAAGAGTGGTGAAGGTAAGGCTTTGAGTGGTGAAAGTGTTTTGAAGAGTGGTGAAGGTAAGGCTTT
>CAYVBX010000028.1:0-7020 GCA_964449945.1 uncultured Candidatus Peribacteria bacterium
GAGGTCAGCGGGGCAAGAATCCCTTCGCTTCCGCCAATATTATAAGGCTCTTTTTGGGAGGGGGTTTTTCGTTGTTTTGGGTTTGGCAGCTGGTTTGAAGCCATTCCGTCATGTGGAGGTCAGCGGGGCAAGAATCCCTTCGCTTCCGCCAATATTATAAGGCTCTTTTTAAGGGTTTTTTGTTTAAGGGCTTTGCAAAAATGAAATATTAAAAGATGAGGTTTGTACTTTTGGTGAGGTTTTTATTATGAAAAAAACTTATTTCTGAAGATGAAATAGTTGAGGCTTCAAACATAAAATTATCTTCTATATTTAATCTCTAAGACACTATTCCCTAAGTGTCTTTCGCGTTTCCATACTCCTTCTTTTGCATCATAATATTTTTTAGTATCAAAAGTGTAATAACCAATTTTAGGCACTTTGGAGACGGGTAGATAAAAGTCAATTTTATCCTTGGTGCCAAATGTTAAAAATATTTGCCCTTCTTCTTGCTGGATGGCCTCATTTGATTCAATTTTTTTTCCATCAATATTTACTATATAGTTTCGTGAACCCTTATGCTGAACTCGTTCTAAAAGTGTTTGAATGTATTGTGTTTCATTTTCTCCCAAAATCAAATTCACATTGAAACTTGAAGGGGCTGACTTTTTAATAGTTTGATAATCAGGTACAAAAACAATTGCCGATTGTGGCTCGTATTCTTTTTGTTCTGCGGTTTTATAGCGCTTTGTTGTCCCGTCTGGAAGATAAAAATAATTAGATCCTCTAGATGTTTTTATGCTGTCTATTTTTTGATCCTTTTGCTTTTCAGGCCAGTGTGTTTGGGGATTTTCGAGGCTCATTTATTTTTAATTAATGGAAAATATTTTTTTAAAAGTGCTTTTTTGTTAAAACCTTCTTGGTATTATACCTTTCTTTTCTATTTGTGTCGATGAAGTGTTCGGTTCCATTTATATAGTACACACACAAATAGGACACCATGTAGAATAGAAATGCTTAATAGCTAATCAAAACACGATGTCCCAATCAAAATTACAAAAAATTCACCAAGAAGTAAAAGAAAAAGCAAACAAAGTTTTTCGAAGACTGGTTATTTTTTAAAACAACAAACAAGCTTGTGTACTACTTATCGAAGTGGTCGAACTAAAGCCTGTGAGACATAATTTATCCTTTTATAAATAGAATTTTTTTGTTATAATTATATGAATAAATAAAAAACAAAAATGAAAGAACAAAAATTAATTTACAGAGAAAAGCCAAGTGGAAGTATTGAAACCGATGGGAGTACTAGTGAAAAAGGAGTTGATGTTTCAAATGAAGATTTAGAGGCGGTAGGTCTTCAAGCGGAACAATTGAAAGCAATAAAGGACGAATCTATTAGGCAAGCGAGTCTTGATGAGCAGGAGGCGACTGATCTTTTTAAGCAAATAGATGAGGCAATTAAAGTAGAAAAAAGAATAACAGATGTTGTGCTTCCAATTATTCGTGAAAACAAAGCTGTTAGTAAAGAAATTGCAAGCTATCTAGTAAAGAATATGCCTTTGGTAAAATTTCAAATACAAGAAGAATTATTTGTAGCTTTAGATTCTGATCTTTCGATTAAAACTCAAGCTCCTGAAGAGTTATTTGCTCTTGCGATATCTCTTGAAAAATCCATTGGAAAGCCTCGTGTTGAAAACTTAATTACAAAAAAATTAACACTTGAAATAAAAAAAATTCAAGAAACTCGATTTAAACCTGTTGATCCATTGTTTTTGAAAACGATATCAGAACCATATGTTAAGAATCTTGTTTCTTTCGAACAATGGAAAATTATTTGGGATAGAACCGAAAAAAAAGACCACACCCTTTGGTCTGCATTAGCTCTGCCTAATATGGAAAATCGATATGCTCAAAACTAATAGCCGTATAGAGATTCTTGTGTTAGGGTTAACAGATTGAGATACTTTGCTTATTAGTATTGGTTTATATGCGATTTATGAAGCTTAAAAAAACCTGAAAACTTTAGTGTGGAAAGTGTTTTTTAGGATTTTTTAATAATTTTTTAATCTTATTATGATTTAATTGTTTTGACTTTCAAGGGCTCGACTTGTTGCCATAGATATATAATTAGTATATAATTATGGTAATAACAATAATTATAAAATAATGAAAACTATGATACTTAAAGTCGATGATAAAATATCGCAAGAGCTTGATTTAATTAAGGAATCTGAGGGACTGGGAAACAGGACTTCGGCGTTTACTTTTCTTATTAAATACTATTTTCTTACAAAAAAAGATTCGCTTGATCGTTCGATTGAGACTTTAAATAACTTGTTGGATAAAAAAATTGCGAAAAAGAAACTTTTAAGTGCCAGCGAACAATTAAAAGATATATAAAATTATGCAAATTTATTTTTCGGATATATTTAAAAAACAGCTTAAAACCCTTAAAAAAAGGTATGTCAGTGTAAAGGACGACCTACTTTTATCTTTAGATAATCTAAATCTTAAAGATGAAAGGTTTATTGGACGAGGAATTTATAAAATTAGAGTAAGTTGCTCGGATTCTTTATCGGGTAAAAAAGGTGGCTTTAGAGTTTATGTATATTTTTATAAAAAACGAGAATTGCTAGTGCCTCTTTGTATTTATCACAAGTCGCAAAAAGATAGTATTAGTGAGATTGAGTTGAAATATTATTTTGACGAAATAATTTTTCAACTTGCCCAAAATTATACAAAAAAAAGCTTGTGAGAAAGAACAAATTTTCCAGAAAAAATCCTTTTTATCCGTCGCTTAGACTGCACAAACTAAAAGGCAGGCTTGATGGACTTTGGAGTCTTTCAATAGACCTTAAGTATAGAATTATTTTTAAAGTAATGGATGATGGGGCTATTTTGTTTGTTAGTATCGGTTTGCATGCGATTTATGAAGCTTAAAATAAACCTGAAAACTTTAGTGTGGAAAGTGTTTTTTAGAATTTTTTAATAATTTTTTAATCTTTTTGTGATTAAATTATTGTAAATATTTTTTGTAATGTGATAATATGTGTACATAAAACCGTACTTAATTCAAACAAGAATGATTACATTAACAATCACAAGTGTTCGATCTAATCTTTTTCAAATTGTAAAAAAAGTCATTAAAGGGCGTGTCCCGACGAGGGTTTCGTCTAAAGATGGGAATGTAATTATTATTTCTGAAGAAGATTACGAAAGTTTACTTGAAACTGCAGAACTTTTGTCTAACCCCGGAATTTTAAAGTCTATTAAAAAGGCTGACAAAGAAATATTAAAAGGCGAGCTTTATACTTTTGATGAGGTTTTTAAATAATGAAAAAATACCAAATTGTTTTTACAAAACAGGCATTAAAGGATCTAAAGTCTCTTTCTCCAAAGCTTAGAGGAAAACTTAAATCTATTCTTCAAGAAGTAATTTCAAATGAGCCTTTTAGTGGTAAAAAACTTCTTGGAGAGCTTAAAGGAAATTATTCCTGTCGTTTAGATTTGAAAAATCGAATAATATACAGTGTCGATGAAGAAAGGAATATCATATATGTGAAAAGGGCAAGAACTCATTATGGGGATTGACTATTTTTCAAACAATCTCCTTCACCAAACTCTTATATTCGTCGAGTTCGAGGAGCATTATGAGAAGCTTTGCGAGGCGGTCGGAATCGTGGCGGATTAAAGTGCGGAGGCTTGAGAGCTTGTCGGAATTGTTTAATTTGGTTTTATTCCTGCTTAGGAGGTCTGACTTTACGACTTTGAAATTCCTGTTTTTAACTTTGTTTGGGTCGAATTTTATCAGTAATTCTTTGTTGCTTTTGTATTTTTCTATGAGTAGGTCGCTTGGTTTTTTTGTGTTGAATGTTACGAAATCGATTCTTTTTTCGCCTAAAAATCCATTTATTGAATCCACATAATCGTCTAGGTCAAAATTCTCCGTATGGCCTTTTTTGTTTACAAGATTGCAATTATACACAACTCTTGCTTTTGAATTACATATCGCCCTTGAAACGCCTTTAACAAGAAAATTTGGAACAATACTGCAATAATGGTTTCCTGGTCCAATTACTATCATATCGGCTTCTTTTATTGCCGTTAATGCCGATTTGTTGGCTTTTGCTGGTGGGTTTAAAAAAATCTTTTGAATTCCAATTTTTTCAATATCAAAACTGTGATTTATTTCATCTTCTCCGTTAATTTCTTTGCCATTTTTAAGCTTAATAAAAAGGTTTACATCATTATCTGTAACAGGAACTACATTTCCTTGAACATTTAAAATCTTAATCGCTTCCTCAACTCCTTTTGAAAAACCTCCTGAAATTTTTTCCAGAGCTGATAAAAAAATATTTCCAAAATTATGGCCTTCGAGAGCGCCTGAATCGAAACGATAATTAAAAAGATCTCGCACTTTTTTTGACTGTTTGCTTAACGCAACTAAACATTGGCGAACATCACCCGGTGGAAGAACGCCAAGCTCATCTCTAAGCCGTCCTGTTGAGCCTCCATCATCTGCCATAGAAACAATTGCGGTGATGTGTATGTTGAAATTTTTAAGTCCTTTGAGAAGTGTAAAACTCCCTGTGCCTCCGCCGATTGTGACAATTTTTGTTGGTTTCATAAATAGTCTAATAAATAGTTTTTAAAAGAGTGTCTTTTTTATGTTTTTCAATTGCAAAAATTATTAATTTATCAATAAGGTCTGAGTATTTTAGCCCTGAGACTTCAAATAATTTTGGATACATACTTATAGAGGTAAATCCTGGAATTGTGTTTATTTCATTAACAATGACTTTTTGTTCTTTCGTTAAAAAAAAATCTACTCTTGCCATTCCTTCGCAAGATAAAGTTTTGAAAGATTTTATTGCAAGACTTTGAATTTCTTCGATTAAATCTTGGGGTAGGTTTACTGGTGCAATTAAGCTTGATCCGTTTTTATCAATATATTTTGCTTCATAAGAATAAAAATCATGATTTGCAATTATTTCTCCCGGTAATGAAGCTGTTGGTTTTTCATTCCCTAAAACTGATATTTCAATTTCTCTTCCATCAATATTTTCTTCGACAACAATTTTTTTATCATATAAAAAAGCCTTTTCCAAAGCTACTTTGAAGTCTTTTTCGGTTTTAATTTTGCTTATTCCAACTGAAGACCCAAGGTTTGCTGGTTTTATAAAAAAGGGGAGACCAAGAGCTTTTTTGATTTCAGAAAAGGAAATCATATCTCTTTCCTGATTATTAAAAACTAGAAAATTTGCAATTGGAATATTTGAGTCCCTAAGCAACCTTTTTGAAACATCTTTGTCCATACAAATCGCCGAGCTAAGTACATCTGGGCCAACAAATGCGACATTAAATAGCTTGCAAAAGCCTTGAAAAGTGCCATCTTCTCCATATGTGCCATGGAGAACTGGGAAAACTACTTCTATCAATGTTTCGTTATTGCCTATAGACAGATAAAACTTGTTGTTTTTTGTACTTGGATAAACTTTTAAATTGTTATTGCTTTCTTTTACTTCATTTATGCTAAAAAAATCTTTTTCAGAAAAATAATTCCATTCACCTTTTTTATCAATTCCTATGAAAGTAATGTTGTATTTTTCTTTATTTAGAGCCTTTACAATATTTTGAGCTGAAACAACTGAGACCCCGTGTTCTGCAGATTTTCCACCAAATATTATTGCTAAAGATATTTTTTTTTGCATTTAATTTATTATTTAAGGGACTTTAAGGTGTTCATATTTAAATCCCTAACTGAATACACGCCTTTCATTTTTCGTAAAAATTCTCTTGAATTATAAACTTCATCTGCTACGAAAATATATATATTATGGTTTCTTATGCTTTTAGCTTTTTCCTCGTTTAAGTCTAATCCTAGTGTTATTTCTATCATTATATCGATTTTGCTCATTTGAGCGGTTTTTATAAATTGTTTGTATCTTTCTCTAAGCGTTCTTTTGGCACCTATTCCATATGTTTTTTTACCTAGTTCAAAGAAAAAATCAAACTCAGTGCTTGAATCATTTTTATCGTGAATTTTTGTTATTTTCTCCTCTGGTATTCCTATTTTTGTAAGAACTGATAATATTCTATCTTCATAATCTGTTCCCGAATCAGAAATGATTGATTGATTCACGCTTTCTGAAAACATCAGCATGAAAATTTGGTTTGGCTCAACTCCATTTTTCTTAAGCTTAATGGCAAATTCTGACAATTTTTTGATAAACTTATGTGTATCATCTGACATGAAATTTGTTTTTCCTGCCTCTATTTGAGAAAAGAAAAGAAGTGCTAACAAAGCCCCATTAACTCTTGTTGCGTATGGTCTATATACTGAAACTTTGTCATATTTTAAAGATAAAGGGTCAAGTTTTTCTAATTCTGAAATTCCAATAACATCTGTCAATTTTGCTTCTTGCAAAAGAAGGTCTTTTATTAAATATAGTTTTAAACTGAATATGAATAAGTCCAAATCAATTTTGTTTTCTAGCGTTTCAACGATTGTGTATAAAATATTCTGTTTGTCTTGACCCTTGATTTGTTGAATGGAATCTAAAAATTTTTCATTGCATAATTCAATTTTAGAATCTTTGAATAAAGTGTAAATTTCTAAAAAATTAAAAGCTTGTTTTTCTGATAATTTAGCTTTCACTAATTGTTTTAATAGAAAATAAAACTTTAGATTTATATCCAATTTCTCTTTACCAATTTGTAATTTTTTAATTTTCATAATTATTTTTTATTAAACGAATCTAAAGCTTTCTTAATTTCTTTTGCCAAAGCAATAATAACTGGGACAGCGACACTATTTCCAAATTGTTTATAGGCTGATGTATCACTAACTGGAATTTTAAATGTTTCTGGATAACCCTGAAGTCTAGCAGCTTCTCTTGGAGTTAGTTTTCTAGGATTTTTATTTTTTTGTTTTATTAGAATTTCAGATCCATCTTTATAATACCTTGCAGATATTGTGCTTGTATATTCTGAATTTTCATCAAACATAGAGTATCCAAAGCCATTTCCTTTTTCTCT
>CAYVBX010000028.1:7120-12615 GCA_964449945.1 uncultured Candidatus Peribacteria bacterium
TATATTCTGAATTTTCATCAAACATAGAGTATCCAAAGCCATTTCCTTTTTCTCTGTGTTCCTTTTTCCTTCTTTGATGACCAGCCCATAATTTGTCTGAAATTGTATATTTATCATCAACTTTCTTTTCTAAGATATCTCCAACTTTTACCTTCTTTGTTGGCTTTGGAAATCTAAAATCAACATCATCTAAAAATCCTATTATATAGATCCTTTCTCTATTTTGTGGCACTCCATAATTTTTTGCATTTAAAACTTCCGCATAAACTTTATATCCTAGTTTTTCTAAAGTTTCTTTAACAACTCTAAAAGTATTTCCTTTATCATGACTTCTAAACCCCTTTACATTTTCAAGGAATACAACTTTTGGTTTATGATGTTTTACTATTCTAACAATATCAAAAAATAAAGTTCCTCTAGCATCTTCAAAGCCTTTTTTTAAACCTGCATTAGAAAATGGCTGGCAGGGAAAACCAGCACAAAGAATATCAAATTCTGGTATGTTTTTTTCTTTAACTTTTGTTATATCACCTTCAAATAGATTAACCCCTTTTGAAAATAATCCAACTTCAAAGACTTTTGGAGATAGAGCTTTAAAATTTTCTTCATATGTTATTCTTGCTTTATCGTCCCATTCAGACACAAAAACACATTCACCGCCTATGCTGTGAAGTCCTAAATGAAAACCGCCAATTCCTGCAAACAAATCTATAAATTTCATAGTGTTAAAAATTTTTATTTCACTTTATAAAAACTCCCTGTGCCTCCGCCGATTGTGACAATTTTTGTTGGTTTCATCTGTTGCTAAATTACTGATTATTTGTAGATCGGATTTTTTCGATTAACTTTTTAAAAAACGGACTTTGAAAAGAAAGGTATTCAAGGAGTAGTTTGAAATCTAATGTTGACCACTCTTTGTACTCATTTTCTTTTAGTTGTTCTAAATAAAATTTATTATAGTAATTTGCAATTGTTCCTTCTGAAAGGGCAATGTAGTCTTCAATAAAATACTCAATCTGTGGAGAAATGTTTTGTGAATTGTTTATAATATTCAATAACTTCTGTGCTTTTTCTTCTACAAAAGGCGGATAATCGCTGTTTTTTTCAAAATTATTCAAGCTCATTATTTCTTTTTAATAAATTCTGTTCTTAAAACAATTGTGGTTTTTCCCTCCCTAACTTCAACCTCTTCTGGGCTGTCGGTTAGTCGAATGTTTTTGAAAACAGTTCCCTGTTTATAGGTTTTTGAACTACCTTTTAATTTTAAATCTTTAACGAGAAAAATGCTGTCTTTTTCGCTTAAAAGGTTTCCATAACAATCTTTTGTTTCCATATTGTCTTTGTTAATTACTCAAATATATTAGTTTATATAAAAAATTTTGCAAATTTGACAATTATTTATTCTTGTAATTATATTAAATTGTGACTTTTTGGTTTTTTGCCTTAAAGTCCAGCAACTTGTTCAGGGAGGAAGCAATGAAGACTCACAAACAAGGAGAAATGGTCGTTCACTTTCTTGTCTCAAGCGAATCTCTTCTGTTATTTCAATTTCTTCTGGAAAATCTATCGTTGTCTCAGGTGGATTTCCCAGTGAGAATAGAGCTGGAAGATGGTTCTAGGGCTTTGTTTCTTCCACCAAACATCCGCCGCCGTTCCTCACGAAGCTTTGAATTAAGCTAAAATGAAGAACAAGGTGGTTGTAATGGCTTTATAGGGGGCAAACCATTGCCCCCTCTTTTTTTGATAGAATGTTTTATCTAAAAATATGTTATGATGGTAAAAATTTTTATCAGAAAAAATATTCTTTAATACATTAAAATGCTTTTTGTTCATGATTTAAGCCCTATTCTTGTTTCTTTTGGTGTCTTTGAAATAAGGTGGTATGGGCTATTTTTCGCTATTGGCCTTTTTCTTTCTTACCTTGTTTTATTAAAAATTTTTAAGAAAGAAAATCTTCAACTAAAAGAACTTGATGGGCTTGTAATTGCTCTATTTATCGGGCTTATAGTGGGTGCTCGTGCTGGACATATTCTCTTTTATAATTTTGAATATTTTAGCCAAAATCCTTCAGAAATTTTTAAGATTTGGAACGGAGGACTGGCAAGCCATGGAGCAGCAATTGGACTTTTTCTTGCTTATTTAGCTTGGGTTTTAATAAAAAAAGTAGATTTTTCAAAATATATAGACTTAATTTCTGTTGTTGTTCCAATAACAGCAGGATTTGTGAGAATTGGTAATTTTTTTAACTCTGAAATTGTTGGAAAAGCGACAGAGGAAAGCTATGGCGTGATTTTTAAAAGACTCGGAGAAGATTTTCCTCGGCATCCAAGCCAAATTTATGAATCCATAACTGCATTTTTAATTTTTGTAATATTATTTATTGTTTACAAAAAATGGAACAAAAAACTGCCAAAGATGTTTTTGTTTTTTTCGCTTTTATTCCTTTACTTCTTAACTAGATTTTTAATTGAGTTTTTTAAAGAACGCGTCGCGGATTCGGACATTTATTTTATTAGCAAAGGTCAAATACTAAGCATTTTGCCCGTATTCATTGCGATAATTTATTTTGCCTATATTAGTTTTCGGAAATCTCGGCAAGAATAAGTTCTTCTAGTTTTGCCGAAGAATTTACACTAATCTTTTTCCCGTTTAAAAGAAGTGTGGGAGTTGAATTTAAACCGTTTGCTCTTCCAAAATCATAGGCCTTATTTATTTTATCTCTTAACTCTCTTGAATATAGGTCGTTTTCAAAAACTTCAATATCTAAAGATAATTCTTTTGCGTATTCAATAAATAACTGATTTGCATCGCTTGCATTTCTCCATTCATCTTGCCTTGCAAAAAGTATTTTTTTCATTTCAAAAAATTTTCCTTGTCTGTGTGCCGATTCTGAAGCTATTGCGGAATCAACGGCTTTTGGGTGAATACTGATCAATGGAAAATGTTTGAAAACAAATTGAAAACCCTCTATTTCTTTTGCAATCACTGGCTCGATAATGTTTTGAGAAACATAAGAACACGCTGGACATTCAAAATCGGAATATTCAATCAAAACAGCCTTTGCCTCTGAACTACCAAATTTAATAGTTGGATCGCTTGGATTTATTGTTTCCAGAACATTCATAACTGATGTTTCTCCGCCCATAGATGGAAGAACAAGTGCTAATGAGATGACAGTAAAAACGCCTAAAACAACTGCAATTATAATTTTTGACTTTGTTTCGTTCATATTTTTGTATTAAAAAATCTGTTCTTCATCTTACACTATCAAAAGCCTTTAGCACAAGGAAAGAAAGTGAGTGAGAGGCTAGGCAATTTCGCTTTCATGGCTTGATTAAAACCGAAAGCATTGTGTCTATAAGTGTAGCAGGGCTAGGCAATTTCGCTTTCATGGCTTGATTAAAACCGCTCCACCTTTTGGCTCTAATTGTAGTGCTTAGTTAAAAAACCTTTCGCCGTTTTGGCTTAAAATTATTACTCTGCGTAATTTAAAGCCTCTGGCACGACTGCAGATACTGGTGTTACCACTTTTTCCTCCAATTCTTTTACCTTTTCTTTAAGCCTTAAATACTCTTCTTCATCAAGCTCAGGTGATGGAGAAGTGAAAACCTCATAATTAATTTCTTCAAGAACTTTCTCAACATAACTTCCAATAATTGGAACTAAGCTGATTTGAGTAAGCAAATAAATAAAAATTGCTACTCCAAGAGTTGCACCAATTACGGAGCCAAATCCCACAATTACTCCATGCAAAAAAGAAAACGCAAAAAAACGCTTTGGTTCTTTAAAAACTCTTATAAACTCTAAATTTTTCATTCTTCTAATTTGTCTTGCTAGAGAAGTAAGCTCTTTTGTAAGCCTTTCTTCGCTTTCTATTTTTTTATTTTTTAATGCCATGTTATTTTTATTAGTGATAAAATATTATAATGATTTAATGAAAATTACTACAAAAACTGGAGACAAAGGGTTTTCTGGTTTATATAATGGAAAAAGGCTTAAAAAAAGCGATAAATTATTTTCTTTGCTAGGAGATATTGATGAACTTTCGTCGTTTTTGGGCTGGACAAAGTCGGAAATTGTTTTTTTAAAAAAGGGCGATTTTGAATTTTTTGAAGGTCTTTTGTTGAAAATTCAAGATGATTTGTATAAAATAATGAGCTTTGTTGGATTTGAGTTTAAATATCCAAAGACTATTTCATCGTTAAACGAAGACGACACTAAATTTTTGGAAAATACTTTAAGTGATTTTATGGATAAAATTCGGGAAATAAAAGAATTTGTGCGTCCTGGTAAAGGAAAAATCTCTTCGATGTTTCATTTTGCAAGAGCCATTTGCAGAAGAGCGGAAAGATCTTTTGTGAGTATTTGTAAAAAAGATAAGGGCTTAATAGAACTGATTTACTTAAACAGGCTTTCTGACTTGCTTTTTGTTTTTGCAATTTTTTTTGAAGAAAAACAATCAATATAGATCAATAATCTTTTTTAAGCCTCTTAGTTTTGCCCTCATCAAGGGAGATCCTTTAAACTTAGCTAAAAATTCTTCTTCTGTTTTGATCGTTTTTAATTCTGATACGGAGATCGTGCTTCCTGCTATTTTTTTTAATATTTCTGCATCTTTTGTGTAGGGTTTTGAATAGTTGTGAGGGCAAACTTCTTGGCAAATATCGCAGGCAAAAAGGATCTTTTGCTCTTTTATAACTTTTAAAATTGAGGGGCTTGTTTCTCCTTTGTTTTCAATTGTGTGATATGCAATACATTTTGATGCATCAACAACTCCCGAGGCAATAATTGCCTTCGTAGGGCAAGAATCTATGCAAAGCGTGCAAGAGCCACAAGTAGAGAAATTTTTTTCAAGATGATAATTTTTTTTGCAAGAAGAACGAAACGTTAAATCACATATTATTTCAGATAAAAACACAAATGATCCAAATTCTTTTGTAATTAAACAAGAATTTTTTCCGACAAAACCAATGCCAGATTTTCTTGCATAAGCCCTTTCAAGAATAGGGCAAGCATCAACAAAAGATCTTGTACTGATATTTGGAAAAAGTTGTTTTAAAAATTCTTCCAATTTTTTTAGCCTTGTTTTTATAAATTTGTGATAATCCCTGCCATAAGCATATTTTCCTATTTTTAATTCTCCTTTTTTTAGAACGGTTTTTGGCGTGTTATAGTTTGTTGCAAGGCAAATAACAGTTTTTGCATTATTTAAAATCTTTTCCATATTTTCTCTAGGTCCGAAATTTTCCATATAATGCAGGTCTGCGTTTAAACCTTTTTCTAGCCATTTTTTATATGCGCTAATTTGTTCTTTTGATAAATCAATATCTGTAAAAGACACTAGGCTAAAGCCTAAACTTTTTGCTTTTTCAATAATAATCTTCTCAATTTCGTTGTTCATATTTGTATTTTCCAACATTTAACTGGTTATTTGCAATATGTTTTTATTTAAAGGCTTTATTGCTTTAAAAAATTGTTATATGATTTCTTCCTTA
>CAYVBX010000029.1:0-11640 GCA_964449945.1 uncultured Candidatus Peribacteria bacterium
GAATGGACTCAAATGGCTGATGACGACAAATTCCTTGCCAAAAATGACGACCTAGAAGATGAAAAACTTAAAAACTCGAAAAAAAATTCTTATGAAAAATCTAAGTTTATCGCTTTAAAATCTTGAATAATCTTTAATTTGTTTTAAAAAACTGCTATTTTGTTATTAGTTTTAAAGTCTTGTTTCTATTTTTGAAGACTTTTCTTGACAAACACAGCATATTATAGAATAATTCTTTCTTATTTTTAAATAGTTTAAAGATGTCTGATAAAAAAGAAAATTTATTTGATATAGAATATTCCCTTGAAGACAATGTTGATGGCGAGGGGCCACTTTTCGATGATGATGATGTTGATGTTGAAGGTTTGATTTCTCAAATTGAAAGTTGCCCAAATCAAGATGAACAATTTTTGATTGCTACAGAAGCTTTAGGTATTTTAAAAAGACGCAACGAAACAAATCAAAAAAATCTAAGTGAAGTAGAAAAACAAAGGAATAAAGATATAGAGGCAAGAGTTGCTGAAGTTTTAGATATTTTAAATAAAAAAACAGTAAAAGGCCCAAGTCCAACTGACGAAACTAGGCTTATTGAAACTCAACCAAGTATTGAATCTAGGGGAGATACAACTTCCGTTTGTGATGAACGTATTCTTGCGAAAATACTAGAAACCGAAAGTCCTACTGCTGTAAAAAGAACACCTCTATCGTTTGAAGCTCCAAAAGCTCCTGAAAAATCGCTTTCTGAAAAGCCAATGTCTTCAGGAGAAATTGAAATAATAAATATTGCAAATGATCCAAATGGTGATTCAATGGCTACCTTAATCGCTACAGAAATTTTAAAAAGAGTTGATGCGAATGCCACAGCAGACACTATTCTTCGAGATCCTTTTGAAGAAGAAGATACAGATGTTATAGAAAAATTTAAGAAAAAAACTGAAGCAATAATGAATATGTCGTTTATGAATGAAAGAAACGCAGAGGATTTTTTCAGAATGTTTGTTTTTGAGTGCCAAAATAGAACACAAGGAATAAAAGAATTAAAAAAATCGTTAAAAATACTAAAAATTACTTTTCATGATTTAAATATTCAAGAAAAAGAGCTATTTTTTGATTTATTAACAAGGGTAGTGGAAAAACCCGGCAAGGACTGTTTTGTAGCTGAAAATGCATCAAAAGATTCAAAGCTTTCATCGTGGAATGAAGAAATTTCTGAAATATTAAGCAAATTTTTATTAAAACTCAAAAAGCATGATGTTCTTTTAGAAAAAATTTCATATTTATCAAATTTTGATCCTTATTTTGCCTTAAAAACTGCATCTTTAAGCGAAGATTTTGAAGAAGTGTATGAAGATGTTGTTTCAAAAATTCTTATTCTTTTTCCTAAAAAAAGACAGTTTAAAACTTTCTACAATGAGCTAAACAGGCTTGAAGATGAAAAAAAAGATGCTCAAAGAGAAGCCCTAGTTCGAACGATTGAAGCCCAAGACGCTCAACTTTGGGCCAAAATTGAACTTGAACTATTAAAATACAATGCGGAACAAGAAAGGAAAATTGTTAGACTAAACCTTCAAAACCTTGAAAACACAAAACTAATTTATCCGCCTAGTCCTGAAGAACTTCAGACTCAAATAAAAGAATATTTGGCTATAAAAAAAGCAGAAGAGCTTGAGAAAATAAGACAAGTAGATGAAGAGAAAAAAGCTAAACGACAAAATTCGTTTATAAATAGAAATAAAAAGAAACTACTTGTTTCTTCACTTCTTCTATCTTTGCTTGGAGTTGGTTTTGGTACTGGACTTTTTTCGAAAAAAAGAAGTCCAGATAGCGCTTCTTTGAGTGAAAAAAATAAAGTTCTTGCAAATGATTATGATCAAGATATTCTTGTTTCCAGATCTCAAAATGGTGCACTAATTGGGATAAAAGGTTCCTTTCAAACAGAGGAAGAACTGCTCGACAATTTACTTGCAAAAGATATAAATAATTCGGCTATAGCAGGTATTATTGGTCTCGAAAAGAGTCCACTTGATACTAGTAGTGCAGAAGATGCATTGCTAACTGCATCTGCTTTAGGAGCCGGTGGAATAAATCTTGAAGAAAAACAAGACAGCAGTTTTGTTGAAGCTGAAAGATTGGAAAAATGGAATTACAAAGTAAAAGATGGAGATACCTTTTTTGGAGTTGTTAATAACTGGAGAAAACACCATTCGTTTTCTGAAATTCAATCCAAATATTCTTTCTTAAGTGGTCTTGACAACTGGGACTTAGCCGTTGCCCTTCGTTCAATATTTAACCGAAATAACGGAAGGAGTCGTGATTTAGATATTTACAAAGGTTCTGGACGAGATATTCAAGACATTTTTACTGGAAGTGTTTATGAAGTTTTTATGGAAATATATAAATTTAATAAACGATCCGATAGAAATATGGTTATTAAATTTATGGAAGATGGCGGTGATTTTGAAGTAATTCTTGAAAAAATTGCTAGAGGTGAAATTGGAATTGAGAGAAAAAGAGGTTTTGATAAGAAGTATGAGTCGATGAGAAACAAGTATAATAAGCGAAGAGGTCGAGTTTCTGATGTTTCTATGGCAGAAATACTAATTGATAATGCATTTAAATTTGCAAGTGAAAAAGGTCGAAAGTTTGTTATGCAAAGTCTTGAACTTGGAAAAACAATTGCTGAAGTCATTGACATTATTGAAGCTGGTTATCACATAGATGAGAATGGTCATGCTTATTGTACAAGAGCAAGCTTAAAAGATGATACTGGTAAGAGAAAAACCGCAAAACTAGAAACAGAATTTGGAACCGTTAAGGGCAAAAAAGCTATTAAGGCGTTCGAAGCTGGAATGGCTTATGCAAGGGATGTTTCACAAAGAAATAATGCTGAAAGTTCTGAAAGTAATAATGAATATACAAAAAAATCAAGATATATGAAAGAAACAGAATTTGGGACAATCAGAGGTAAAAAGGCAATTGAGGCATTTGAAAGGGGACTTTCTTCTGCAAATCAAACAAGAATTGATAATGAATGGTTTGAAATAGCAAAAAGCTTTGAAGAAAAAGAAGCAATAGACATGGAATGGGAAAAAATTCTTGAAAACATTGAAACAATTCTTGAAGATGGAGCTTTAATCGTTTCAAAAACTAAAAACGATGCCTTGAATGTGATTGAGGGTTAAAGATGTTTACAAATTTAAAAAACAAGGTTTTAAGATTTTGTGTTTTTGCTAAAAAAAGCCTAATACCATACCTTTTTTAACTTTAAGGCAAAAGCAATTATGTTTGATGCTAGGTGCAAAAAGGGTGTTATGCTTAAAACTATTACTGCCTGAATAAGTGATACTTTGTAAAAGGGATACAAAAATAGCATTGATGAAAGAATAAAATCTAATTGATCAAAAGGCACAAATGCTTTTCCAGATGCTATTTTCAAGCGTCGTTTAAAAAAGGATTTTATCAAATCACCAAACAAAGCCCCAAAACCAAACACAATTGAAAAAATAAAAAGATTTGAAAAGCTTAAATCAAGAAGAGTAATTGAATGAAAAAAATCGTTTTTTAAGAACAATTTTTGAATAGTCAAAATCAAAAAAGCTCCTAGCGTCCCGAATATAAAGCCTCTGTATGTTTTGTTTTCACCAAAAATATTTTTATTTATTGCTTTTCCAAATGGTAAAGAAAGTTTTTTTGCAAAGACAGGGCAAGTATTTGCAAAAAAAGCAGGCAAAAACATATATAATACAGGAATTATTTGTTCTTTCATTTTTAAACTTCTATTAAAACCGGAATTATTACAGGCTTCCTTTCCAGTTTTTCATGAGTATATTTATCTATTGTTCTTGTAAGGTAAAACTTGATTTCGTGCCTTAATGCTGACGGATTTTTGTTTATAATTCTTCTATATGCATCTTCTGCAACTTGAATAATTTCCTTTGAAATTTCCTCAGACTCGTGAACATACATAAAACCTCTTGAGATAATGTCGGGTTTTCCTTTGAGCTTTTTTGAAGATTTTGAAACATAAAGAAGTACAAAAAGAGCTCCATTTTCAGCCATCATTTCTCTTTCAATTAAAACCTGAGATCCTACTTGGCCCTCTCCTGAACCATCAATAAGCACATATTTTGTTTCGACTGTTGCCTTTGAAATATGAGCGGAAGCCTTGTCTAATACTAAAATGTTTCCATTTTGAAGCATAAAATTGTTGTTTTCAGGAATTTTACACTCTTCAATCGCTAAATCTGCATGTGCTTGTCTCATAAAATATTCTCCATGTACTGGAATAAAAAACTTAGGTTTTACATAGTTTATCATTTTTTTAAGGTCTTCTCTTTGGCCATGGCCTGATGTGTGAACATCCATAATTTGTTTGTGAACAACTTTTGCACCAAGAATGCACAATTTGTTTATTACTGAAGCGATTGCTTTTTCATTTCCGATAATCGGAGATGAAGACAAAATAATTGTATCTCCTTTTTTTACCTTAATATGATTGTGTTCATTTCTTGCAATACGGCTTAACGCTGAAACTGCCTCTCCCTGCGAACCAGTTGTGAGAATTAGTGTTTGTTCGTCTGGAGTGTTTTTATTCTTTTTTATAGGCATTACTGTGCCGTTTTTATACTTAATATAACCAAGTCTTTTTGCAATATTTATTGTCTCTTCCATAGATCGACCTGAAATAAAGACTTTTCTGTTGTATTTTTCTGCCAAATCAATAATTTGCTGAATTCTTCCTACCAAAGACGAAAAAGATGCTATAATTAAGCGTTTTTCTGTCTTTTTTATTATAGAATCAAGTATTTGTCCTACTTCTTCTTCCGACATTGTAGAGCCAGCTTTCAATGCATTTGTTGAGTCTGAAAAAAGTGCCAAAATGTTTTCGTTTCCCATTTTTTTAAGCTTTTCTGTTTCTGCCTTTTCATGAAGTCCTGCAGGTGTTTCATCAAATTTAAAATCTCCAGTATGCACAATTTTCCCAACTGGTGTTGTTATTTTTAAGCCAACAGCATCAGGTATCGAATGTGCTACTCTAAAAAATTCTACTGTAAACTTACCAAGTTTAATTACATCATCTGATGAAATAGTTATAATTTTTGAAAAGTTTTTTAATTTAAACTCCTCAAGACGCTTATCTATAAGTGCAGAGGTGAATTTTGTTGCAAACATCGGAGGATAATTTAATTTTGGTAATACATAAGGAACTCCTCCAATATGATCCAAGTGCCCATGTGTAAAAAAAATGCCTCTAATACGATGCCTATTTTCTTCTAAATAAGTTACATCAGGAATTACATAATCTATCCCAAACATATGTTCTTCTGGGAATTGAAAGCCCATATCTATCACTATAATATCTTCTTCAAACTCAAGCGCCATCATGTTTTTTCCTACTTCATTTAATCCTCCAAGAGGAATAACCCTAAGTTTTCCTTTTGTAATAGGGTGCCTTTTTATTGGCCGAAGTTGTTTTGTTTTAAGGCTGTTGTTTTGTGGCCTTTGCTGAGTGGGCTGTTGATGTGTAGGCTGTTGATGGCCTTTTTTTGGATGAACTTTCTGTTGTTGGCCTTTTTGTTGATGGCCTTTTTGAGTGTTTTTTTGTGTTTCTTTAGTGTCTTTTTTGATTTTAAATTTTTTACTAAAAAAACTTTTTTTTAATAACTTTTTTACTTCCATTCTGTTTTTTGTTTAATTACTAATATTCAGCTTTCTACTCTTGATCGCTTTATGCAATTATATCACAACTAGTAATTTTTGGCTAGAGGAAAAGGCGTTTTTAAGTGTTTCTTCGTGCTATTATTGTTGTGTTATTTAAATTTTTTTCTTATGGATAAAAGTTCAAAAATTTGTATTTTGGGCTACGGAGTTGAAGGTAAGGCAACTTTAAATTATTTGGTAAAACATGGTTTTGGAAACATTACTATTTGCGATAAAAATGTTGACCTTAAAGATTTACTTCCTCAAGGCGTTTCATGCACTTTGGGCACACATTATTTAGATGATCTTGAGGAATTTGATTTTATTTTTAGAAGTCCCGGAATTCGTTTTCTTGAGCCGAAAATTCAAGGAGCAATTATTAAAGGCGTAGAAGTGACAAGTGCAACAAAATTTTTCATGGAAAACACTCCCTCAAAAACAGTTGGAATTACGGGAACTAAAGGCAAGGGTACTTGTTCAACATTGTGCTATGAAATGCTAAAAAAGAAGTTAAAAAAAACTTATCTAGCAGGGAACATTGGGAACTCTCCTATTGAATATTTAGATGAGCTAGATGAAAAAAGTATGGTTGTGCTTGAAATGAGTTGTTTTCAGCTTCAGGACCTTAAAAAAAGTCCCGACTATTCAGTTTTTTTGAATACAACGATTGATCATTTGGATTATCACGCTGACACAATGGAATATATGCAAGCAAAAGAGAGTATTGCCTCTTATCAAACAGAAAAAGGTGTGCTTGTTTTGAATAAAGATTATGAGTACTCAAAGTATTATAAACCGCTTGCGAAAGGGAAAGTTTTGGAGGTTAGCAGGAAGGAAAAAGTTTTGAATGGGGCTTTTGTGCATAAGGGCTCGATTTTTTATGCAAAAGATGGAGCTGAGGAGAAGATTTGCAAGGTTTCAGATGTTAAGCTTGTTGGTTCGCATAATCTTGAAAATATTATGCCGGCGATTTGTATTGCTAAGGAGCTTGGCGTTAAAAACGCTGATATTCTTGATGTTATAAAGAACTTTTCTGGTCTTCCACATCGACTTGAGCTTGTGAGAGAGCTTAACGGCGTAAAATTTTATAACGATTCTTTTTCGACAAATACTGAAACTTCGATGGCAGGTGTTGATTCTTTTGATGAAAAAACTGTTTTGATTGCTGGTGGCTCTGATAAGGGCTTAAATTATGATGAATGGGCTGTAAAGATACTAACAAAGCCAAATTTAACTTGTGTGATTTTGATTGGAGATACTGCAAAAAAGATGGAGGAGTCTTTAATCGAGGCTGAAAAAAAGCTTGGAGATGCGCTTGGAAGCCCTACAAAGATTCTTCATCGAGAGACCTTTGAATCGGCTGTTCTTGATGCTTATGCGGAAGTTGGCAAGAGTGGAGTTGTTTTAATGAGCCCTGGTGCGGCGAGTTTTGGCTTATTTAAGGATTACAAAGATAGGGGAGAAAGGTTTAGAAATTTGGTGAATGCGTTGAGGTAGGAGGGGGGGGAGTTTTTTCTACGCTCTTCTACGAAAAAGATTTGTTTATAAGGGGAATTTAACTACAATGAAAACACTTTACTAGAAAATAAATAACTATGGCAAATTCTAAAGAAGCAAAGGCAAGATTAAAAATAAACAAACTACTTGAAGAGGCAGGTTGGAGATTTTTTGATAACGAAAAAGGACAAGCAAACATTCAGATTGAATCGAATGTTAAGCTTTCTCAAAAAGACATTGATGGCTTTGGTGATGACTTTGAAACTACAAAAAATGGTTTTATTGATTTCTTGCTTTTAGACGATGAAGGTTTTCCGTTTGTCGTTTTAGAGGCAAAGAAAGAAGATAAAAACCCACTGGATGGAAAAGAGCAAGCTAGAAGGTATGCACAAAACGTTAATGCTCGTTTTGTGATTCTTTCTAATGGGAACTTGCACTATTTTTGGGATTTGGAAAGAGGCGATCCTGATATAATTACCGAATATCCAACACAAGAATCTTTGCTTCATCGACTTGATTTTAAACCAAACAATAAAAGGCTTGCGGATGAAGAAGTAAATGCTAATTATATCGCCCTTACTCAAAATCCAAATTTCAAAGATGATCCACGGTATCAAAATGAAGAAACAAGAAAGAAGTTTTTGTGGGAACAAGGTTTAAGAATACTCAGGCCATATCAGCTACAATCAATACATGCTTTGCAAAAGTCAGCAGAAGCTGGAAACGATCGTTTCCTTTTTGAAATGGCAACTGGAACAGGAAAAACGCTCACTTCCGCAGCGGTTATTAAACTGTTTCTTAGAACTGGAAATGCAAAAAGAGTTTTGTTTTTGGTTGATCGTTTGGAACTGGAAGACCAAGCCTATAAAAATTTTAGAAATTATCTTGGTAATGATTTTCGAACAGTCATTTACAAACAAAATCGTGATGACTGGAAAAAAGCAGAAATCGTTGTTTCAACTGTTCAAAGTCTTTCTTCGCAAGATAAGTACAAAAAACTATTTTCTCCAACTGATTTTGATTTATTGATTGCTGATGAATCTCATCGTGCTATTGGTGGAAACTCAAGAGCGGTTTTTGAATATTTTATCGGATACAAACTTGGACTTACTGCCACACCAAAAAATTATCTCAAAAATGTAGATCCTCATAAACTTTCAAGCAAAGACCCGAGAGCATGGGAAAGAAGGCAAATGCTTGATACTTACACCACTTTTGGTTGTAAAGACGGCGAGCCAACTTATAGATACAGCTTGCTTGATGGAGTAAAAGAAGGATTTTTGATAAATCCAACTGTTGTAGACGCAAGAACTGATATTACTGCTGATCTTCTTTCTGAAAAAGGTTATGCGGTCATGGTAGAAAAAGAAGATGGCTTCGATGCAGAAGAATCATTTTTCCAAAGAGATTTTGAAAAGAAATTTTTCTCTGAAAAAACAAACAAGGTTTTTTGTCAGACATTTTTAGAAAACGCTTTCAAAGACCCTATAAGTGGAGAAATCGGAAAAAGTATTATTTTTTGTGTCAGTCAAAAACATGCGAACAAAATCACTCAAATACTGAACAAAATGGCAAGCCAACTTTGGCCTGAAAAATACAATTCTGATTTTGCTGTGCAAATTACCTCAAATGTGCAAGATAGTCAGCAATTTACGATTAATTTTCAAAATAATGTTCTCAACGGACACACCAAATTTCTTGATAACTACAAATCAAGCAGAACTCGAGTTTGTGTAACGGTTGGAATGATGACGACTGGGTATGATTGCTCTGATGTGCTAAATCTTGCCTTGATGAGACCTGTTTTTTCTCCGACTGATTTTATTCAAATCAAAGGTAGAGGTACAAGAAAATATGCCTTTGAATATACAGATGAATACGGCGATAGACATAAACATGAAAAAGTAAGTTTCAAATTTTTCGATTTCTTTGCGAACTGTGAATATTTTGAAGAAAAATTTGATTATGATGAAATTCTAAAACTCCCACAACTTCAAAAAGGAACTGGCGGAGGTGATGGAACGCTTATTGATATTGATGAAATTGAAGTTTTTGACCCCGACAAAGTCAAAGAATTAAGAGAGCAAGCAGTTGGACTGGAAGGAATGAAGGTTGATCGCAAACTTTTTGAAAAAGCACAACAAGAATTGCAAGAAGATAAAGAAATAAAATCAGCTGTAGAAAATGAACAATGGGAAAAAGCGGTTAAAATTGTTCGTGATAGATATGAAGACAAACCGCAACTTTTCTTGAATTTGGAAAAAATCCGTAAGAGCGAAAATATTGATCGTCGTATTTCATGGCGTGAAGTTTTAGAAAGGATTTTTGGATTAATCGACAAATTTAAAGACAAAAATGAACTGCTTGAAGAAGAGTGCGAAAAGTTTATATCTATCTACAAGCCCGAAAGTAAATATGTTCCGTATATCAAAAACTATCTCAAAGCTTATGTTTCAGATGAAAGGTTTAGAGATATAATCAACAATAAACATTTTGCAGAACTCAATGTATATGCGGGATTTAGCATGTCAGAATTTAAGGCTCTAAATGGCTGGAGAGCGACCGTTCCTGAATATGTAAAAGATTATGTGTCAGTCAATCAATTTATGAGATAAGCAAAACTACAATGACTAAAAAAGATAATAAAAAATCATCTCAGCAAATTAATAAATCAAGTACAGCACAGTATTTGACTTTTATTTCGGCTTCTGGAGACGATCCAGAAAGTATAGAAGTCCGCTATGAAGATGAAAATATATGGATGACACAAAAAATGATGGCGGAGCTCTATGGAGTTTCTGTGCAAGCCATACAACAGCATATTGCTACTTTGCTAGAAAAAGGAGAAATTGACTTGGCAACTATCAAGCAATACTTGATAGTTCAAAAAGAGGGCACAAGAGAAGTAAAAAGAAATATTGATCATTATAATTTGCAATCTATCATTTCGGTAGGATTCAAAATAGAAAATGAGAGAGCCGTGCAGTTTCGCAAATGGGCACGGCAAATCGTCAAAGACTATACGATCCAAGGATGGACAATGGACAGCGAAAGACTCAAAAATGCAAATCAATTTGATAAAGCATTTTTTGAAAGACAGCTCCAAAAGATAAGGGAAATCAGACTGAGTGAAAGAATGTTTTATCAGAAAGTGACGGATATTTATGCCACAAGTGTGGATTATGATTCATCTGCTCCGACAACAATAAAATTCTTCAAAATTGTTCAAAATAAACTACACTACGCTGTTCATAGGCATACTGCTTCCGAATTGATTCTTGAAAGAGCTGATGCAGACAAAGAAAATATGGGACTCACTACTTGGGCAGATGCTCCAAAAGGGAAAATACAAAAATATGATGTCAGTATTGCCAAAAATTACCTTACCAGTAAAGAAATAAATTTTTTGGAAAGATTAGTTTCTATGTATTTGGACTATGCAGAGCTTCAAGCAGAAAGAAATATCCCTATGACGATGGAAGATTGGAGTAGAAGACTGGATTCTTTCCTTGAATTTAATGGCAGAGAAATCTTGATGGGAGCTGGAAAAGTCAATCATGAAGAGGCAAAATTGCATGCGGAAACACAATTTGAAAAATACAGAATTGTGCAAGATAGACTCTTTGAATCCGATTTTGATCGTGAAATTAAAAAAATATTAAAACCTAACAAGAAAAAGAAATGTTAGACAATACAACCAAAAGAAAAATTGACTCCGCAAGACAAATTCTTGTTGGAAAAGTGCCAGATCCAAAAGCACAAGTAGAGCAGATCACAACTGCTCTTGTTTATAAATTTATGGATGATATGGATAAGGAAGCAATCGAACTTGGCGGAGAGGCGAGATTTTTTGCGAATGAGTTTAGTCAATATTCATGGACGAAACTCATGGATAACAGACTTTCAGGACAAGAAAGGCTTGAACTCTATGCGGAAGTAATTGCAAACATGTCAAAAAATCCGCACATTCCCCAACTTTTCCGTGATATTTTTAAAGGTGCTTTTTTGCCTTTTCGTGATCCAAGAACTTTGAATTTGTTTTTAAAAGAAATTAATGAATTTAATTACGACCACAGCGAAAATTTAGGAAATGCTTTTGAATACTTGCTTTCTATACTCGGAAGCCAAGGAGATGCAGGACAATTTAGAACACCAAGACACATTATTGATTTTATCGTGGAAGTGGTGAATCCACAGAAAAACGAAACAATTCTTGACCCTGCCTGCGGAACAGCTGGATTTTTGATTTCTGCCTATAAGCATATCCTCAAAACTAATTCTTCAAATTTCAAAACCGAAGAAAAAGCGGAAGATAAAATCATTCAAGGAGAAACAGCTTTAGAAACTATTATACAAGAAAAACAAAATTACAGAGGAGATTTGCTTAGTCCAGATAATAGAACAAAAATCACACAAAACATTGCGGGCTATGATATTTCACCT
>CAYVBX010000030.1:0-11180 GCA_964449945.1 uncultured Candidatus Peribacteria bacterium
AAAAGATGGTATTATTGTGTTTAAAACTACATATGTCAATAGATTTAAAGACATTAGGGAAAATAGACCTTCAGGGCTTGGCAAAGCATGGCCTTGATGAACTTTGCAAAATTAAATTAAATGGCAAAGAAATATTTATAACAAGCCCTGAAATCACTGAAGATTTTGACGCTTTGGTGAAAATGCATAGTACGCCTAAAATGAATACAACGCTTTTTGAAGATAGTAGATTGCTTTTTGAAGATTTGCTTGGGGCAGGAGTAAGCCCTGTATTTACTGTTCCGCGTGCCTATGCAAATAATATTTTGCAAAATGGATTAGTGCCATATGAAACGGATATAAAAGGAGTTTTTCTTTTAGCTGGTACTTTGGGGCGACCACCTTTTACAAGGGATAATGAAAAAAGGTATATTGTTATTTTACGCGAACCTCAAAAAGCTCTCAAGTATGGTATTCAGCCAAGATTTGCCGGAACACCTCCTTGTTTCAGGGGAATTGTTGCAACACTGCGTAATATTCCTCTTAATGAACTTCTAATAATTGATTCGGAAACAATGCAGGCTGTTCATAAAGAGGATTTGGATGAAATTGAGCTAGAGTTTTCTTCTGTACCAATTGATTTAGTCAACAACGAAATATCTAAAATTAGTTTCTCAACTAAAGCTGAATTTTCAAGTCAGATGTCGGAATCAATGATATTGGAAAGGGGCAAACTTAATGAAATACTAGAGAACAACTATAGCCCTGAAAATCTGGTAAAATTATTTGAGATGGATTTTCCGGAAATATACAGCAAAGTCGTGGAAAAACACGGAGATAGATTCGGAAATATGGAAAATGAAACTTTACGAAGCCACACAATCCGAACTTTAAAACAATTCGATAAATTTTTCTCAAAAACAAAACTTCCAATGGGTGTGTCTGTGGATTTATTTCGTGTAATCCTTGCAATTCACGATATAGGGAAAATTGAAGCAATACAAAAGGGTGATAAAACGCTTCAACATGAGTTTACTGTGCCGATGATTAAAGTGATTTTAACTAGGCTAAAATTCAGTCTGGAGGAAATCCAAATTGCTACAACGCTTTTGAAGGCTGATCTTATCGGTAAACTTTTTAAATCAAAAAAAACTTTTTTGTGCTTTAAATCAATAATTGATTTATCTAAAGATGAGAAGTCTAAAAAGGATATTTTTTTAGCTAGTGAACTTTTTGAATTATTTCAGGTTTTGTATTTTGCTGATGCAAGTAGTTATACAAAAAATGCTGGAAATTTTGAAAACTTGGATCATATTTTTCAAATTTACACAGACAGAAAAGGTCAAGAGCATATTTCTTTTACATCAGAATATGAAAATCTTATAAATGAGGTGGAGGATAATATTTATGAATATGAAGATGGAGAAAATCGGATGTTGGCTTAAGGTTTTGTTTGATTTGTGTGTTTGATTGGAATGTGGGAGGGTTTGTTGTGGGGGGATGGGAAATGCATGTTTTGTGGGCTGGTCTTGGTGCTTGGTTTATAATACCATTTTTTGAAAAATGTGGATTTTTGTATTTAGTTAATTTCTGCCACTGGTGGTGTCAGTTTTATGTAGAAATGGCTGATTGTCTAAAAAACTTGGGGCAGGTTGAGATAATAAACCAGTCGACTGGTTTATTATTTATAAAGTTTGATGCAGGTGTCTTCGCTGTCTTTTCTTTTTTTTTGTGCCATTTCTTTTTTTTTTTATTGTTTGATTCTCTTAATTTTTCATGCTTTTGATTGCATAAATTGAATTCATTAAAACAATATTCAGTGTTTTTTTCCTTTGTATTCACGCATCCTGAAATATAAAAATGCTAAGAATTAGTAGTAGCATTTTTGTTTTCATGGTCTATTTATTTAGCAGTAAATAAATAAGCTGTGACATCTCTTCTCTTGATACTAATTTGGATTCAGAATAGAAAGATTCTAAATATAGTCCGTTGTTTTTTGCGTGTTCAACAAATTTTTCAAACCAAGCTTCATTACTTTTTGATTCTCTAATCCATACTTTGAAAGAATTTAATGTGATTTTTAGGGCTTCAGCTACATTTATGTCGTTTCCTGGTTTAAATGAACCATCTGGATATCCATCTATTATCCCATTGTTTTTTGCACTGCAAACAAATTCTGCAAACCATTCTTCTTTTACATCTTTAAAGCAATTTGTTCCTCCTGTTTGAATTCCAACTGCTCCAATTATTATTTTGATAAACTCTGCTCTGTTTATATTATTTTTTGGTTTAAATGTTCCATCTGGGTATCCTGAGATAATATTTTTGTTTTTTAAATAACTAATGGCGGTTGAATAATTAGAAGATATGCTGTCTGGAAAATTATTTGCTCCTAGATTTATTGTTTGTTTTGTGGTGGATGTTGGCTGTGTCCATTTGTTTCCTGTATCTTTAGTTGGGTCGTATGAAGAGATGATTTTATCCATTGTTTTTTTTGCATCTACAATTTGTCCGTTTACCGTATTTTTCGTTAGATAAGAATAAAGTTTGTCGTTGCTCATTTCTGGATATACGGAAAGTATATAACTTGCAATTCCTGAGATGATTGGGGCTGAAAAAGATGTTCCGTCGGTGAAGTTATAAAAAAAATCATTTGAAGAAGATGTGCTTAAAACTCCTTCACCAAGTGCATAAATATCCACACAATGACCATCTGGTTCTGTATAAATTGTCTAAGGTGCTTGCTCCTACACCAATAATCATGGCTGGCTTTGTTTCATTACAAACTGGAGAAATTGGATATATTGAGGTGTCGATTCCTTGACCTCCTGTTGTATCTCCATTACCTGCTGATACGACTATTACTATTCCTTTGTTGTAGGCATCTCTTATTGCAGTATTAAAATCTTGTGAAAAGTCTGTCATATTGAATGCTCCTAGGCTTAAGTTTATTACTCTTGCTCCGTTGTTTGTAGCATATTTAATTGCATTGATAATGTTTTGATTTGAACATCCTGTGTTGTCGCAGGCAATAAGGGGCATAATGTAGGCGTAATCGGAGATACCAGAAATACCTATGTTGTTATTTCTTAATGCTGCAATAATTCCTGCAACTGTTGTTCCATGCGATCCTGGGACATCAACATTTTTTGAGTTATTAACAAAGTTCCAGCCATATTTATCATCAATGAATCCGTTTCCGTCATCGTCAATTCCGTTACCAAGTATTTCCTTTGTGTTTGTCCAAAATTTTCCTTTTAAATCCTCGTGGTTTAAATAGACTCCATCATCAATCACAGCAACAGTTATTTTTTCTTTTGGTGTTCCCGTTTGCCACATTTTATCTATGTTTGCGAGTTCAATGTATGATTGATATCCCGAAAAAGTGTCGTTTGATCCTTCTTGGGGGATTTTGACTTCAAAAGTGAAAGTGCCATAGGTGTTTGAATCTCTCCAAACATCGAGGTTTTTTTGAATAGCTTGATTTTTTACAGGAGAGGGGACAGTTACTACTATTTCTGTGTCTGACCAACTAATGATTGAAGCGTCTTCGCCAGAAAAGCTTACTCGAAACTTTCCAGTGCCGAAATAAAAACCTTTAATGTGAACCTGTGTTCCTGGTAAAGCACTTGATATTGGGGTGTCGTCTTTTAATGAAACATAATAGATTGTTGGTAAAAATTTGTATCGAACAGATGAAGTTTTGTTTCCGTAGATATAGATGTTTCCGTGGGGTAGAAGGTGCGGATAATATTTTGCTTCAAATATAATTTGAGTGTCTGTCCAAGATTTGATTGCTGAATTATATGCAGTGATGCATGTGTCTTCACTGTTAAAGCATAGAAATTTGTCATAGCTTTTTTCTCCAAATCCTTCTCCGTAAATTGTAATTTCTTCACCGGTTGAAAATGATTCTTTGGAAATAGAGGCTGAGTGTGATGTGTTTGAAATTAGAAGGAAAAAAAGAGGTAGGAGTAGTAATGTTTTTTTCATTTGTTTATATTATTATATTGTTGTTTTTAATGTATAGAAATTTGTGTTTTTTTCAAGGCATATGGTTTGATTTTGTTGTCAAGTTTGTAGTTTTGGATGTATAAAGGAAGTAATCAATAATAAAAATTTTTATGGGAAAATCAATTTTTTCAGAGTTTACGAGTTTGTATAGTTTAACTAAAACTTTGAGATTTGAACTGAAGCCGGTGGAAGGAACAAAATCTTTAAAAGAGGTTATTGAACAAGATAAAAAAATTGATAAGTATTATAATGAGGAAATGAAGCCTATGTTTGATAAGTTGCATGAAAAATTTATCAACGAATCCTTGCATGAAGTTAATTTGCCTATTGAATATATAGAGAAGTTGTACCATTTTTTTTTGGAGCTTCGGAGCTTAAATAAAGATAAAAAAAAGAATTTGGATAAAATTTTAAAAATTGAAGGAGAAAAAGGAGAAATGGTCTTGTTGCAAAAAAAACTTAGGGTGAGTGTTGTAGATTGTTTCGATCAGTTTGCTAAAAAGTGGCAAGAAGATTTCTTAAAAGAAATATCGTTTAAAAAAAACAACCACGAATTCCTTAAAGAAGAAAGTGTTTTGGATTTATTAATGGCTTTGTTTCCAGAGAAAGAATCAATTATTAAAGAATTTAAAGGTTTTTTTACTTATTTTTCTGGTTTTAATCAAAATAGAGAAAATTATTATTCTTCTGATGCTAAGGCTACAAGTATAGCAAATAGAATTGTTAATGAAAATTTATATAGATTTTTTGATAATTGTTTTAAATATCGTGAGTTTTTGGCTAATAACGCTGTGTTTTTGGATTTTGGTTCGATTTTTGAATTGAGTTTTTTTAATAAATGCTTATCTCAGAAAAATATTGAAAATTATAATAATGTAATTGGTGAATTAAATAAGTCTGTTAATTTGTATAGCCAAAAAAATCCTGGAATTTTTAAAACAACTTTGAAATTCAAAGAACTATATAAGCAAATTGGTTGTGGAAAAAAGAAACTTGAAATTTTCGAAATTGTTAAAGGTAAAGAGTGGGATTTGTTATCGAGTTTATTTGAAAATCAATTAGGAAAAAGTGGAGAGTTTTTGTTGGAAAAAGGGCAAAAATTTTATGAAAATTTTTTTAAAAATATCGATCGATTTGATCTTAATAAAATTTACTTCAATAAGTCGAGTTTAAATACAATTTCAGACCTTTGGTTTGCGAATTGGCATAAGTTGTCTGATGTTTTGAGAGAAAGTGGTATTTTGAAAAAGGATAAAAATTATAAATTAAATGGGGAATCATCAATACCTAGGGAAATTTCTTTGTTTGAGTTGAAAGAAGCATTATTGAATCAAACTGAAGTTGAATCGATTTTTAAAGAAGGTGTTGTTTATGAAGGAGAAACTGTCGGGAGATATCGATTATTATTTAAATCAAATGCGTGGGATACGATGATTTCTATTTGGAAATTTGAAATTGAAAGAAATATTGATATTATAAAAAAATTGTATTTGCAGTTCGGCGAGAAAAAACAAAAATCTTTTGATATTAAAAATGATACTAAATTTGTAAAAGAGGTTTGTGATGCTTTTTTGGGTTTTGAAAGAATGGTTAAATATCATAAGGTTATTGATACAAATGAAACCGATGATTTGTTTTATGATTTTATTGATCAATATTTTGAAAGAAGTGTCCTATTGAAATATTATAATGCTTTTAGAAATTATTTAACAAAAAAGCCGTATAGTAAGGAGAAAATTAAATTGAATTTTGGATCTGGACATTTGCTCTCTGGTTGGTCGAGGGATTTTGGTACTTATAGTGCATTAATATTTAAAAAAGATTCTGAATATTTTTTTGGAATTGTAAATGGTACAAAATTTTCAGAAGAAGAGTTGAAAAGTCTTTATGGAAATGTTGAAGAAGAAAAACAAGCAGAAAGGTTGGTATATTGGGTTCAAAAAATTGATAATAAGAATCCTCCAAGATGGTTTATTCGGTCGAAAAAGACAAATTTTGCACCTTTAGTTAGAGAAGGAGTTTTGGATCCTTCAAGTATTATTGATATTTATGATAAAAAATTATATTCAAAAAGTGATAACAAATTGGAATATCGAAGATATCTTCCAAAGTTGTTGGACTATTTTAAAGAAGGGTTTTTAAAACACCCAGATTTTATTAATTTTAGGGATAATTTTATTTGGAATAATTCGAATGATTATGATTCTGTTGTTGAGTTTTATGAACATACCGCAAATATGTGTTATAAAATTGATTGGGAAAAAATAAATTTTGATGGTTTGTTGGAATTGTCAAAGAATAATCGGATTTTTTTGTTTAAAATTCATAATAAGGATTTTAGCAAATATTCTACAGGTCAGAAAAACTTACATTCTTTGTTGTTTTTAGAGTTGTTGAAAAAAGAAAACGTTTTGTCACTGAAGTTGTTGGGTAATGGGGAAATCTTTTTTAGAGAAAAAAGTATAGATAAAAACTTAAAAATAAATAAAAAATCTCATAAAGTTTTTGTAAATAACAGATTCACTGAAGATAGGGTTTTTTTGCATTTTCCTGTTGAAATAAAGTCTAAGAATAAGCCTAAACGAATTAATGAATTAATTTCAAATAGTAATAATGTAAACATTCTTGGTATTGACCGTGGTGAAAAACATCTTTTGTATTATTCTTTAGTTGATAGTAATGGAAAACTTTTGAAGCAGGGTAGTTTTAATAAAATAAAATGTGGAGACAAAATTGTTGATTATCATGATTTGTTATCTAAAAGGGCGGAAGCTATGAAAGACGCAAGAGTGGATTGGGCTACTATTGGAAGTATAAAAGAATTAAAAGAAGGTTATTTGTCTCAAGTCGTTCATGAAATTTATAAATTAGTTCTGGATAATAATGCAATAATTGTGTTGGAAGATTTGAATTCCGAATTTAAAGCGAAAAGAACTGCAAAAGTTGAGAAGTCCGTTTATAAAAAGTTCGAACTGGCTTTAGCTCGAAAATTAAATCATTTAATTTTAAAAGATAAAAAAACTTTGGACGAAGGAGGTGTTTTAAATGCTTATCAATTAACGCCTCCTATAAATGCTGGTGATGTGTCAAAATTTGAGAAAGCGAAACAATGGGGCATTATGTTTTATGTTCGAGCTAATTATACATCAACAACAGATCCTTTGACTGGATGGAGAAAAACAATATATATATCTAATTCTGATTCGATTGATGTTGCTAAGAAAAAATGGAAGGATTCTAAAATAAATATTTCCTTTGATTCTGATAAAAATTGTTTTGTTTTTTCTTATGATAAATGGTCTTTATTTTCATATGAAGGTTTAGAGCGCTTATATTGGAACCGAGATGAAAAAAATTTAGAAGGGAAAATGGGAGTAATGAAAAGATATAATCTTTTTGAAGAATTTAATAAGTTGTTTGCTGAGGTCGAAGGGAATATAAATGATTTTATTTTCAAATCAGATAAATTTTCATGGAAGTCTTTTATCTTTTTTTGGAATCTATTAAATCAAATTAGAAATTCCGATAAGAATAGAGTCGGTGATGACAGTGATTTTATTCAATCACCTGTGTGGTCGGAAAAACATAAAATGTTTTTTGATAGTAGAAAAATTCAGAATGAAAATTTGCCTAAAAATGGAGATGCAAATGGGGCTTATAATATCGCTAGAAAAGGATTAATGTTATTAGATAGGATCAATGAAAAACCAGAAAAACCTGATTTGTTTATCTCTGATGTTCAGTGGGACGGCTTTGCTCAAAATAATGGTGGTGTGTTATAATTATTTCTCATAAGCAATTAAATATTTTATGAAAAATTGGTCAACCGACATAAAAGAATTGAAAAAAAATAAAAGGGCTTATGCTATTTGGAGAATAGAACAAATGGTTAATTTTGGAATTGATGGTGAAAAAATTGATAGGGAATTGTTAATTAAATATTGGAAATATTTAAAAATAGATAAAGTAAAAAGGAAATATTTAAGAAGTATATTATGGAAAAAACAATCTTAAACGATACTCAAATTCGGGTTTTGAATGTAATTAGTAAAAATAAAGATTTGTGTGAGAAATTTTATTTGTCAGGAGGTACAGCTCTTGCGGAATTTTATTTACAACATCGATTATCTGAAGATTTGGATTTCTTCTCTGAGGATGAGTTTGATTTATCCAGTATTGTGGTTTTTCTAAAAACAAATAAAAAAATAATTGGTTATGATACGATGGATTTCCAAAATAGTTTTAATAGGAATTTGTTTTTTTTGAAATTTAAAAATGAGATTCTTAAGATGGAATTTACTTATTATCCTTTTGAAAGAATTGAAAATACTATTAAGAAAAATTGGCTTTATGTTGATAGTTTAATTGATATTGCTGTTAATAAATTGTTTACAATATATCAACAACCCAGATCTCGTGATTTCATTGATTTATTCTTAATATTAAAAAAACAAAATTTTAAACTGGAAGACCTTATAAAAATGGCAAGCATTAAATTTGATACAAACATCGATTATCTTCAACTTGGTGCAAAGTTTTCTTTATCAAATTCAGTTAAAGATTTTCCAAGAATGATTGAAAAATTGCCAAAAGAAATTTGGCAGTCTTATTTCGTTGACTTGGGGGTTGGGTTTAAGAATAAGTTTTTAAAGTGAAATTTTCTTTTAAATAAGGTATAATTTAAAGATTTATATCTTATTTATGGAATCTTATATCCAAATAACAAAGCTTAACGATTTTATTTTTTGTCCGAAATCTCTTTATTTTCATAGTCTTTTTGAGAATTTCGAGAAAGAGACTTATCATGATACTCCGCAATTGGCAGGTAAAATTGCGCATAGTGCCATTGAGGAGAAAAAATATTCCACCAGAAAAGAAGTGCTTATGGCTAAGGAAGTTTTTAGTGATAAACTTGGGCTTTGTGGTAAAATAGATATTTTTGATTGCGAAAAAGGGGAGCTTATAGAAAGAAAGTATCGTGTGAAGCAAATTTACCTTGGTTTTATTTATCAACTTTATGCGCAAATGTTTTGTCTTGAGGAAATGGGATATAAAGTGAAGAAGTTAGCTATTTATTCCAGTGCGGATAATAAAAAATACCCTGTGAAAATGCCAACAAAGAAAGAACAGGAGGAGTTTTTGAAGTTAATCGAAAAAATTAAACATTTTGACATTGCTAAGGATAAGGTAGAGGTTAATGAAACGAAATGTCAGATGTGTATTTATAAACCCTTATGTCACTAATATGCTACAATTACCTGATTTTAAAGAAAAAAATATCGTGTTTATAGGCTTTGATGACGATGCGAAAATCGGAAATTTGCGTGTGAAAAATGAGAATCTTGCCGTTTATGACAAATTCGGACAGCTTATCAATCAAGTGTCTTGTTCTACGGTGTTTGCGGTTTTTGTGTGTGGAAGTTTTTCAATTTCTTCTAATTTGATTCGAAAGTTGTTGAATTATGGGATTTCAATATATTTTACTACGAAATATAATTTTCGGGTTTATGCAGAAATTGGCTCAAAAGCGGAAGGAAATTATTGGCTTCGAGAAAAACAATATTCGTTTAAGGATGAAATCGGTTTTTCTAAAAATCTTTTGTATAATAAAATTTACAATCAATATGGACTTATTAAGGAATTAAAACCTGATTTTTTTAAGGAAGTTTCAAAAGCGGTTATGTTGAAAAAAACTCTGAAAAAAATTGAAAAGTGTCAAAATATCGATGAACTGATGGGTATTGAGGGAGCTATTAGTAAGGATTATTTTAAAGTGATTTTTGAAGATAACAGTTGGTATAAAAGGCTTCCGAGAACCAAAGTGGATGTGAATAATTTTTTGCTTGATATGGGCTATACTTTTTTATTTAATTTTGTGGATAGTTTGCTTAGGCTTCATGGTGTTGATTCATACAAGGGGATTTATCATCAATTATTTTTTCAACGAAAATCGCTTGTCTGTGATTTGGTTGAGCCCTTTCGATGTCTTGTCGATAAGGCGATAATCAAGGCTTATCATTTGAAGCAGATTAAAAGTTCTGATTTTACAGTTCGAAAAGGTGTTTACTATTTGAAGCCAGATTGTCAGAAAAAATATCTTTTCTTTTTGTCTAAGGCTTTGATGGACCGGAAGGAAGATTTGTTTAAATATGTGAAGTCTTTTTACTTTTATATGTTGAACGATGAAAAGGATTGTCCATTTTTTAAATACAAAAAATAATGTTAATAGTCACATACGATTTTTCTAACGATAAAGTAAGAACAAAGTTTGCGAAATTTTTAACAAAATATGGCGTAAGGATTCAGTATTCTGTGTTCCGAATAAAAAACAGTCCGAGGATGCTTAGAAATATTGTTGAGGAGATTGAAAAGAAATATCGGAAACAATTCGGATTTGGGGATAGTGTTTTTATCTTTAAATTTTGTGAGGCTTGTGATAAAAAGGTATTGAAGTTTGGACATGCGGAAAATGAAGATGTTGAAATTTTGTTTATGTAATAGATCTTTAACAATTAGAAAAGTGAAAATAATAAGTTTTTTATTAAACAACGCTAAAACCTTAGTCTTAATGATTTTAAGGCATGGAAATAAGCCAAAAAGTCGCGGACTCCCTGAGCCGTTTGTATCTTTTTTTGGCTTATTCCAATTATTTTGAGGGTTTAATAAAGCACCTTTATTTCTACTTTTGTAGATCTCAATTAGAACTCTCTGCACCTCTGCCGTTTAATAAAGCACCTTTATTTCTACTTTTGTAGATCTTTAGCTGTTCGACCTCTTGAATTATTAACGTTTAATAAAGCACCTTTATTTCTACTTTTGTAGATTGAATACTTTTTTGCTTCTTCATCTACTGTTTAATAAAGCACCTTTATTTCTACTTTTGTAGATGCTAGTATATCTTCATAAAATCTCTTAAGTTTAATAAAGCACCTTTATTTCTACTTTTGTAGATCCACCACTTAAAATAGGTTCTGTTATAAAGTTTAATAAAGCACCTTTATTTCTACTTTTGTAGATACAGAGTTTCTCCACAAAGATTCGATGAGTTTAATAAAGCACCTTTATTTCTACTTTTGTAGATGGTCTGTAATGAGCCCAATTTCTAGTGCGGTGTTTAATAAAGCACCTTTATTTCTACTTTTGTAGATCTGCCCCCCTTACTCTACCAAAGGCACTAGTTTAATAAA
>CAYVBX010000031.1:0-8424 GCA_964449945.1 uncultured Candidatus Peribacteria bacterium
ATTTACTTCTATCTTTCATTATATTTACTTGTCTCTTTTTCGCAATGAAAAACAAGCCTATTATATTTCTCTTACTTAGATAAAAAAAACATTTAAGAAAAAATCAAATTTAGGACTGCAAAAGTTTTTTTTTAAAACAATCTATAATAGCTCAAACCTTTCAACGATTTCAAATCCCCAGCTTTTCCATTCTACCTTTGCAAATGAGAGGCCAAGTTTTGAATATGGTTTTTCTATAACGAAAATTTTGTTTTCAACTGGAAACATAAACAAATTTTGCCTTTCAAGATTTGATGAATGCCAAAATGGTTTTAATGTATTTGCACTATATTTATATAAAAATAAATGCATTTTGTAGGAATTATCGTTTTCTTTTACCCAAAATGGGCGCGAGTTTCCGAAGTTTCCATACTTCCATAAAGAAAGCGCAACTTCTTTTTCACCGTCTTTATCAAAATCGCTACAAAAAGCTTGAACTATCTTGAATTCAGGCTTTGACACAAAGACTTCTTCCTCATATACCTTGAATTTTGCAATATTGTTTTCAATTATAAGTTTGTCTCCATTTATTATGCAGTTTTCAGTATTTTGGATAGATAATATCGCCAGTAATGATAGGAAAAACAGCTTCAATAAGAATATGTTATAGAAAAATCTTCCTGCCATTTGTGAATTTCAGGCGAGAAATCATAAAGTGGCTCAAAAGTTGGTGGATCATAAGGAAATAAAATATTTCTCCATTTTTCGTCTGTTAGCCTATCTGAAAGTGGCCATGGAAACTCATAATGTGAATATACTCCTCCAACTCCTAGTTTTAATTTTCCTTCTTGTGGAAAAACAACATATATTTTGCTAACGGGACCAACTCCAACCTGTAAGACTTCTCCGTTTGGATTTGTTGCGATGTCTGTAATTATTGAGCTGGGATGGCCATTTAATAACTCTCGCCTATCTTTGTTTTTATCTTTTTCAGACAATGAATCAGTAAACAAATGCTCCAAGGATCCACCATAATTTCTAATAAATTCATATTCTTCATCTGTCAAAACTTTGTTTTCAAGTTGTTTTATTGAAATATCTCTTAAAATTTTCATCATTTCCTCTAGCCTTTTTAAAGACTCTTTATTTTCGTTAGAAAGTAAATCTCGTTTTGAAAGTCCCTCTATTGTCATTCTTGTTAATGATTTTAACCTATTGTAAAGCTCTGGGTTTGGCTCAACAAAGCCCCTGTCATCAAAATCTGTTATTTCGGGACCACCTCCCATTTCGGCATAAACTTGTTTTGCATATAAAACTGTATCGTGTTTAAGTTCTGTATAGCTTCCCAAAAAACTAATTAACTCTTTTAGTTTCCAATTTTCACTCATCATAAACGAAGGATACCCCTCTTCATACTCCTTTGTGAAAGACTTTAGTGAATATAGCCAAGCTGAGTATAAATTTTTACCCCATTCATTTAAACTATAGCTTGAAATAATTTCTTTCATTTTGTTGAAATTTTCTTCAAAATTTGCAAAAGAAAAATCACCAAAATTTCTCAAAAGTTGTTCCGCTTCTTTGCTTCCAAATACTGCTGGAATATCAATTGAACGAGGGAGCATTCTGAGCTCTCCGTTTTTATTTTCTAAAACATCTCTATATATTAGCTTTTGAAAAATCATGGCATCAATTGTTGATCTTTGGCCAAATACTCTAAATCCTTTTATCTCTTCATTTCTGTCTTTTTGATCAATAAATTCTGCCCAAATTGGCATCGAGTTTATAAGTGGATCTTTTAGTAAGTTGGCTTTAATAATAAATTCCGCAATTTTTTGTTCTCCGTTTTTAATAATATCTTTTAACGATAATGAAGAAAAAATATCAATTCCAAGTGAGCTGTAATCATAAACTGATAAATCATCTGGATCTCCAACAAAAAAATTGATTGGTTCAAAAATTTTCTCCCAAAGGGCTAAAATGTCCTTATTTGAGTTTAGAGCTGATACAATTAAAAGTGCCGAAGTTGTCTCAGATATGTCTGAAAGCCTAAATGAAAGTCTTCCATACCACATCATTGATTTAAAATATTTTGTTAATTCTTCTGAGCTTGTATAGTGGCCTCGTGCAATATATTGGCTAAAGTCTTCAAAATAAGGATTTTCATTTGATCCTAGAATGTTTGAAGCTTCAATTCCTTGGGATAAAGAGATTAAATTTAGCTCTTTATCTACAATTTCTTTTACTGTGCTTGGAATTTCATAAGATGGATCAATTAGTTTTTTCCCAACGACAAAATATGCCATATTTCTTTTGGCTGAAGATTCTGCAAAAGTACCTTTTAGTTCTTCTAATTGTTTTCTTGATGCAATTATCATTTTATCGCTAAATTCGTTTAATGCTTGGGATAATTTCGTTGATTCTAAATCTTTAAGAAGAAAGCTAAAAAACAAGTGATATGTGTGAAGGGCTGAATCTGTTGTTATAAAATTTGGTATTTGTTCATAACGATTTGTTTCATAAATTTCATAATATTCATCTCTATAATCATCAACAAAAATTGCAAATGCATTCTTGTTTAACATCTCTTTTGTTTCATCTGTAAGAAATAAATTTGGACTAATTTCAGTATTTTCATCGATTAAAACTTTATATGGAACAAGGCTTTTAGTGTATGAAAGTTTATCTTCGTTATAAACTGCAAAAGAACTTGCTTCTACCTTTTGAATTACTTGCTTTTCTTTAGATGAGTTTTGAAAATTTTCTTGGGTGTCTTCGCTACTTTGTGGAAATAAAGAACAAGCGCTAAGTGTAAACAAGAATACGAGAAGGATTTGAATTGAAAATATTTTTTTCATAGAATGTATTAAAAATTATAATTTTGTAATAAATCTTCTTGAAAAGCTTTTGTTCCAGTAAAATTTTTAGGATAATGATCTGTGCTTGGAAAATCCAAATTTTGAATTAAGTGCCAAACAATTTTTATTAACTTTTTTAATTTTTCCTCTTTTTCTTGGATATAAGCCATTTCAAGTGTTTGGATTTTCTGCTCATCTCGGCTTGGCTCAATAAATTCAAATTTCCCTAATTCTACTGTGAAATTTTTGGAAAATCTTCGTGAATTCTCAATTAAAATTTTATAATAATAAAGTTGCATTTCAAAATGCCAATGTTTTAGTGCTTTTTTTCTTTTCATCACTTCCCAATTTGGAAAAGGGGTTCCTGTTTTATAATCTATTACTTCGATTTTATTTCCTTCAAAAATGTGAATTCGATCTATTTTCCCTTTTATTTTTACTTCATCAAGGCGAATATCTTCTTTTGAAAAATTAAATTCAGTAAAATCATTTATATCTATAAATTTGAATTTTTCTTCATAAAACTTCGATAAATCTTTTTTTCCCTTTTCTAAATATTTATCATAATCTGATCGACTTATTCTTTTGTATGACAAAAATTCATCAAACTTTTTGAGTAAATATTCTCTGTCAATTATTTTTGAAAAAACTTTTGAGTCTAAATGGCTCTGTTCAATAGCTTCATGTACTGCTGTTCCGTATTCGGCAAATGGGCTCTTCTTTTCTGGAAATCGCAGAAGGTTTTTTTGAATAAATGTGTTTGGACCACCATTTTCAAGATCTAAAAAGTTTTTTAAATGTGTAACGCTTAATTTATAATTTTGCAATAATTCTTTTAAATATGCGTTTTCGTCAGTGTTTAAAATATTGTGTGAATTAAGTTTTTGAATAATTAAAGGTGTTTTTTCTGCTAATTCTTTGTCTTCAAGTTCGTTGCAATTAAATTCACATAAAGGGCTTAAAGCAAAAGATGTTTTTGATTTTTCGGATTCAGTACTAAATGAAAGATGAAGATTTCTTTTGGCTCTCGACATTCCAACATATAATAGTCTGATTTTATCATCGTCATCTTCTTCATCTTTAGAAATTTTTAAATTTTCTGGAAATTTCAAAAGATTTGCTCTTCTTTTGGCCCATTGTTTTTCTGATAAACCACTTAAAAAAACTGTTTCAAATTCTAATCCTTTTGATGAGTGAATTGTTATTAAGTTTACAGCTGTTTCATCAATATATTTTGTTGTTTCATTTATTTGGAATTCATATTCTTCATGAATTTCAATATATTTTATTAGATCTTTTAGTCGAATTTTTTCTTTCTTTTTATATGCTCTAAACTTAGAAATAATTGTTTGAATTGCTTTTAATCTTTCAAGATAAATTTTTCTATTGTTTTTAAATTCACTTTCAGAAAAATAAAATTCTTTATATGGAGATGTGTATTCTTCTTCGTTTATTTGAATGGCTTTGTTGCCTAATATTAAGTCTATTATTGTATCTGCACTTTCATTTTTTGATAACTTTGCAAGCTCAAGCAAAAAAAATGTTAGGTTTTTTATTTTTAAATTTTTGCTTTCTTCCATTTTAGTAAGCCAAAAGTCCTTAGCATTAACCGAAGTTGAGATTTTCCAAATTTCCAGTGCTGGAACATCTAAGTATGATGCAGACAATATTTCGGGAAGAAGATAATCTGCTTCAAAAATTGTTTTGTTTGAAAGGGAGTTTATAAATTTTAATAAATTTAAAAGCTCAATAATGTGGGCTTCTCTCAAAATATTTTTCTTTCTTTCAAAAGAAACTTTAATTCCTTCCATATCAAGAACTTTTGCCAAAGCTTCTAAATCTTTATTATGTTTCATAAGTACTGCAATTTCAGACAATTTGGTATTTTTTGATATTTCCTCTTTAATTTTTTCTGCAATAAAAGAAAATTCCTCTTCTTTTGTTGGAAATGAATTAAAACTAAATTCCCCCTCTGCTATCTCTGAAGCCTGAAAAAGGTCTTTGTTTATATTTAAATCATCTTGTGTTTCTAATCGTTTTTCTCCTTGAAGAATAACTTTTCGAATATTTGAAAGAATTTTTTGATGAGATCTGTAGTTTTTTGTTAGTACTATAAGCTCTACATCTTCGTATTTTTTATGAAAGGATAGAATGTTTTCAATTTTTGCACCTTGAAATTTATAAATTGCTTGATCATCATCGCCTACTGCAAGTATGTTTGGTCGATTTTCAGTAATTTCTTCATCTATTATGGCATCTAAAAGTCGCATTTGTGCGCCATTTGTATCCTGAAACTCATCTACCATTATATACTGAAACCTTTCTGCAAGTTCATAGTGTAGTGCTTTATTTCCCTCAATTACTTTTATAGTTTCCATTATCATGTCGCTATAGTCATAGAGGGCTCTTTTTTCACATTCTTCTTGATATTTTTGATAAACTTCGGCGAGTTCTAGCTGTTTTGATAGATTTTGGTAATCTTTTAATACAAATTTGTTGTTTTCATCTTTTGTGCAGATTAAAGACTTAAGCTTCGTTATTGGCTTAGTTTTTTCTGTTATGCTTTCAACTTTTGCTTCATTAAAAAGATTTATATAATTTTCACTAATTTTCCTTATGTTTTTTAAAATCTGATTTTCCCCTTCAGAAAGAGATTTTAATTCAAGAATAAGAGTGTCTAGCTTTTTTAGTGTTTCTTTTGTTATTTTTTCTGAATAAAAATCTGAAATTAAAGGATTTGCATTTTCTAAAAAAGATTTGTTGGATTCTAAAATTTGCTTAAATTCCTGAGGAGTAATACCCGCGTTTTTCAAGTTTTCTATTGAAGAAATGATACTTCTTAAATAAGTAAAACCCTGAGTAAAATGCTTTTTGGAAAGAGAAAAGTCGATTGGTACTTCGGTTAAAATCTTTTGAAGAATTTCAAATCTACTAACATCATCCAGTGGCTCCATTTTCGCTGAATTGAAAAAAAATTCTGGATAATTGTTTATGATAAAACTTCCTAGTCCATGAAATGTTGAAATAAAAACCTTATAAGCATCTTTTGATATTAACTTTTGAAGCCTTTGTCGCATATTTTCTGATGCTGCTTCTGTGTAAGTAATACATAAAATTGAAGAGGCTAAAGCATCTGTTTTTTTTAAAATATTGGCAGTTCGAAGTGAAAGAAGCTCTGTTTTTCCAGAACCCGGCCCTGCAACAACTAAAACTGGCCCATCAATTGTTTCAACGGCATTTCTTTGCTGGTCGTTTAAGCGACTCAATCTTTGCTCAAAAGACATATATTAAGTTTAGATTTTTCTATTCTTAATTTATGCCAAATATTAATTATTTGCCAGACATTAATTCAGCTTTTGTTTCAACTTGTTTTATAAGCCCTTGATACTGACTTGTCGTTGGCATTGAAAATAGTGCAAATAGCCCAAATACAAGCAATAATATAGTTACAGCTGTCGCAAACAATATGCCTCTATTACCCAAGATGAAAGCTAATGTTTTATTAACCTTTTCCTGTTCGTTTTCCATTTTTTTTGTTTTTATTTGTACTGCTTTAATAATAACAGCTTTTTTGCAATTTGTCAACCTGCTTGTCTTATTTATTATTTATTGAGAAATTTTTTTGTGTAATATAAAGATAACATTTTACCCTCATTATTTATGAAAAATGTAAGTCAAAAGGCGAAAAACCGCCTCCTGTTCAACAAAAGCTTCTTTGGACTTATTGTTGGACTTCTTGTAGTTGCCAGTATTGGTTACTATGTTGTACACGAACAATTTAAAGGAGAAGAAAGCTCTCCACCAACTCTTGCTTCTGAAACAGCTCTTCTTCAAGGCCTTATTAAAACTGGTCAGTTTTTAAGGTTTGATCAAGATGATTTTGAAAGAACGGCACTTTTGCCAAGTCCAACTAATAGAACTCGAGGTCTTAGTTATTACTATTCTGAAAGAGATATTACTATGCTTGAAATTGCCAAATCCATAAAACCAGATAACAATTTGCAAATAATAATTGCGCATTATGGAAACAACTTAAACAAAGCCAGTGGAGAAGGTGATAGAATTTTTTACACATATCCACATGGAACTTACAAAAACACAAAAGCTATCAATGCAAGCAACGACTCAACATACACAATTAAGGCGTATGATGGTTTTATAATTGCTGGCTCAATAGACTACGCCACATGGAACATAAAACACTTATCAGAAAGGCCAAGTGTAAACATTAACAATTTAAATACTTTTAATAGAGGATGGCACTTAATTGCGTCAAATAATCTTGAAGAAACTATTGCTTCTTGCATGAATCGAGTTTCAAGTATTTGGGTATACAATAAAACAGCAAGTAGAGATTTCCAAAAAGTAGAACTTTCAACTCCACAGCTTGCAAGTGGAAAATATATGGCGTGGATTTATTTAAAAGGAGATGCAAATTCATGTACTGTGCTTGAGGCTGGATCTGGAAGTTTAGAGGATGATGAAGGTGGATCTGGAAGTTTGGGTGAAGGTGGATCTGGAAGTTTGGGTGAAGGTGGATCTGGAAGTTTGGGTGAAGGTGGCCGTACGCGTGGTTGTGCATATGAAGATACACAGTATAGACTTTCAGATACTTTTACAAACAGTGAAGGGTTGGAATGTATTTGTATATCTACTGGTGTTTCTTGTTTTGAAGAAGAAAGTGAATGTGAAAATACAGGAGATTTATCTGATGATGAAAGTAAAATCTGTATCGATAGTGTATGGATTGAGTGTAATGATGAAACTGGAACTTTGTTGTTTAGGAGAAGTTCTACACTATTTTCTAAATCAAGATTTATTGATCCAATTTTACAAAATTATGTTTGTGAAAATGGAAAATGGGAAGAAACTACAAATTTAAGTAATGAAGAAATTCAAGTGGTGATTGAAGAGATAGAACAGATTCAAAGTGGAAGTGGAAGTGGAATCGTAGTTTCACCTTCTGAAAACAGGCTAGATCTTGATAACTTCCGAAACACTTTAGAAGAGTCTTTGGTAACTAATACAGAGAATAATTCAAATAATGATAATGGCGGGAGTGGAAGTGGTACTGCTATTGAAAAAATTCGAAATGATATTCGAAGCAAAAGTGAAATTATTAAAGAAATTTCATCTGAACAAATAGTCACATCAAAGGTGCTAGATGAATTACTTAAGCCAGCAATTACACAAGATGAAATTCTTTCTAGAGAAAGTTTAGTGAAAAGTAGAGAAATTACCGAAAAGGATTTAGATCTTACACTAAATGAAATTGTTTCTGTTTTTCAGGTTACGCAAGAATCTGGACTTAATATTATTGATCCTATAGCTCTTGAAAATGAATTAAAATCTCTAAATTATTCAGCCAATTCTACAGTTTTAGTTAATGATTTTGTTGATGCTATAGAAAAACTTTCTAAATAGATTTGAGAAGGAAAGCGCCTTTTTTTGAATAAAAAAAGGCGCTTTTGTATTGTGGTGGGTTTGTGAGAATTAATTTTTTAATTAAGACCGGTTTTTTTAATCTTCAAAATCTACTTCATTTGTTTCTCTTGATCTCTCTGTTGTGTATATACGTTGAAAAACTTAA
>CAYVBX010000032.1:0-7749 GCA_964449945.1 uncultured Candidatus Peribacteria bacterium
GTTGAAAAACTTAAGTGTTTGCTAAAATATTGGTTTTGTGGTAAAATTTCTTGATGATTTAAAAATTAAAAATAAAAAAATATGCAAACAAATCAAGAAAACTGGCTAGAAAACGGCCAAAAAGATAAAGGAAAATCAAAAAAACCTTTATATCTTATTCTATCTATAGTTTTAGTTCTTGCAGTTGGTGCAAGTGGACTATATTACTATTTATTAAATTCGGGAAAAGAAGAAACTCCTCCAACGCTTGACCTTGCCACAATGCAAGGTTTTATTGGTACGGGTATTTATATGGAATTTGATGACAGTGACATTAGTGCATCAGAAAATAAATCTTTTCCTAAAGAAGTTAATGCTGGGGTTCAAATACTTTATTCAAGTTCTGAAACTTCATTAAGGGATATTGTTGATTCTATTAAACCAGACAAAAGTTTGAAAATTATGTTTGCTTATTATAATGAAAGCCTTGCAAAATTTGAAGTTTTCCCTAAGGGGCCTTATGCAAACACAAACTTAATAAATGCAAATCAACTTTCTCAATATAAAGTGCCTGCAAATCGAGGGTTTTTCCTTATTGCAAATAAAAAATTTAATGTTTCAAGTGCTTTAAAAACTTATAATGAGGCTCCTACAATCTCTGTCGATGCCCTAAAAACTCAATTAAATAATTATCCTAGTGTAAGTACTGGATCTTCTTGGAGGCTTTTAATTACTACTCCTGAAAACCTAAACAGTGCTTGTGGAAGTAGAGTTAAGAGTAGTTTTTTTACTAAAGCACCTGATGCAAATGGAGTTTCATTTGTTAAATATCCAAGTAATATTTCCCGAGTGGGATATGCCGTTTGGGTAAATCTTCAAAATGAAAGTGGAAGCTGTGTTGCTGGTGCTCCTTCGACAAGTGGGCAGACTGGTGGGCAGACTGGTGGACAAGCTAGTGGACAAGCTGACTTATCTCAAATCAAGACTCTAGGAAGTAGCCTTAACTCAGGCATTGTAACTATGCTGACTGATGCAGAAAGTATTTTGAAAGAGGTAGAAGAAGCAATTAAGGATTTTGAAAGGCCAATTATTGGAGAGTTAAGTGCTTCTACTTATTTAAAGGCAAGCACTTTTAATATTGAAAGTCCTATACAGATCCAACCAATCAAGCAAATAGATTTAAATGATTTAAAAACTGAACAACAAATTCAAATTGATAAACTTCAAGACATCACCACAATTAAGACTATAAGCAAAGAATCTCTTTTAAATACTCTATTTGGAGCAGAAGACGGAATGCTTGAGTCTCTTTTTGGATATAAAGATAGAATTGAGGCGGAAGTGAAAATTATCAGAAGTGCTAACACTTCATCTAATTTAAATTTGACAGCCTTAAATAGTGCAACGAATTTAGACAAGGCAAATGAATATTTTGAGATAATTTCTGCTCAATATGCAAAAGCCTCAGATGCTAAAGAAATTATTGACGAGAGAAAGCTTCTTTTTGAATCAATGCTTCCAAGATATTTGGCGGTGATCGGCGTAAATCCGGATGATGGTGAAATTGATGTAAGTAATGAAGGAGATTATAGTGATCCGAAATTTAATATAAGTTTAGATTCTATAAATAGTAATTGGCTTGAATTTACAATCTGTATGGCTGAGAATAGAAAGTTTTCTGTGTGTAGTGGTAAGCTTCCTATCAATAGTAATGATGGCAATTTTGATAAAATTAAAAATGCATTGAATTTTTGTGCAAGTGATTCATTTAAACAAAATGGAAGTAATCTTACAGGTAAAGAATTATATGAATGCTTAAATACTTGGACGAGCATTTATCTTTCTTCTTCGCTTAAGAGTAATGATATTTATATTATAGAAGGTCATGAAAGGTACTTAGTAATTAACGATCAATTATCTTATTGTAATCAAATTTTAAACGGCACATTTTTAGATGATGGAAATTATTATTGTGATGGAAATAAATGGACAAAAGTAGAACCTGCTTATAATAACTGGCTTAATATCACAAAATGTCTTTGGGGAAATAATGGAGATAGAAATAAGTGTAGTACAGAATTTGAATTGATAAGAACAAATTATAAAATGACTGAGAGAGATTTATATGAATTTACATATCTTTGTGCTGAAGAAAATGGTGCACAAGCATCTAAACTAGACAAATATATCTGCATAGAAAAAGAAATAAGAAAAATGGATATTTGTTCCAGTAATTTAGCTGACGCTAAAATAGTACAAGGTGGTGCGCTTTGTACAAAGGCAAATAAATGGGCATATTGTCCAAAGGATACAAAAAATAAATGGGCAGGAGTTAATGATAAATTGTATACTTGTAACAATTTAAATATTTGGATAGAAAATCAACCAGAATCTGTACCTTGTACTACTGGGCTTTCGAATGACAAGACTCTTCTTTGTTTTAACGGTAGCCTATTAAATGCTTCTGAACACAACAATAAAGTTAAAGAAAAATATTTTACTCCAAGTGCTAATGATTTACTGAAGGATCCTTCTGCCCCTAATGATAGACTCACAAACTCTAATAATATCTGGCATGAATGTAATAATACTGCATTTTTTAATAATGAATTTAAGTGCGACACAGGGAAAAAACAATGGGTGGACAATAAAGAATATCGTTATGAAATGGCTGACAATAATAAAGTAGTAAATAAATACTATGGAAATAGTTTGAGTGGCACTAGTGATACTTGTAACACAAATTTTGCATATCAAATCTTTGATGGACAATTTGTTTGTTCACAATACTTTGATGATTGGATAAATCAAGGATCTCCGGGAGATAAGAAAGACCAATATATAAACTGGAGATGGGTAGAAAACACCAACCAATATCTTTTTGATGATACTAATAATAAAGTACTTGATGCCATTGACGGAAAAATTTATAACATTAAATTTTCTGCACGATTTTGGCCTATTCCCATTTCTGCTACTGAAATGGCTCAAAATGTAAAAATGTATTATTTAATGGCGAGCAATATTTCACAAGGATATAATTCAGATGATATTAAATTTATTCCTTTTGATGAAAATAATCAGTATGGAACCTATATACAAGTTGAGGGGGTTAATATGCCAGCAAAGCATTTGTTTTATTGTGGAAAAGATTTCCTAGGACTCGTTTCTCCTAGTGGGTTCTATGCTTGTTCTTATGATGGAAGTAAATATAAAATTATTGATCTACAAAGCCAAATTCCTGCAAATCCTTTTGTGAAAAATAGTGAACCGTCTGTTTTAAATTATTCAGATCTTAAAAAGTACGCAGAATCTGGATATTTACTTAAATACGATAATAGAACTAGTTGCCCAGATTCTAGTAGTTCAAGTAAGTCTTATTGTAATGATCCTCCAGTGAAATTTATAAAAGATGCTAATAAATATTTTATCCCATGCACAGACCAAAATACTGATGAAACTGTTCGTGTAAATACAGATAACTATAAATGTAGTTCACAAAACAATAATAGTTTGTTTAAGTGGGAAAAAATAACACTAACCAACTAATATTCCATTATGAAAACCAATCCGTTTGAAGTAAAAATTGAAGAAAAAAATAATACAGTTGGGAGGGGCAAATTGGCCCTTTGGATATCGGTTTTGACTGTAATAATTTTCTCTAGTGCATACCTTTATTACTCTTATCAAAACTCTAATCAAAGGCCTCCTAGCCTTGAGGCGTTAACGGAAATGGGATTTATTGTTGGGGCGAACGATTTGGGTTTTAAATATAAAGAGGAACAAATTAATGCTATAAATTCAAGAATTTCTCCAACTATGCTTAGAGATAATGTTTTAGATAATTATTTTTATTCAAAAGAAGAGATTAGTTTTTATGACATAATTATGTCGATCAAAGCTCAAGATCCTGAGAATTTTCAGGCTCAAATTATTCATTACAATACTGAAGAAAAAAACTTTGTTGCTTTCCCTGCAGGGATTTTTAAAAACTCAAATAATTTAAGAGAACTAAAACTAAGAGATGGAAACACTGAATTCCTTGAACTACAAGAATATAAAGTGCCTGCATATAGCGTATTTATGGTTTTTTCAAATAAAAAGTTTTTTACATTTCTTGAATCAAATTCTGAAGAAGGTTTTTATAATTTAAAATCAATTCGAGAAAATCCAAATAATTACAATTTTGACATAGACAATCGTGAAGCTGGTTGGCATTTAGCTGTGTTAACAAAAGCAATGGCAAAAGAAATTTCAGATAATTGCAGAAACGGTATTGATGGTTTTTGGCTTTATAATCAGGAAGAACAAAATCCTAAAAAAGCTTTTGGAAATCTTGCAGTATCTGCAACAGAAATAACAATTCTCGAAAACTATTTAATGTGGATAAACAAAACAGTTGATAAAGGAGCTTGTAGTACTCAATAAAAAAATAAAAACATAATCTTATGAATAAAATGAAAAAATTTAAAAATAGTTCACTCTATTTATTATCATCTGGAATTTTAGTTGTTTTACTTATTAGTCTTGGGATTTATGGGTTATTTTCAAATAAAGCTGATGAGTTGCCTCCAAGCCTTCCTTTTGATTATTCAATGTTTCAAGGGCTTTTACGCGTTGATGATGCTAGGTTTTTTAAATTTAGCGAAACAGAAATTAGTAATGCTATAAACAACGATTTTTACAAAAATTCTGTTGTTCGTGAAGGCAGACAAATACAATTTTTTTATTCTGAAAATGAAATTTCTGTAGAAAATATTTTAAAATCCATCGTTCCTCAAAGTGATAATAAGTTTGTATTTGCTTTTTATGATGCGCGTGTTTCAAAATGGTACACTTACCCTAAAGGCCCATATAAAAACACTCTTGAGCTTTCAGATCAAAGTATTAAAACATTTAAAATACCTGCTGGATACGCATTTGTTATAGCTGGTGAAAGAAATTTTAGAACTGTTAACTTAAAACATAGTTTCGAAAGGCCAAATGCGACTCATTTTGAAATTGATGATTTGAATGCTGGCTGGTCGCTTCTTGCTATAAAAAATGAAGCTGATTTTTCTGCACTAATTGATAGTTGTCCGAATAGGATTAAGGCTTTATGGATACAAAAAAATACAAATATTTTTGAAAGAATTCAGAAAAGTAATCCTCGATTAAATTCAAACAAATATTTAGTTTGGTGGCTTTTAGACAATAAAAATATTGAATGCCCTGATCTTTCAGCTGATAGTGGTGGTGATTTTGATGAAACAACTTGTGAAGAAGAAGGCCCTGTTTGTGATAGTGAAGGTGTTTGGTATAAAAATGTTTGCGAAGCTACACTTTCTGATGCCACAGTAGATGAAAATCTTTTAGCTACAGAAAACGAACTTTGCGTCGATTTGTCTTTAGTTGATACTGGAAATATGCCAATTGTGTGTAATCCTCTTGTAGAAGCGCCTGTTTGCGACAATGATGGAGTATTTTACAAAAATATTTGTTTGTTTTATTTAAAAAACCCAGACAGTGAAGTTCCTGAGAATGATTACAAACTTGACCTTGAAAATAAAACTTGCCTTTACTCGACAGTTGAAATTAGCGTTTCGCCTAGAGATCCTAGAGATCCGCTCGTGAATAGTGATGGTGGTTCCTCAGCAGAACTTGGCATCGCGCCTAGAGATCCCAGAGATCCGCTTGTGAATAATGGCGGTGGTTCCTCAACAGAAATTAGCGTCGCACCTAGAGATCCTATTGTTGTTGACGGAAGTGGCTCTTCAAGTACTGGTGGAATTTCTGGCAATACAGGTTCTTTAACTATCGAAGAAAGTTCTAACAATAAAATTAGATGTTTATATAATGATCCTGTTTGTTCTTCTGAAGGTTTTTATTTTGACAACATTTGTTTACTTTCAAACAGTGGATTTGTTTTAGATGATAAAAATGCTTATCTCCCAATAAAACTTACTGGATCAAGATTTTCTCGGTTGATAAATGAATACTGTGTTCCTGTTGAAGCTGTCGTTGATAGTCCTGCTCAGCCAGAAAGTATATCTAATGGATGTGAAGCAGATGGACCAATATGCAGTAAGGAAGGCGTTTATTATGATGATATTTGCAAGTTGATTGATGATGGAAAAGAATTTGATAATTTAGGGCGTTATATCACTGAAGAAGACTCTGAAAACCTAGGACATTGTCTTTTAAATGAAGGATATGCCGATTCCCCTGCTATGCCTTCTGATGAAGAATATTTGATTGCATCAGAAAGTTTTAATTGTATAGAAAGTAGAAACATTTTAGAAACAATGCTTAAAAACAACTTTAATTTTAGGCTTAGTGATGCCTTTGAAAATGAATATGGATCTTCACTTTATAGAGAATGTTTTATTCCTGTTTCTTCAATTATTGATGAGCAAAATTTTCCAATCAATTCAATAAAACTCTACTCTACAATAGACTCAATAATCATAGGAAATAATAACTGTTGTAATAGAAATACAATTACTCGAATTAGATAATTAAAAATCATTTATTTATAAACATTTTTTAGTGAATATAAAATGCTTGATTTTATGATCTTTTTTTAATAATCTTATCACCTTTCTAAAAAAAGATTATGTCAGATAAAAAATTTAAAGAATGGGGAGAAGATTCAATGGCTCCTTTTGCTGAAGAATTAGATCTCTTAGATCCTCTTGCAAGCTCACAATTTGGAAAAGTAGACATGAATGATTCTACTTTTAGGCGAGAAAATACTGATCTAACTAGGGTTCTTGGTGGATCAGGCATTATCGTTCGACCAAAATTAAATCCTTTATCCGAAGAAGAAAAAAAAAGTAATTTGCCACTGGGAATTCGAAGATCAATAGTAAACTCTTCCAAAGATGTTTTAAATGGAATAAAATCTCCTACTTTTCCAAGCAAAACCAGTCCAACTGAGGCATTTATTAAAAACAATATCGATGGCGGGATCGAAGAACTTATAGGGATTGTTCGTTCTTTTGAATCATCTTCAGGCTTTTATCAAATAATTCCTATCGAAAAAATTATCAATAAATTTAAACTTTCTTCAATTAGCCCAACAACTTTAAAAATGCTTGGAATTGAAATGTCTGAAGAAGAAGCTTTTTCTTTTGGCCTTTCTACTTATGAAATTAAACAACTAAAAACACTTGGCCTTATCAATGAAGATAGAAAATTCATGAAAGAAAGGCCTTACATTTACAGAGGAATGCAAAATGAAAGATATGTAATTAAACACTTTGGAAACCTTATTTCGGTACAAAAACCAAATATTTCTGATGGAAATCTTGAAAACTGGATAAACTTTTTTGCCAGGATTGTTGATGGGAAAATTAGCTTTTTTAGAGCCGACTATGTTGAAAAATACGGAGTTGTTTTTAAAATTAGCCCAAATTTAATCATTTCAGAGCTAAATAATCCTGAAATAAAAAAAATGTTTTAAAAAACTAAATACTTTTTTTATTATATAATTTTTTTATCAAAAAAAGCCCATTTTTTTAAATGAGCTTTTAATAAAATTTAAGCTTCGTTTTTTACACTTTTAAATAAATAACCTCCTGCTAGGGCAATTGCAACTATTGAAAGTAAATAATACGACTCTGGGCCTGTTTTAGGCACTTCTGGTGCACTTTCTCTTAATGGTTGACTTGTCGTTGTTGTTGTAGTTGGGTCTGGAGTTGTCGTTGTGGTTGTTGTAGTTGGGGCTGGAGTTGTTGTCGTTGTTGTTGTAGTTGGGTCTGGAGTTGTCGTTGTGGTTGTTGTAGTTGG
>CAYVBX010000033.1:0-7692 GCA_964449945.1 uncultured Candidatus Peribacteria bacterium
CTTTTTTTGTTCTAATTACCTTATTTTATCTAAAATAAAATCTTTAACCTCGCTTAAATCAATTCTTTCTTGTTTTAATGTGTCTCTATCTCTTATTGTTATTTTATTATCATTTATTGTTTCAAAGTCGATTGTTGCGCAGTATGGCGTACCTATTTCATCCTGTCTTCTATATCTTTTTCCTATGGATGCTGTTTCGTCATATTCTACTGTGAAATGCTCTTTAAGTTCGGCAAATAAATTTCTTGCAATTGATGTTAGTTCTTCTTTTTTAATCAAAGGCAAAATGGCGATTTTAACTGGTGCGATAATTGGCGAAAGCTTTAGAGATATTCTGGTTTCGCCTTCAATTTGATCTTCTGTATATGCTTCACAAAGAACTGCAAGTAAAGTTCGGTCTAGCCCCCATGCTGGTTCAATGACGTGTGGTAAATATTTTTCGTTAGTTATTGGGTCTCGATATTTTAAATCTTCACCTGAAAATTTTTCATGCTGAGTAAGATCGAAATTACCTCTATACGCAATTCCCTGCAATTCTCCCCATCCAAATGGGAAATTATATTCGATATCTGTGGTCATTGTGGAATAATGAGATATTTCTTCTTTATCATGATCTCTAAACTTCATGTTTTCACTATTTATTCCTATTTTTTCATACCATAATTTTGACAAATTCTTCCATTCTTCATATTTTGCATTTATTTCTTTTTCATCTTTTGGAGAAATAAAAAATTCTATTTCCATTTGATCAAATTCCCTTGTTCTAAATGTAAAATTACCTGGGGTAATTTCATTTCTGAATGATTTTCCGATTTGACCTATTCCAAAAGGTAGTTTTACTCTTGCACTTTGAACAATGTTTTTAAAATTTAAAAATATACCCTGTGCAGTTTCTGGTCTTAAATAAATAGTGTTTGCAGTTTCTTCAATTACTCCTTGATATGTTTTAAACATCATATTAAATGCTCTTGGCTCTGTAAAATCTAAAGCCCCGCAATTAGGACATTTGATATTGTTTTCAATTATAGTTTTATGAATTTCTGAGAACGATTTAACTATCTTAATAGCTGTATCAACACCAAGTTTATCTTCTATTAGTTTGTCTCCCCTAAATCTTTCTTTACATTTTTTACAGTCCATTAAGGGGTCTGTAAAATTGCCTATATGGCCTGATGCTTCCCAAGTTTTTGGGTTTAATAAAATTCCGCTATCAATTCCCACCATATCTTCTCTTTCTTCTATGAAATATTTCCACCAATAATCTTTAATGTTTTTCTTCAATTGTGAGCCATATGGGCCATAATCCCATGTATTTGCAAGCCCACCGTAAATTTCTGAGCCTGGAAATATAAAGCCCTTTCTTTTGCAAAGAGCTGTGATTTTCTCCATTTTGCTTAGTTCTTTTGCCATTTTTTAATTGTTAGAATTTTTTTGCTTATTCTTCCAGTCTAAAAGTGCATTTGTTGCTATTTGAATAAACTGTTCCATTGTTTTGTGATTCATGTTTACTCTGCTTACTAGTTTTAAAACTGGGTCTTTTGTGTTTGGAAGTTGGTATGCAAAATCCAAAATACATTCATTTGGATTTATATGAACAGATATTGCATTTGCGTACACGCCTTGTTCTATGTCTTCTTTTACTTTCACTGTGAGTTTTGATTGTTGCATATTTAATATTTAAAATAACAAAGGGATTATAATTTAGATTTGTCATTTTCTCAACAACATATTTTATTGCTTGTTTTTACTGACTTTAAGGTCTTTATTTATCTATTTTTTTTTAATAATTTTTTTATAAATATTTAACGATTTATTATTTACTTAGAATTTAACCAACAAAATGAACAAATCACTAAAAATGGGCTGTCTTAAGCTGGACACAGATTCTAGGAGGCTATATAAAGCAAAAAAACGACTTTGCCTTCAAAACAAAGAATTTGAGCTTTTAGAATTTATGTTTAAGAATAAAGGTAAAGTTTTGTCGCGAACCTCAATTCTCGAAGAGGTTTGGGATAGAAATATTTTTTGTAAAACTAATACTGTTGATGTTCATATTTCTAGACTTAGAAAAAAAATAAAAGATTTTTCTGATTTTAATCCAATTAAAACTGTGCATTCTGTAGGGTATATCTGCGAGTAATATGCAATAAGATATTATTTTGACAAGTTTTACAAGATCAAATTTTTGCAGTCTGGCTTAAAAATATTTATATTATGGACACCTCAAAATCCATAACTCATTTTCTATGAATGTCGATACTAATCTTAGTGTTGTAAAAACTTTGTCTGAAATCAATGAAACAGTTTTAAATCTACTTTTACTTCTTACTCCAAAAGAAAAAGAAGTAATACTTAAGAGATTCGATCTACAAAATTCTGGGAAACATACACTAGAACAAATAGGGCAAGAATTTTCTGTCACAAGGGAACGAGTAAGACAAATTGAAAGAAATGCTTTGGCGAAAATGAGAAGGAATGTTTTTAACACTACTCTAAAAAGCTTACACGATTTTATGACTAATGTTTTAAAATTACATGGTGGCCTAATTAGCGAAGATGCAATGTTTTCAGTTTTAAAAAGTATTATTCCTGCAAATGTAAATATTGATAAAAGTTCTACACATTTGGCATTTGTTTTAAATGATTTTGTTGATTGTGTAGGAAATACCATCATGTTTCAACCATATATTAAAGACAAAAATCTTCCAGACTACAGCCTTAAAGTTGCATCAAATAAAATTGTTAATGAATTACAAAAAAATGGTGATTTAATTAAAATTGACAAACTTTTATCAGATATAACACCTCTCCTTAATGGAACTGAAATAAATCCCGTTAGAATTAGGTCTTTAGTAACAATAGATAAAAGGATTACGATACTTAATGGAGATTTAATCGGTCTTTTGGAATGGAGACATATCAATCCAAGAACTTTACGAGAAAAAATACTATATGTACTTAGAAAAGAGCAAAAGCCATTACATTTCAACACTATTTCTGAAAAGATTATGGAATCAAAGTTTGATAAACGAAATATAAACACACAAGCTGTACACAACGAGCTTATTCGACACAACCAATTTGTGTTGATTGGTAGAGGTATTTATGCACTGAGTGATTGGGGTTATGAAAAAGGCACTGTTTCAGATGTACTATATAAACTTTTAAAAGAAAATGGTGAAATGAATGTTGAGGATATTATTTCAAATGTCTTAAAACAAAGACAAATTAAACGAATTACTATTCTTTTAGCATTAAAAAATAATGATAAATTCAAAAGAATAGGAAGAAAAATTTATGCCTTAAATAATTAAGAATTTCTGGGGATTATTTTTAAAATTTTCTTTGAGTTCAGGCAAATCGTTAATTATTAACTGTATTGTTTCATTATTTGATAATTTTTGGAGTTTTAATTTTGATTTTAAATAAAGATCTTGAGCATTTTTATTTTTATTGTCCATTCGAAGTAATTCTTTTGATGCAATATATGCTTTTTTAAATTTTTTTAGTTTTAATAATGTTTCTATGTTTTTTTCGGCTTCATAAATTGATTCCTTAAGGTTTAATACTTGGAGATCGTATTTTCGTTTTTTTATTTCCTTTTCTATTTCAATTATTTTCACATTTGAATCAGAAATTTTCTTTAATGAATTTAATAACTGTTCGATTAGTTCAAATTTATTTGTTTGCAATAATTCTTGGTATTTTTCTATTCTTTTATAAATATATTCTGATTTTACTTTTTCAATATAGCTGTTTGCTACTTTATTTGTACCATATTTTTTTTTAAAATTTATTATTAGTCTTAAAAATTCTTCAGAGCTTAAATTTTCTGTGGCAATAAATTCTTTTGAAACTGATTTTTCAAAAATTTCTTTTTTTCTTTTTAATTCGTCATTAAATAAAAGCTGTGTTTTTTTAATTAGATTATTTAACTTTTTATGATTTGGCGCAATTTTATAAAAATTTTTTAGTATTTGTAGCGATTTTGTATATTCTTTTTTTTCATTTAATAAAATTACTTCTTTTATTGCTTGTGAAATTTTTTCTTTATTTTCCTTTTCTAAAAAGATAAAAATTTCTTTTTTTAGTGAAGAAAGGCTTCGTTCAAAAGGATATAATTTAAATAAATGTTCGTACTCCTCAAATGCTTCCTTAAATTTTTTGTTTGCAAGTAATGATTTAACTTTTTCTACGCCTAATTGAATTGGCTTTTTTGACATTTGTGTTTTTTATTATATTAGCATAAATGTCATCTTAGCTCAAGTCTTCTAGCTGTTTACTTAACTTATCAATCAGTGCTTCTGTTTCTTCTTTTTTTTGAATATTGTCCTTTACAACACTTTCTGGAGCATTTGATACAAAATTTTTGTTTTCAAGTTTTGTGTTTAATTGTGCTAAATATGATTTTTTTTCTTCAATTGACTTTTTTAGATTGTTTTTTTCTTCTTCTATATCGATCATATCTTTAAGTGGCAAATATACTTCAATATCTTTACACACAAAATATTTGTAATCTTTTGATTTTTCCCTTTCTGATATATATTTAATGTTTTCAAGTCTTGCCAATCGTTTAATTATTTCTTCGTTTTCTTTTATTTTTTCCAATCCCAATTCGCTATAAACATTGGCATTTATCTTTTTTGCAGGTGCAATTTTGAGTTCTGCTCTTATAGACCTAATGTTTTCTATTATTGATTTGATTTTGTCTATGTTTTCAGTTTCTTTTTCGAAAATTCTTTCCTCTTTGTATTCTGGATAGGTTTCACTCATAAGTAACGATTTTTTTCCTAGAGATTCCCATATCTTTTCTGTAACAAAGGGTGTGTATGGATGTAGTATTTTTAATAGAAGCTCAAGAGAATGGGTTAGTAGTTTAGTGTTTTTTAATTCTCCTTTAGACATTTCTAAGTACCAATCACAAAAAGTGTTCCAAAAAAAGTCGTAAATTTCATTTCCTGCTTCAGATAATTTGTATTCGTCTAAGTTTGTTCTGCAATTTTTAATTAGTTTGTTTAATTTTGTTATCATCCATTTGTCTAAATCTGTTTTTATATCATTGTCTGAAAATTCTTCTTTTAAATCACTTTCTTCTATATTCATTAATGCAAATCTCGAAGCGTTCCATATTTTGTTTATGAAATTTCTTTGGGCTTCAATTTTTTCTTCGTATATTTTTAAATCGTTTCCCGGAGTATTGCCCAGAATTAGGCTTAATCTGAGTGCGTCTGTTCCATATTTTTCAATCATTATTAACGGATCAATGCCGTTATTTAATGATTTACTCATTTTTCTACCGATTTTATCTCTTATCATTCCATGCAAATAAACTGTTTCGAATGGTTTTTCATTTAAAACATAACTTGTCATCAAAATCATTCTTGCAACCCAAAAAGTTAGAATATCAAAACCTGTTTCAAGAACTGTTGTTGGATGGAAGTATTTCAAATCCTCAGTTTGCTCGGGCCATCCTAGTGTTGAAAATGTCCAAAGACCCGATGAAAACCAAGTGTCGAGCGTGTCTGGGTCTTGATTAAAAACATTGTGTGCACATTTTTCGCATTTTTCAGGTGAGGTCTTTGATGCAACTGTAAATCCGCATTTTTCACAATAAAAAATTGGAATTCTATGTCCAAACCAAAGTTGTCTTGAAATACACCAATCTCTCAAGTTTTCTGTCCAGTTGTTGTAATTTTTTTCAAATCTTTCGGGAATTATTTTAATTTCACCTTTTTTAACGACTTCTAATGATTTTTCTTTAACACTTTTTAAGCTTCCTTTGTCGTTAATTACAGGCTTGTTTACATCAATAAACCATTGTTTTGAAATTAGAGGCTCTATAGGAGCTCCTGATCTGTAACTAATTGATAGATTGTGGGTGTAGTCTTCAGCTTTTATTAGTAATCCCATGGCTTCTAAATCCTCAATGAAAGCTTTTCTACATTCTTTTGTTGTCATTCCTGCGTATTTGCCACAATTTTCCATCATTTTTCCTTCTTGATTTATTACCATTTTGACTTCTAATTCGTGCCTCTTCGCAATTTCGTTATCAACTATTGAATGTGCGGGTGTTACTTTCACCATTCCTGTACCAAATTCTTTGTCGACTTCGTGATCCCCTACCACTAAAACCTCAAATTCTCCTAGTGGATAAGGAATTTTGATTTTTTTACCAATATACTCTTTATATCTTTCGTCTTCTGGATTTACTGCAATCCCTGTATCGCCTAGCATTGTTTCTGGCCTTGTTGTTGCGACTTCGAATGGTCCATATTTTATGAAATATAGTTTTTCTGTTATTTCTTTGTATTCAACTTCGTCATCTGCAATTGAGGTTTTTGAAATTGGATCCCAATTAACGATTCTGTCTCCTCTGTAAATTAGTCCGTCATTATACATTTTAATAAATACATCTTGAACAGCGTTAGAAAGGCCTTCGTCTAGTGTGTATCTTTCCCTTGTCCAATCACAAGATGAGCCCATTTTCCTTATTTGACCTCTAATTTTAGACTTTGAATTTTCAACATAATTTACCACTTCCTCTAAGAATTTTTCTCTCCCAAGCATATCTTTGGTTATTCCTTTTTCCATAAGGATTTTTTCAACTTTTGTTTGGGTTGCGATAGATGCGTGATCTGTTCCGGGGAGCCAAAGTGTCGGAATTTGTTTCATTCTGTTATAACGAATCATTATATCTTGTATTGCAACTGTGATTGAATGGCCAAGATGTAGCTCACCTGTTGCGTTTGGTGGTGGCATGGAAATTACGAAAGGTTTTTTGTTTTTATCTATTTTAGGCGTAAATGCGCCACTTTCTTCCCATTTTTTGTAAATATCGTCTTCATATTTTGATGCCTCATATTGTGGTTCTAATATATTTTCCATTTTTTTAATTAGTAATTTGCTGAATGATTATAGTTTGTTGAGGCGAAAAGGTAAAAATATGTTGATTGACGATGACTTAAATTTAATTTATAATAAGCTAAACAAATAAAATAAATAATGCCTTCAAGTTTAGAAAAAAAAGAATTTAATAGTAAGCTAAGCTTAAACCCTCTAAATGCTGATAATAATGAATTAAGCAAATTAAGCGAGAGTATTTCTGATGCCGTAGATAACGAAACGATTGAAGCACTTACAATGAAGGATGTTTCAGAAATAAGTTCTTCAGGAAAAGAAAATAAAAGTAGTAGTTCTTTGAGTGGCAATACTTCAACAAAAATTATAAGACTTCCAAGTCCAAATAAAATGCGAGTTGATGTAAAGCGAAAAATTCAAAAAGAGATACTTGTTTTAACGAAAAAAGCAAAATACCTAGAAAAAAATGTACACAAAAAGGGTAATTCGTATAAGTTTTCAATACTAATGCGAAAGCTTAGAAAACTTAAGCACCTTCTAAATAACATCGTCAGTTTTTCTGCTGATCAAGTTAGAAACCTTTGGTTTAGATTTGTTAAAGGAGAATAATAAAAATAAGCGTTTGTTTTAGCGCTTGATTTTTTTGGTGGGCGAGGAGGGACTCGAACCCTCACGGTTTTGGCCACTAGCTCCTAAGGCTAGCGTGTCTACCAGTTCCACCACTCGCCCAATTTTTAAGTACCTATGTTATGCCTTAGTTTTTTAATAAAATCAAATCTTTTTTTATTTCTTTTGCAAAATAATTTTGCTGATTTGACAATTTTCTTGCTTGAC
>CAYVBX010000034.1:0-5193 GCA_964449945.1 uncultured Candidatus Peribacteria bacterium
ACTACGGCTTTCTAAAGCGCTTCTCTTGGTTCCGATAATGAACATTATGTAAACTTGTTAAGGCAATCCTACCTGTGAAAGAAATCATGTCAACAAGTTTACAAAATGTTGCTCATGTTTTATTTCCCGGCCTTATATTCGTCTAGCAGCTTCTGGTTCATCGAATCACTGATTATTATACCTGCATCTTTTAACATACCTATGTGACGATAATAAGTACGCTTGCTTAATATTTCAGGTATTTCCCCAGGGTCTAAATAAAATATAAGCGTATAAGTGCCAATCAATAATCTGGCTTGTTCTGTATGACCATACTTGTGTAAAATCTTTTGGATTTCTGATTTGAAAAACATCTGAAAACCGTCTAAATTCATCATGATTTTACCCCCTTTTTTGTAACAACATTTCATCAATTATACCGCAGATGGCACAAATATTACAAGCATAGCGAAAAATACCTAAATACAGAAGTTTATACAAAGGCCTTGTGCCATCGAGCTATAAATGAGCATAAAAATAGTGCCACAGATGGCACAAAACTATACCACAGATGGCACTAAATATTGGCTTAAAATCTACTCTAAGACCCATATTACCGGACTTATAGCTGATAAATGCCATAAACCTCATTTTTCACCCCCTTTGCTCAAAGTTGAGCGGTTCGTCGGGTGTTACTATAGTCGACGAACCATTTTCTCAGGTGTCACGGCACCCACCGAAAAACTAAACAAAATTCGACAATATTAAGTTGCAGCTTTTAATGTGCTAACTTCATGTTTTAAGCGGTTTATATGTCCCTCGACTTGTGCGAGCTGTTTAATGTCAATTACAGATCCGCTTAAGCTGAGCATAGCTAATTCGTTTATCGAGTCCTGAACCGCACATGATACTTTAAGTAAGCTGGTTAACTGGTGATTATTTATCATTGCGGGCTTTCTAGTTAAAACTGCCAAACATATCAACTCCTTAAATTAAAATTCAAATCAAACTGGAACCGGTCCTGCCCCGGCCCTATAGCCTACCACTGAGCCCACCCAGCATAAAGGGTAAAGGCTGCGCCCGGTCTCGTTCCTCGACCGCCCTTTACCCTGGGACCCCGGGCTCGTGGTTCACGGCAGTGACGAGCGGACCGCTTTTTTTGTTATTAATACTATCAATCCACTGCCCTATTATAAATGCACCCAAAGATGAAATGGTAAGCCCGTAGCTCTTTGCTATATCGTCCAATTTAAGTTTTACGTCATTTTCTACCTTGATTGATACCCTCGTGTTCCTAGCGATAAAACAACCCCCTTTTAGCTTGAAATTTTACCCAGCTTAACCCAGATGGTCAATAAATGTCAAATGCTTATATTAAATTACCCGGCGCTGAGGGCCCTACGGGAACCCATCAGCTGCCGGGTTTAATTTTGATATGTACCTGCATATACGACTTTAAACGATATTCTCAGCGAATACAGTCTAGCATAATAACTATTTTACGAAAGGACTAGCGTCCAATCCTAAAACAGTGAACATTATGTAAACAGAAAGAAAAATGGGGGGAGTGACGGGGTTTATTAGAGTATCCCCCTTTTTTACGTAGGTGATAAGTATTCTGTGGCAGAGGAAAGGTCTTACTGATTGCAGCTGATCTCTTAATATGTACGGCTGATTACTGCTAATGCATATCATGGATCTATTTGAGTGATCCACAGGTTCATCACTGCTTACAGGCTCAATCTAACTGATTATGATTATTTAGCCTGGCTGAACGACTTTATCTGCTGTGCAAACGATATGCCAGAAGCACCTGGCTGAATATGCGCCTTGTAGACGTTATTTAACTCTTGCATGATATAAACATCAAAAAAAATATTTTAGAGGCCTTAAATCGCAAATAATTAGGAGTGAAATAGTAATTATGGACTAATCTTGCGCTGAGTATATTCTTTATTAGGACCTGCATTTATTTTCAGTGATTCCTCTTTTAAAATAAGTGTTTGTCTACTGTATAGCTCTTATTATGTACGGTGAGTCTAACTCAGCTGACTTTGTAGGGATCATGCTTTTGAATGATAGAACAACTGAATCACACATAAAAAATGCTTATCCCCCTCCCCTACCATCCAAAGGGACACAAGGGGACGTTTTTGTTGTGTCATTAAACCCTTTTAACGATATTAATACTCTCACCATGTGCACATGTTGCAAATTGAGGATTTTTCATGATAAGAAAAAGGCGAGTGGTTTACTGAGGTTATCTTCCAATAGGTATTAATTTCCCCAAAATACCTGAGTTTAGGGTTATTTTTCAAGCGCTTTACCAGATGGGTAAATGTTGATATATTGTCAATATATTAGTAAAATCCAGGCGCGTAATAGAAGCTAAATTCCTGAAAGAGAGCTTCTATCCCAGATATAATTCTAAACATTATATTAGAAGGGATGACGTTTTCTCAATTTTCATTTAAGTTTACAGAACGAAATAATCAATGAGGAGGACATCTATGAGCAACTATATATTACAGTATAAGCCCCTAAGATTTGAACAAGACATATTGGATGAAAATCAGAATATAATAGGTCATGTAAACAGGTATGTAGGAAATATAGGCCAATTTTTAGGTAGATTTATTGAGCCCTCAAGTGTACTTAATATTAAAGTTGAAAATGAAAAAAGGGAACTAGTTTTACAACTGAAAGTTGCGTCACGATTTATGGCAATCAAAAGAAGGTGGGTAGGAATAATATATGGTAAGCCAGATCTTTGTTTTGATTTAACCCTTATTCCTAAACTTAAACCCGGCTTCTTCATGGAACTGCAAATAAACGATAAACTAATTTTGGTTCAAGATCGTACAATCGGAACTGAGCCCCATTTTCTTGATTCTGATAACAATATTCTTGCAAAATGCCGGGATAACCTAGTAGGAAAAGTACATATGAATATTATTGATCCAGAATTAAATGTATATTTGGTTGCTGCTATTGCTTATTTAATCAGGCAGTATTAATTAAACTGGTTTAATATATTTCTATCTGGTTATTACAAGTGGTTAGCTAGGCTAAAGCTGAAGCCAACGGTGTTACTGCCAACCCATAATGTCCGGCAATAGACGCCATATGTTGTCCGTAAGTTGACGGGATTAGTGACCAGAATATAATATATTTCCCCTTTAGGGGAAGGGAGAATTAACTCAACTCTCCCTGAACAACCAGCTTAACCATGTGGTCATCAATAAACTTTCGATTGTTTTGTGCTCCATAAAGCAGGCAATGAGTACAGACCTTGTTTACCATCCTCGCCGCACCACTGGAGAATTTAAAGATTTCATCCACCGCACTATCCGAAAAGATGTCACGGTCAGCACCAGCATAAGCCAAATGACTTTTCATGTATTCGCCCACCTGGGCACGATCCAAGTGGGATAATTTACACTGTAGATCGATGCGCTGCCTGATGGCGGCATAGGATTGAAGTTTAAACCTATCCCACAGCTCGCTCTGGCCCACCAGAATCAAGGTCATGGGACTCTGGGCGTCCATCTTGAAATTAAGCAGGAAGCGCACTTCTTCTAGCATTTCTTTATCCAGAAGATGGGCTTCATCTACAATCACTACTGGCTGCATCTGATGGTAAGCGTCAAACCGCGGACACCTGTACCTCAAGAATTACTTGAGGTATTATCTTTTTCAGGCATTCTGCAAACTACTGGCAATGCATCCTTGGCAGTTTCGATAATGCTGTAAATAATGGCACTGCCATTAGCACCCCTGGGGGTGTTCGAGAATAAGAAATTCTTCCTTCCAATAACCAAGGGCTTGATCGAGCGCTTGGCACGATTATTGTCTATCTCCATACTGGACCAGGAATTTTTTTACCTGGTCGACCTGCTGGGGAAATATATCATACCTGCGGTCGTAGTATTTTCCATACTTGCAGGTCTATATACCAGCCAGGTGATAAAAACCAACGGCAGCATGGCAGAGACAGCAGCAGCAGAAGATGAGGAAAACAGCGAAGAACAGCTGGAAGAAGATACCTGGAAAGGGATAATAATCAGGGCCTTAAAAGTCTACATCTTCGTCATGGCCCTGGTATTCCTGGGGGAAGGATTTGAACCCTTGATTGAGGCCTATATACTGGGACTCAGCCCCAAATTACTGTACTGGGTCAACATGGTATCCGCAGTACTGGACAATGCCACTCTGTGTGCGGCAGAAGTAAGCCCGGCCATGAATGAACTCACCGTAGAAGCGATCCTTATGGGTCTGCTGGTAAGTGGGGGGATGCTGATACCCGGCAACATACCCAATATCATATCCGCCTCCAAACTAAAAATCACCAGCAAAGAATGGGCCGTAATCGGACTCCCCCTGGGATTTCTGTCCCTCATAATATTTTACCTCATACTGCCACTGTAACTATAATGGGGACCCATAATGGGGACATTCCTGCAAAACCAGGAACCTTAAGGCAGGTGTGTCCCCTGACCTTAGCTGGGACATTCCTGCCACCAAGTTCTCCAAGGGCTGGTGTGTCCCCTTTCCTTGACCTGAGAATCTCACAATAATGCCTCACCTCCTTTAATTCACCTAGCTACCTCATTAGTCCTAGTCGCGGTGTGTCCCCTGACCTTAGCCCGAGACTCTCATCTCACTGCCCACCAATCTTGAGATATATCCAGATAACTCCGCGTTGACCGCCCGGTGTGTCCCCTGACCTTAGCTGGGGGAAACCGGGGGACTGTCCCATCTGTCCTACGGTAGTGGGACCGGGGGACTGTACCCTCTGTTTCCCGTTTGGCATCAGCCAAACCAATATACACCCCGACCCGGTGTGTCCCCTTACCTTGAGTACTGGGAAAGGTGATCTAGCTTTTTTTTCGATTTAGTGTTTCGCCTCTAGGGGTAGTATACTAACGCACTCCTAACCTTTAAATACCACTGTTTGTCTCCACAATTTAACAACCCAACCGCAATATAAACATATAATGCAATAAAAGGCAAATAATGTATATATTATGATATAATATTAGTAAATACAAACTATGGTTCTTTGAGAGAAAGGAGGTGAAACTATGTTTTTAGTTCAAAAAAACCAAAGATATCCTCCAGCCCAAATAATAGTGGCCCAATAGGTAATTAGGACGGATCTTTTGCAGAGACGGGTTCTTTACAACATGATCAGTTATCTAATAACAGTTCAAT
>CAYVBX010000035.1:0-5102 GCA_964449945.1 uncultured Candidatus Peribacteria bacterium
TTTGGAGCGGATAACGGGAATCGAACCCGTGTCTCTGCCTTGGCAAGGCAATGTAATAGCCATTATACGATATCCGCTTGTTTTGAAATAAAAAACGCAGGAAACTTTTTTAGCTTCCTGCGTTATACTATGATAATTAATTCTGAAATTCAATAGCTTTTTAAGGCTTTTTGATGAAAAGTTTAGACAATTTTTCTTACAGAATGTGTGCCTTCGACTCTTTCGCCAAGTGTTTTGTAGTCTGGTTTTTCTTTTGCATCTGGTGGAAGTGTTGGGTCTGTTGGGACAACTTCTGGTGCATTTATTGGGCCTCCATTTAATGATTCTACTTTCATCAAATTGTATCTTCCAAGGTCATCGATTTCGAATAGTTTGACCATTATTTTGTCTCCGAGTTTTACAACATCTTCAACTTTTCGAACTCTTTGTTTTGAAAGTTTTGAAATGTGAACAAGTCCATCTTTACCCGGTGCAAATTCTACCATTGCTCCAAAATCAAGAATTTTCACAACTTTTCCTTCCATAATATCTCCAACCTTTGGCTCAAAAGTAAGCTTTTTGATCCATTCAACTGCTTTTTCACCGCCTTCTTGTGTTGGAGCTGTGATTTGAACTAAGCCATCGTCTTCAATATTTATATCAACACCACATTCAGCAATAATTTTATTAATCATTTCTCCGCCTTTTCCGATAACAACCTTAATAAAATCGGTTTTAATTTGCATGCTCATAATTAGCGGTGCATATTTTGAAAGCTCTTTTCTTGGTTCTGGAAGGGCTTCTAGCATTTTATCCATAATCTCCATTCGGCCTCTTTTTGCTTGTTCTAGAGCTTCTTTCATCAATTCTAGAGAAAGTCCTTTGATTTTAATGTCCATTTGAAGAGCTGTAATTCCGTCTTTTGTTCCTGCAACCTTGAAATCCATATCTCCACCAAAATCCTCAAGACCTTGGATGTCGCTTAAAATTCGATATTTGGATTTGTCATTTTTGTCCATCATAAGACCCATTGCAATTGCTGAAACTGGCTTTTTGATTGGAACTCCAGCTGTCATTAAAGATAGTGTAGAACCACAAACAGAAGCCATCGAGCTTGAACCGTTACATCTAATTATCTCTGAAACAAGCCATAAAGTGTAAGGGAATTCTTCTTTTGTTGGAAGAACTGGAAGAAGTGCTCTTTCAGCTAAATCTCCGTGGCCAATATCTCTTCGGCTTGGGCCTCTTAAAGGCTTAATTTCGCCAACTGCGTAAGGAGGAAATCGATAATGATGGAAATATGTTCTAGATTCTTCTTCGTCCATTGTTTCGATAATTTGGGCATCTCCAGGGCCTCCAAGAGTTGTAATTGTTAGGGCTGTTGTTTCTCCTCTTTGGAAAATTGCAGAACCATGTACTCTAGGCAAAACATCTAATTGGACAGAAATTGGACGAATTTCATCAACTTTTCTTCCATCTATTCTTTCTCCTTTTTCAAGAACATTTTTTCTCATATTTGCTTCGATCTTTTCAGTTAAAAAGCTTTTTAAATCTGATTTTGTGAAAATTTCTTCTTCAAGCTCTTTAGCATATTTTTCAAAAAGTTTTTCTTCGATTTCATGAATTTTTTTCTTAACATCCATTTTTGTTTTCCCTTTGACCTCTTCTAGCATCACTGCTGAAACAGTTTCTTCAACTGCTTTTTTTGCTTCTTCATTTTTTTCTGCAACGCTAAGAGAAATTTCTGGAATATCCATGTCTTTTACAAAATCCAATTGAAGTTGGCAGATTTTTTTGATTTGCTCATGAGCAAGGCTTAAAGCCTCAAGCATCTGATCTTCAGAAATTTCTGAAGATGCACATTCGACCATTGTAATTGCGTCAAGAGTTCCTGCTACTGTCAGATTTAATCGACCTGTTTTGATATCTTCATCGTTTGGGTTGATAATCAATTTATCATCTTTAAAACCCATTCTAACTGCTCCTATAGGCCCTTCAAAAGGTGCTCCTGAAAGCATTAAAGCTGTCGAGGCTGCATTTATTGCTGTTGTTGCAGGATCTACATCTTTTTCTACAGAAAGAGTTGAACAAATTAATTGCACTTCATTTGTAGTTCCTTTGGGAAATAAGGGACGAATTGGTCTATCGATAAGTCTTGAGGTAAGAACTGCTTTTTCTGAAGGTCGGCCTTCTCTTTTTACGAATCTTGAACCTTTAATTTTTCCGCTTGCATACATATTTTCTTCAAAATCAACTGTGAGTGGGAAAAAATCTTGGCCCTCTCTTCCGACTTCGCTAATTAAAGCATTTGCCATAATTACTGTATCTCCGAGGCTTACTGTTGCGTAGCCATTTGCGTATGTTATTAGTGGGGTGTTTGAAATTTTGAACTCTTTCCCCATGAGTTCCATTTGCAGAGTCTTTGCTTGCATATTTAAATTGTTAAATAGATATGATAAAAAAACCTTTAAATAAGGTTCTTTTGAGTTTTTGTTTTAAATTATTTTTGTTTTATAAGAAGACAAGCTCAAAAGAATGCCTTTATTCTCTCAAAGCCTGTCTTCTTGTTTTAGCCAAATTTTCAAAGTCCGTTAAATTATTTTCTTAGCTTCAATTCTTCGATAATTCTAGAATATTCGTCTTTTTGGTGATATTTCAAGTAATTTAAATTTTTTCTTCTTTTTCCAACAAGTTTTAAAAGTCCTTTTCTTGAATGAACATCTTTTGGATGTTCTTCTAAATGACTTGCCAATAAATTAATCCTTTCTGTAAGAATCGCAACTTGTACCTGTGCAGAACCCGTATCTTTTGGATGAGTTCCGTATTTTTGCATAATTGTCTTTTTTTGTACTCTTTTTGTTGATGCCATATTTATTGGATTAACTTGTTTTTTATTACGAAAATAATTTTACTATCAACAGACTACTTAATCAAGCGAAAATTTAAGCTAGCCTAATTTAATAGTTCTATTGTGGTTTGACTTTGTTTGATGAGTTTATAATACTTCCCTTATGAATTATAAAAACTTAATTGCAGAAGCATGGGAGAGCACTCAAAAAGAGAGAGGACTAATCATTTGGTATGGCTTTATTCCTTCAATTTTGACCACAACATTTGGTTTCTTCTATATGGCCTATCAATTTATGGCATTCAAAAAATCTCATCTTTTTGATAATGCTGATGAAAGTTTTATGATGGAGCTTTCAAAGTTTTTTTTAAATTTTTTTACTAATCATAGTTCTTGGACTATTCCAATTATTATTTTAATCATTTTTTCTGTCGTTTTTTATCTTCTTTATCCCACCCTTGCAAAAGCTTCAGCAATACAAGCGATTTCTAGAAGAAGAAACGGACAAAGTGCTGGCCCTGCTGTTGGTTTAAAATATGGTTTAATTTCATTTTTACCATTGTTTGAATACCACTTGATTATAAAAACTTTTTCGTTTTTTGCGATTTTAATCGAAATTGCATTTGCCTTAAGAAATTTACCGATAGAGCTTTTTGAGCTTCTACTTCCCGTTTTAATACTTGTGTTATTTATTGGACTTGGGCTTACTTTGTTTCTAACTTTTACAGATTTTTATATTATTATTGATAAAAAATCAGTTGTGTCTTCAATGAAAAAATCCTCAGTGCTTGTATGGATGAACTGGAGAGAAACTCTTCTAATCACTATTCTTATGATGATAATTGGTGTTAGAATTATCATTCAAGCAATTATGGTTTTTATAATTCCAATGCTGATAATTGGAGCAACTGCATATATGACAACGGTTATTATGCCTAGCATAAGTATTTTTCTAGGAATTCTTTCTGGACTAATAGCGCTAGTAATTGCGGCATATTTAAATGGAATTGTTGATATTTTCTCCTATACCGTATGGACTTATTCATTTTTGGATTTAAGTTCTGAAAAAGAAATTAGCCCTAGAGAAATAATCGAAAAAAATTAAAACAAAAACATTTTGAATAAAAAATATATCAAACTTATTGATAAAAATACTTTCATATACTGATTTGATTTGTTTTTTTGCGTTTTCATAACTGCATTTTTGTTTTTTTCAAGAACTTTTTGAAGACTGAATACGGGCAAAACTTTATTTATAACAATATATAATATGAAGAAAATAAATACATCAAAATATCTAAAACTTACTGCACCTAAAGCTCTTGATAAATAGATTGATATACCGCTCAAAACTATTAAATGTCCTAACTGATCTAATAAAAACGAATTTACTCGAATTTTTGATTTTTTTTCAAAGTTTATTTTAGCTAAATCAATTAAATAATGAGAAATTGATATTAGAAGAAGGACTCCAATCAATTGTTTTAAAGATATTTGCAAAAATATTGTAAGAATAAAAAAACTTATAATAAAATGAATGACTGTATGGAGGAAAATCCCTTTTTGAGTTCTTTTTTTATACTGAATAAGTGCAAGACTTTGAAAGACAAAGTCTCCCAATAAATGGGCAAATAATAAGTATATAAAAATCATTTTTATTTTTTAGATAAATTGTCGTCTGTTCTTTTTACTACTGCCAAACTTATTTGTTCTGCTAGTGCATGATTTGACGAGAGTAAGTTTTTAAAATCATCTTTGCTTAAAATGAAAATTTCACTATCAAGAAGTGTTTTTGCTGAGGCATTTCTTTTTTCATTATTAACTAATGCCATTTCTCCAAAAAAACCATTATCATTTATTACTGCAACTCTTTTCAACTCTTCTTCTTTACTAATTGGTGGATGAAAAATTTCAACAGATCCGTTTTTAATTATATACAAAGCATCACCCTGTTCCCCTTCTGCAAAAAGTTCATAATCTTTTGGGTAATACATTAAAATAATTCGTTCTAAAATTTCTTTATGATTTTGCTCATCCAAACCTTGAAAAAGTGGTATTTTGTGGAGAATTGGAAGTAAAATTTTGATATCTGCATCGTTTATTGGCATTTGTTTGTTTTAAAAATTATTATGATATTTTATCATATTTTGCTGAAAATGCAAAATTTAAATGTTTTGACCGAGCCATTTTTTGCACAAATATGTTCTAAATAAAATCCCATATAAAGGACATTTATATTTAGAAAAAAAACTTAAAGCTTTTTCTGTTTCTTTGT
>CAYVBX010000036.1:0-3506 GCA_964449945.1 uncultured Candidatus Peribacteria bacterium
AAAGGTCTTGCTGCAGCCACCATCAATAAAGTCATGCTTGCCGGTAAGGTTGCCTTTGCTTGGGCCTATCAGGAGGGATACATTCATACCAACCCCAGCGAAGGGCTCAAGAACTTCGTTGGCAAAGCGAAAGAAAGAGGCATTCTCACCGATGAAGAGAATATCGCCCTCTTTGAACAGGAATGGAAGGAAGAACGATCGTATGTGGGCAACTTGGTTGCCTCCACCTGCGGGCTCAGATCTGGTGAAGTGTTGGGACTCAAAGCTGAGGATATTGGTTTGGATAGGTTGTTCATCCGTCATTCGTACAGTCCCCTCGACGGGTTGAAAACTCCTAAGAACGGTGAACAACGCCAGGTACCGTTGCTTCCTGAAGTCAGAGAAAAACTACTCAGCCTTGCCGAGAAGAATCCTTGGGATGATGGGTTCATCTTCTACAGCGACAAAGCAGACCAGCCGATGGATCACAAGTTTTTAAATGATGGGCTGATGGAGGCCATGATCAAGATTGGCATTTCCAAGAAAGAAAAGGAAGAACGCAATATCGTTTTCCATAGCTGGCGCCACCGATATGCAGCTAAAATGGCTGATCTAGTAGACGCAAGAAGCCTTGGATTAGCTACAGGCCATAAGACGATGGCGATGCTTGAGCATTATGCCAACCATGCTAATGAGAGTCATTTCAAGGCGGTGAGTGAAGCAACAGAGAAGGCTTTCGGACAGGTAAAGTGAAGTACCCTACATACGGGGAGAGAATGACTTGAGACAGCGTTTTTTAGGTCGTTTTCTCCCTGTGATATAGGGAAAAACTTTTGGACATCCAAATTCCGGGGTAGTATGTACTCTAGAGGATGGGACCATAAAAAAGGGGGATTTTATGGCAGGATTGAGAGTAATCTGGCCGGATGCTAAACCAAGCGAAGAGGTGATGAAAACAGTGGAGGACCTAAGACAGAAGGGGAACTTTACGGAGGAAGAACTGGAGAGGCTCAGGCTGTACCTGATGTCGGTGGAGTACAATCCCGGGTATATGGAAGACGCGGTTCTGCTTCACGAAAACAATCCGCGATATTCCGTCGAAGAGTTCTACCAGTTCATACTCGACAACTGAGATCACACACCGAACTAAGATCATTCAGCCTTCTTTGCTTGCCAAATATGGTAGAGAATGCCATAGTAAGCATGAGCATGATCAAGCGATCGTGAATACGCAGAGGTTTCGCCGCTGAACCAGCCTAAGCTAATCAGCGGTTTTTCTTTGAGTATATTAAATCCACCAAATTTGTGTTGCAATTTCATACAAATGCATTATCTTTCTCGTAGTGATACTCCTCTACCCAAGGTAGAAGGAGATGAGGGGCCGGCTAACACCCGGGTCCCTTTTTGTAAATATCTGGGCGAGCTTATACTACCCAATAGTATTCTCTTTGGTTGATGAAAATATCTGAAGACAAAGCTTCAGGTTCAACAAAAAGTACGTTTCTTTCGGTAAGCACCACCTTACGGCACCACTTCCTACAGCTAAGGTGCGGTACGTACAAACCCTTCACAGCTCAACAGGCACTATCTCTTAGCCCAATCCCTGCATCATCGCAATCACTACCGGTCCTGCCAGCAATGAGTAGGACTCTTGCCCTACATCGATAGTATCTGTAGGATGAATAGTGTTGTAAATCTAATTTGACTTCTTGGGCTATTTATAGAATATACATGTCATAATTTACTACCTTTGGAATAACAATCAGTTTGATACCAATCAAATTTCCGATTTTCCCCGAAATACTGATGTCCATACCTATGACTACCCTTAATACAAACATATGGCTATCGGTATATAAATTCAAAGATAATATTATCAATAAATCCGTACATGCTCTATAATACACAATAGTTCTACTTCATTATGCGGCTTGCAAACTCTGATTTAGAGGTCGATGTATGATTGATAAAGGAACGTTTTCCGACAACTACCCTAATGATGAAATTGAACTTTGGCAAAAAAATCAGAAGCTTGTTGATGCATTAAAACAATCGCTCATTTCACTGGCATCGACAGAGTTCGAAAAAGAGTTTGCTCAAGTGATAAATGCTGATGGATTCTATCCTTATTACACACATCAGAGAGTAAAAATACTTTTTATTGCAAAAGAATCTTTGGGCTTGTATGGTAAGGATTACATTGAAGCGCTGTTCCAAGGCATACTATCAAATGATCCAAGAGGAAATCGCAGCTGGAATGAGGATAATCCTGATAAGCCTCCCTACACTAAGGTTTTCACCAATAACAGTGATCCCTTCCATTCAAAAATGCTTTATCTAGCTTACGGCTTGAATAATGATTTTTGTCCGTACGAGGATATGCCCTGGGCTTCAGATATAGGACAGCAACTGTTCGGTAAAAAAGAAGGAGTAGTCTGGGATCATACAGAACCGGGCATTAGTTATGCCTTTATGAATTTTTCAAAATTTGACAATCCATCAGAAACCTCCTATGTTGCTGACGCAACTCGAATACAGACATACTCTCAAATGGTTAAGAGAAGCGAGATAAATTGGTTTGCAAAACAAATCTCATTACTCAATCCAGATCTCATAATTGAAATGAATATCGGCCGTGAGAATGCTGATAGCTTGGGGACGGCTCCTATAGAATGGATCGAAAAAGAGAATGAAAATCTCTGGGTTGGCTATCTTCCTATTGAGGAACAAAAGTATCTGATTCTTGAAACTTGGCATTTCTCAAGACCGGGGAAAAGTTTCAATAAACATTTCTATCCTGGCATTGTTGATGCTTGGAAAAGATACGGAATACAGAAGTCACACTGAAATAATCGCTCTGCATGAGAATAAAATCGGAGGAGGGTCAAAGTGCCGATATCAGATGTATCAATTAAGAATGGTTGGATTCAAGTGTTTGATGAACGAAGCAGAAAAATATCCGAAATGTCTGCGTCCAGAAAAGAAGTGAGAGGCATCGCGTCAGATTTCTTTGTTGTATTACATAACGGCTGGATTGAAACATATGACGAGAAGTGCAAGAAAATCAAGGATATGTCAGCTTCAAATAAGATAGTCAAAGGTGCGTCTGGAACAACATTTCTCGTGCAAGCAGGATCGTATATTCAAACCTATGATATAAATTGTAAGAAAATCAGTGAACGGTATGGAAGCTAGGGCTTCATAGCAACACAAGGATAAAGGTCTTTACGGCATTTATCAGCTAGCTTACGGTCTCATGAATTAACAATTAGTTACAAGCATCTACTTGGATAATTCATATCGATTATAACTGAATCCACGGAAAGCCATTCCGCGGGTATAGTATTATATTTACTTATATAATTTACAATTACATTATTTCCATTTCTAACTGTACCAAAAAAGTGTACCAAAATCTTAAAATTTGCATGATTTTCATACCCTTTCGGGGCATCTTTGCCACCTTCGAAAGTCTATCACCCATCTCGTTACCTGCATTCATGTGTAGTTCCTCATAGTCCAGCATA
>CAYVBX010000037.1:0-3483 GCA_964449945.1 uncultured Candidatus Peribacteria bacterium
TTATCCTGAATGTCTGTCGTTTGTCTTAAAATGGCACATAACGGCTGGGGGTGTGACCAGTTTGGGCGAACGGAGCCGAGATTTCATCATACGATACTGCGCCCCGCTGCGACCCGACCTGACCGCCTAACCCATTCATCCCAAATTGGTTACACCCCTTGTTGTGTGCTGGGCTTTTTTTCTACAAATTTTCTAAAAATATTCCATTTAGGAATAATATTTTAATTATCTTTGTCAAAATATTAGTTATGGAAGAAGCAACGATAAAGAATACTGGAGCAACATTCACACCAAAAGGTTTGTCAGACTTTCTTGCAAACAAGATATTCTATGAACTGGATTCTACCTTAAAAGATTCTTACACAATACTTGACCCTGCTTGTGGTGAGGGTGAATTATTATCTTCAATTTCAGAGAAGTTTAATGATTTAACTAACATTGATGTAAACATAAGGGGATTCGACACTAACATTAACTATGTAGTTACAGCTAGAAATAATTTAGCAAAATTTAAAAATTTTAACATTAATATTGAGAACAAGGATTTTTTAATTTCTGATGGCGTTTTATTAGAACCTAAAAACTTATTTAACCAGTTCGATGATAAAGAGTTTGCAGATTTAATAATTGCAAACCCCCCTTATGTCAGAACTCAAATACTTGGAGCAGAAAAGGCGCAAGAAATAGCAAAGAGATTTAACCTTAAAGGAAGAGTTGACTTATACTATCCTTTTCTCATTGCTATGACTAATGTTTTAAAAACAGGGGGTATTATTGGAGTTATAACTTCGAACCGTTATTTAACAACTAAAAGTGGTGAAACTATTAGAAATTACTTGCTTGATAATTATGAATTAATAGAAGTAATAGATTTGGGTGATACGAAAGTATTTGATGCTGCTGTTTTACCTGCAATTTTCATTGGGAGAAAAAAAACCAACAAAAAAATTTTAGTAAATAATTGTAGATTCGCTAAAATTTATGAGCAGACAGAGGGCGAAAGACAAGATACGATAAAATCGGATTCATTATTTGACATTTTAATTAAAAATAAAACTGGTATTTATTCAGTTGAAAGTAAAATATATAATTTGAGTGTAGGATATTTAAAGCATTCGAATGTAAAAACTGATGTATGGAAATTTACAAGTGATGAAGAAAACAAATGGATTGAACAAATTAAATTAAAAACAGGTTTTTTCATTGGTGAACGCTTTAAGGTTCGTGTTGGTGTTAAATCTTGTGCTGATAATGTTTTTATAAAACAGGATTGGAGCAAAGAGGAGACCCTTCCTGAAAATGTTTTTTTTAAACCTTTAATTTCTCAAGAGAACATTCAAAGATGGTGCTCAAAAAATGATAGTGAGTTAAAAATATTGTACCCACATTATTATCAAGATGGTAAACGAATGGTTTTAGATATTGATTTGTATCCTAAAGCAAAAGCATATCTTGAAAAGCATAAGACTCAATTAACAAGTAGAAATTATTTAATAGATGCAGGGAGAAACTGGTATGAACTATGGGTTCCACAAAATCCTTTGCTTTGGAATTACCCAAAACTAGTTTTTCCTGATATAAGTTTAAATGCACGATTCTATTATGATGAAAAAGGTTCAATTGTAAATGGTAACTGTTATTGGATTGTTGCAAAAGATAATACAGAAAAAAATTTATTGTTTTTGATACAAGGAATTGCAAATTCAGAACTAATGGCTAAGTATCACGATTTATGCTTTAACAATAAATTATATTCAGGGAGAAGACGTTATTTAACTCAATATATTGAAAAGTATCCCATCCCCAACCCAAAAGATATAAACTCTTTGAAGATAATTGACCTTGTTAAAGAGTTGAACACACTCTCACAAGATAATGTAGAGATAAATGAATTAGAATTAAAACTTAATGCTTTAGTAGAAAAAGCATTTGGTTTTTAAGGATTAAAAACACATTGCCCCGAATATTTTTCAAAGAAACTCATTGGAATTGAACGTTGACATTTATAGTTTACATCACTTACATATGTAAAAAGCTCACCAAGTTTTTCTCCAGGAGCAATTATGATTCCTTCGATTATGTCGTTATGTGGATTAGTTAGTGCAATCAAATAACGTACGTCAAAAGTTGTTATATTATTCTCATCAAACAGTTTTTCTTCTTTCTCAGGTGAAAATTTACCCAAATCAACAGTTTGTGTATCTTGTACTTTAACTTCTAAAAGTTGATTTGGTATATCAGGGAAACCACCAACAAGTTTATCGTTTGTTTTTGGTACATATCCTAATAATTCAAGCGTCATTCTTTCTAAAGCTTGCCCCCTGTTTTTTGTTGCTGAACTCTCCAACTTTCTATTAATAAGTTTTTTGGCAACTAATTCAACTAAAAGTTCAATTGAATAAAGATTATTAAAGCAAGGGTCATTAGCAATATTTTCTTTTGGTGGTGTAAATTTATTTGTGATAAAATAAGATAATTTATTACTATCTGGGAACGATAATATTTTACTAGGGCTTGTATATATTTGATTTCTTACTTTTTTTGATATTAAGAGTTGGTGTTTAATTGTTGGTTTACCGAAGACTCCAAATACCTTTTCTATATAATCTGATGTAAGAATTACAATTGTTGAAATTATTTGTTCTAAAGTGTTAATTTTTACAAATACATATCTTACATCATTACATTTTAAAGAGGCACCGGATTCGTATTTTACAAGTACAATGTTAGAGTTTGGTATTCTATTCCATACCTGAAGGTTGTATGATTTACCACTAGTTACAATATAAGTATCAATTAACTCCCTTAGTATCTTTGGAACACCTTTTTTCTTTGGTGGAACTATTTCAAATTCTGTTTCAACTGCACTAACAGGTATACCGTTTTCAAGAAGTTTACTTGTTATTAGTTTTCTCAGATTTGAACCGTCAGTTCTTGTTTTTCCTGTAAGTTTAAATTCAACACCTACAATAGATTGAAAAACACTTGTTAGTTTGCTAATGTCCGACAAATCACTTGGTGATTTAGGCGGGATTTTAAAGGCTTTATCCATAATTCTTTATCTGATTTGTTCATTATCAGGAATAAAGAATGTAATGGATTGATTATAAAGATTAGCTAAATCAAGTAAAATTAAAAAATCAACACGTCTTGCACCATTTTCTATTTTTGAGAGTTCACTTTGAGAAACAATTTTACTGGATGCAACTTGTTTCTGAGAAAGCCCTGCTTTTTCTCGTGCTTCAATTAATTTACTTGAAAGAAAACGTCTTCTTTTTAGGTAATCGCTCCTATTCATAATATTCAATATTCCATTCTGCAATATTATGAATAATGATTTGCTATTCCTTTATGGAATATTTTGTCTTGAATTGTGTTCTTGTCGTTGCTTAGAAATTAGTACTAAATATCATATACTGTGAGGTTTTCTAGCCTTGCACACAACTTGTTTATATATCCAATAAAAGTTGCTTATATTTCAAA
>CAYVBX010000038.1:0-2958 GCA_964449945.1 uncultured Candidatus Peribacteria bacterium
CCCGGCTTTCCGGTATCCTGGGATAAAGTATGCCATTTTCAATTGCATTAAATGAAACATGGTATAATATCATCTTTATTCCTTTCTACCCCGGCAGCGCCGGGGATTTTTCCCGCGGCACTGCCGTTAACAAGTAGGATATTATGGATATAATTAAGGAACTTGTGCAAGTATTCTGGCGATAGCACCCATATAGCCATGATCTTCTGGGCTTATATGGTTATTGATAAAAGCATCTTCGGCTAACTCAAAAACCGCCTTATGTAACCGGGTTTCTTTTTCCAATTTGGTGTACTGGTTTTTGGTTTGTTCAAGTATAAGCTCTGTTCTTTCCCGAATTTTCCGTTCTTGTTTCAACTGAGCTTTCAACCGTTTATTCTCCAGGTACATTCTTTCAATATCTTCTGGTTTCACTATGGCTTTTTCGCTATCGATTTCCATTATGTTTAGCATTTTATTCCTCCTTTTCAGCCCATCTTCTCAAATTTCACACCGCAATAAACATATGGTTGCTGACCTTCTCCTTCAGGGTTAACTACAAACATGCCAACCCTTTTTTCATCGGCCAGTTCAGTAAAACCATGGTTGTTTATTAACCATTTTCGCACGTCATCTAAGGTTGGCTCTTGGAGGTTGTCTGGTGCTTCGTACTCGTACAAGTCAGAGTACATCTTCACCTGCATATTTCTAACAGGTAATTTTTCTTCCAACGATCCTTTTTTAGCAGGTGCCTTACTTGCTTTTTTAGAAGTTTTGGTTGCTCCGCAGGTGTTTTCTGCTGGCTGCTCACCAAATTCTCCAAATAAATTACTCATAAATCTCTCCTTTCCCAGCGAATTTTCGCAAGATATATTTTGAATTTTGCATATAAAAAAACCCCTCATCTCATCGACAAGGGGTGATATTTGAAAACTTTACACGGTTAACAAAATATCTTTTAGTTTTTTGTGGCAAGGTATTAACCATTCATTAAGAAAAGGCTTTTCTTCTACTGCTTTTAACAAAGAGTCGCCTTGCAACCCTGAGTTGTTGTGTGTACTTAATCCTAAGTTGGAAGGCATTGCTTTGAGTATATCTGGCATTTTAAATAGTTGCCAGGGTTCTTCTACCGGAATATGATTAGACCCTATACAAATCCTGCCATCCTTATACGAATTGAAATATGGGTAGTGATATACCGGGGTGTCTGGGGTTAGATTCTTATCTAGTACCGCCCATATCTTTACTTGCGACAGGAATTGATTCTCTACTTTGAAACGATAGATTAGTCCAGGGTAGCCAACAATATAATCCCGGCTTTCGTATATTATTGGGCCGATTGTTGGCTCTTTATAAAGAAACAGGCTATATCTATCAGGATTACTGGTATCTTGTATATATTTGACTGTCCCGATTGGCAATAAGGGAGTCTCAAAGGTTTCTCCATCTGTAACATCTCTTACTGCGCTGTTAAATGAGTCAATGAGATAATGAATGTCAATCTCCCTAAATTCTTTTTTGCCGTTATCTTCAAGTTCAATAAAGGCTCCATTTTCCTGGATGATAAGATGAATCATGCTGCCACCTCCATGCCTTCAGCTATTTTCCTGACCCTTATAAAAAAATCAAACATATCTTCTCTGAAAGGCCATTCATCCGCACAGAAATATATATGACTGGTTGTTTCATCGATTCTCCTATAATTAAAAGTATTTTCAGGGAGTTCTTTAGCAACCTGTTCACATATATCCGCATATGCTGCCGGTAGCAGGATTTCTGCAACCTCGCAATCTTCATCTATATTATTACTAGGAATGTCTGGATACTTATTTAAAAAGTCTTCCCGAGTGTAAAATTCTTCACCAATATTTATCTCTTGTTCTTCGGATAAACCGAAAATGATCGCTATCACACTGCGGAAAAATAGTGTCTCGCTATCACAGCAGTATGGGGTATACCCAAAATATCTATCAGTGATATCTACGCAGTCACCCAGTTCCTTTTTGATATAAAGAAGTGTTTTTAGATTATAAAGAGTGCCCAGATATTGGTCTATTATTTCTTCATTAAATCCATGATCTGAATACATCTGGCCACCCCCTAAACAAATTCCTGTGGTTTTGGTAACGGGGCTGCACGAAATTGCCAGAAATAGTGGCGATAAAGAGAATTTTTTTCTTCATTCGCCAAGATATAACTAGCGACTTCGGTTGTACCATCTTCCAGGGCACATAAATGTTCTTCGATATCCCATTCTATTTCAGGTATCGCTAATATTTCCTCGCTGATATATTCTTGCTCTAAAAGAGACATTAAACGTAAAACCCTTTGAGCTTCATCTCTTATAATATTGGGGATGTTATTGTAGGGTTTTGCGTTAGCCAATACTAAGCTATTAAGACGAGGAATATCTAAAACTTTCATAATCAACCTCCTTCCCCTTAAAAGGGATTTTGCCCCCCAAATGAGGGGCAATTTTTTACATTGCTAAAGACGCCTGTACTTCTGCTTGAGCCTGCATCCCTTTTATCCGGCGAACAGGCTCATTGATTTCAGGGGCTTCTTCTGTCATCGTTTTGTTATTTGCGGCTTTTAGTCTGCGTTTGGCTTCTCTGTGCCGTAGCTGCTGTTCGGGAGAATCTGCAAACTCTTTTAATTTGCTTTCAGTGATTTCCCGAGCCTGCCGCACTTCATCTATAGCTTCACCCAGTATTACTTCGTATTCTTCGATAAGTGCCATAACCTTTTCCGCTTCAGACTGTAATTGACCGCTTACTCGGTGCGTGGTTTTTTCCACATCAGTAGCGGATGCAATGTCATCTTTGGCTTTATTGTATAAAGCATTAAGCCGGTCTATCGCATAAATTACCGCATCTGCACGTACTTTATTTGTTACCTCGGGAGTGCGGATTACTGGAAGGGTATCTGTTACAAAAATCCCTTCTTCATAATCGTTTAACCTTTCAGCTATCCTGAGCA
>CAYVBX010000039.1:0-2920 GCA_964449945.1 uncultured Candidatus Peribacteria bacterium
TGTTGGTAAGCTAGGTTAGAAGGGCAGGGTAATTTCCTGCCCTTTCTTTTTTATAGGAGGTGTGGTTATTGAAAATATATCCAGTACCATTTTCAACCAAGGAAGAAGATAAACTAATCTTTAATCTTTCCACTAAACAATCATTAATCATAGGTATAAGTGTTATCTTAGCTTTAGTTGCTGCAGGATTATTGGCGGCGATAATCCAAACCCAGATGCTCTTTTGCTTGCCGATAGGATTACCCATTGTATTTGTAGGTGTGATATTAGCTATTAAGAAATTGAGTGTCTCCGGCTGCGAAATAACTGCGGGGGACTATTTGCTTTATAGATACAAATACAACCAGCGTAAGAGGCACTATATAGCTCAGAGAGGGGGAGAAGAAAAATGGTATTTTTAATTATACTATTTTCGATTGTTATTTTGGGCTGTGCAGCCCTGTTACTTTGGGAAAAGAACCGTTCCAAAAAAGAAAACCAGCAAAACGGTAGTGTTTTTAATGAGCGCATTGCGAATATCGAGGAATTTTACCAGATAGACAATATACGCGAGGGCATAATTTACAAGGAAGATCAGTGTTATATGATGGCCCGTATTGGAGGATTGAATTTTACGGTTATGTCCTTGAATGAGCAACATAACCGAGAAGATGCTTTAATCAGCATATTTACTCGGCTTGACTATCCGGTAAGATTTATCACTAATACAGTAATTGTTGATACTTCCGAAGAAGCTATGAGAATCGCTGAAAAAGCGGATCAAACACCAGAGGGAACATTACAGAGGTATCGTTATCAATATGCTGGTGCCCTGGAACTAATGAGAGCTGAAAGGGCTGTGACCACACAATCTACGTTCTTGATAATCCCGGGCAAAGATAAAGAAGAACTTCGAAATCGTTACCGTATACTTGCGGCTGCTCTTAAAGATCAAGGTCGAATGACAGTAGAAACAATAACGACTACTGAAGAAGTCACCGACATCATACAGGAAGTATTAATGCCGGACTCCATTTTCAGACCATCGCAAAAATTCCAATTTAACGTGGACGCTAATATACATCTCAGCGAAAAGGAGGTCCTGGAATATGTCCAATAATTCAAGTATCAAACAATTATTTATGGCCGATAGGATAACTGAGCGAGAAGACCATCTGGTTATCAATAATTCTTATTGCAGAACCCTGCACGTTGATATGCTGCCTGAACAGATTCAGTTTGGTTGGTTTAATCGTATAGCATACATGAATGGAGTAACAATATCAGCCACCCTGCATCCCTACCGCCCAGAAGATGCGGCTAAAAAAGTAGACTCTGAAAGAATCAAACTGGGAGCAGAACTCATTGTTACCAGGAAACAGGGAAATACCAGCAGGGTTGACGTTTTGGAAGTAAAAGAGAATTTTTATCGTCATCTATTAAGAGAAATAAATTTACACAACACCAATATAATGTCAGTCAGTGTAATTATCAATGTAATAGCGTCAACACTAGATGAATTAAACAAGAAATGCGACCAGATACAGGACTGGATGGGTGCAACTAAATTAACTCCACTGTATTTAAGACAAATTGATGGTTTAAGGGCATTATTACCAGGAACAGAAATAAACACAGCCCACATGGATGTGACGGTTAGTAATGCAGCCTGTGTTGCACCATTAATCAATATGAATATATCGCATCCTCAAGGGGTATATTTTGGCGAAAACGCTTACAGCCGTTCACCTTGCTTTATAGATTTATTTGCAGGACAGCCCTCTTTAAATGGACCTCATGCCTTTGTTACAGGGATGACCAGAGTGGGGAAATCTTTTACCATGAAAGGTTTATTTGCGCGTTCACTTGCCATAGGTCGGAAAATAGCGGTAATAGATCCCGAAGGTGAGTATAAACAACTATGTAGCGAGTTTGAGCAGGAAAGCGAATATGTCCGTTTACACCCCTCGATGGAAGTAGTTTTTAACCCATTCGATATAGAACCAGAGCAGGATGATACAATGGGTGAGTTTATTGATATAGCGGCCAAAGTTGATGATATAGCATTTCTAATCAGTGTAATGGTAACTACCCAAAGCGGTGAAAAGCTTTCGGTTGAAGAAATGAGCAGCCTATCTACCCATATAAAAGCTGAGTATGAAAAAAGGCAGATCAACGCATCACCGGATAGTATATTTAACCATGCTAAAAAAGTGACTTCGGATGGGGTCATGGTAGGTCAATCCAAAAAGGAGATGCCCACGTTCTCAAGCTTAACGGAATCATTCAAAAACGTTAATACCAAATTATATAATATCCTGACCCAGTATTGTAAAGGTGGCCCATTAGGATTTTTTGACGGTCAAACCGCCATAGATTTAAAGTCAAAAAATTTAGTAGTATTTGATCTGCTGGCTTTAAGGAATGACCATTCCAAGATGTTTGCTATGTATGTTTTATTGTCCTGGTTGTGGGAGAATTACGTCAAAGCAGACCGAACGACCCAGAAACACTTAGGGGTGGATGAAGCATGGTTAATGATGACTCATCCATATACTGCAAAATTCATGAGCCAGATAGCCCGGCGAGGCGCGAAATACAACACTTCGCTAATAGCCGCATCTCAATCATTTCGGGAATTTACCACTGATGAAGGCATTGTTTTTATGAATCAATGTGACTCAAAATTCTTTTTGAAGATGCAGACTTCAGATGCTGAGGAATTAGGTAAAATATTTAACCTATCTCCAGAATTAGTTGGAATGATATCTACATTTACTCCAGGTCAAGGGATACTAAAATTAGGTCACGAGAGCGGGATAGTGCGATTTAAAGGTTTTTCTTTTGAAGAGCACTTTCTCCGTTCCGATCCGGGGGCGGTGCCGTTGCGATGATAAAATATAAGCATTTTATAATAACCCTATTATTGATTTTATTTTTA
>CAYVBX010000040.1:0-2914 GCA_964449945.1 uncultured Candidatus Peribacteria bacterium
CTGATCTTTTTTGGGGATCAGCTTGAGGAACCATTCGTTCACCGCGGGATAGAGCTTCATACGTTCCATGTTCAGGGAAACCCTCACACCCTCCCCGGTCTCCTTGTCGTAGAACACGGCTGCGAACCTGCCGGTGTCAACGATCTTCAGCCAGTGGTTCCCAACGGTGCACGGTGTAAGGAGCTGAATGGCGTCGGCTAGGCACTTTCGGGTCTCGCAGATAACATCCATGAGGATGCCTTCCGGCAGCAGTTCCCTCGCCAGGTTCACCATGTGGAGCGCCAGGACTCCTCCGGGCGCTTTTTTCCCGTGGAACCGTTCCAGTTCCTTCAAATATTCCTCGTAGGATGAGAAAGGCCCATAGTTCATTCCGGTGTCTTCTCGATCTTCACTGCACACGCCTTGTACGACGGTGTAAGCGTGTCAGGGTCGAATGTGGACAGATCTCCGCTGAGGAGATGGTTCGCGTTCGTCTCCCTGAAGTGGAACGACATCCATACCATTCCTTTCGGCATCCGCTTTGAGACATTGGCCTTGATAGGAACTGATCCGCGCCGTGATTTCACGAGGATCGTATCCCCCGCGGAAATGCCCAGTTCGGCTGCGTCTTCAACAGAGATGTCGGCGCACTCTTCGGGCATGCGTTCGTTGAATCCTTTTGCCCGCCCGGTCTGGGTCCGTGAATGGTAGTGTACGAGGCGCCTTCCGCTGCTGAGGATAAGCGGGTATTCCTCGTCGGGCTGCTCTGCACCGGGAATCCAGTCGATCGCCTGGAAATTCCCCTTCCCGCGGCTGAAATTCCCGTCCTTGTGAAGGATCGGCGTGCCAGGATGATCTACTGTAGGACAGGGCCACTGGATGCCGCCGATGGCGTCCATCCTGGCGTACTTTATTCCCGCAAAGGCGGGGCAAAGGGCGGATATTTCGTTGTCCCAAATTTCCTGTCCGTTCGACGAAGGCCATTCGAAACCGAACCGTTTTGCCATCTGTTTGAATATCCACCAGTTCGGCCTGGCGTCGCCGGGGGCTTCCTTTATCTTTCTGACCCGGCTCACGCGGCGTTCCGTATTGGTGAACGTTCCGTCATCCTCGCACCATGCGGCAGATGGGAGGATCACGTCGGCAAAGGGAGTTGTCTCGTTCCGGAAAATATCCTGCACCACGAGGAATTCAGCAGAATTGAGGCAGTGAGAGACATGACGGACATCGGGCTCGGTGGCCACAAGGTTTTCGCCGAAGATCCAGAATGCCTTCAGCTTTCCGGACGGTAAGCCGTTGACCATCTCGGCGATCTTCATGCCCGGCTTGTCGGGAAGTCTGTCCACTCCCCAGAAACGGGCAAATTTCCCGTTGATTTCGGGAAGGTCAACCCGCTGGTATCCGCAGTACATGTTGGGGAGAGCCCCCATGTCGCATGCTCCCTGGACGTTGTTCTGCCCCCTCATGGGGTTCACTCCGCCTCCCTCCACCCCCATATTGCCAAGGAGCATCTGGAGGTTGGCGAGGGACATAACGTTTTTCTTTCCCGCATTGTGCTCTGTTATGCCCAGCGTGTAAATTACCATGGCAGGCTTGATGGACCCGAGCATCCTTGCGATCTCCACAATCTTTTCCGCGGGCACGCCGCAGATACGTGCGGCCGTTTCAGGCGGATATTCGGCGACCTTGGCTGCCAGTGCATCAAAGTTCTCGCATTTTTCCTCCACGAATTTTTTATCGTAGAGTTCTTCTTTTATCAGAACGTGCATGATTCCGTTCAGGAATGCGATGTCACTCCCCACCCTCAGTTGGGCGAATATGTCGGCGTAATCGGCAAGTTCCTGGCGCCGGGGGTCGACGACGATCAGTTTCGTTCCGTTCCTGACACCGTTTTTGAGGTACGTTGCGGCCACAGGATGGGCCTCGGTCATGTTGGTTCCGATGCAAAACAGAAGCTTCGCTTTCGCAAACTCACCTATGGTGTTTGTCATTCCGCCTGCTCCAAAGCTTGTCAGTAGCCCCGCTACTGTAGGAGCGTGTCAGACCCGTGCACAGTGGTCTATATTGTTCGTATTGAAGACCATGCGGAAGAGCTTCTGCATGCTGTACGAGTCCTCGTTGAGGCTGCGCGCGCAGCTGACTCCTCCCACCGCGTCCGGGCCGTGCTTCTCCATCACCTCCTTCAGTCTGGATGAGACGAGATCGAGCGCTTCTTCCCATGAAGCTTCACGGAATTCATCATCGGAACTCTTCCGCTCGCCTTTTCTTATCCGGATAAGGGGTTTCGTGAGCCGCTCTTCAGAATATATAAAGTCATACCCGAAGCGTCCCTTTACGCAAAGTCGACCCAGGTTGGGCATGCCGTCCTCGGTGCCGGTGACGCGGGCGATCTTGTCTCCGTTTACATGAAGATCGAGCTGGCATCCGACGCCGCAGTAGGGGCACGTGGTGCGGACGGTTTTCGTCTGCCACGCCCGTCCCTGGCCCACGGCCTTCTTTTCCACTAGGGCGCCCACGGGGCAGACCTGGACGCACTGGCCGCAAAAGACGCAGTCCGATTCCTCGAGTTTGCTCCCGATAGGAGGATCGATCATTGTGTGGATCCCCCGGAACTGGAAATCGATGGCATGGTAGCCTGACTGGTGGTCACAGGCCCTGACACATCTGCCACAGAGGATGCACTTGTTCATGTCCCGGATAAAAAAAGGATTGGTATCATCCAGTTCGTGCTCAGTACAAACGTCGCCTTCATCCCGGAAGGGAGATTCCGCTATCCCCAGTTCGTAGGCGAGGTTCTGAAGCTCGCATCGACCGTTGGATTCGCAGGAGAAGCAGTCCAGGGGATGCCGGATGAGGATCATCTCCACAACAGCTTTCCGTGCTGCCACCGCTTTCGGTGAGAAGGGAGATACCACCATGCCGTCCGTAAGGGGTG
>CAYVBX010000041.1:0-2642 GCA_964449945.1 uncultured Candidatus Peribacteria bacterium
GGCCGTTAATATCGTAAAAGTGGGCGAGGATTCTTCCTACCGACCGCTCTTCGATCAGTGCCCTTCCGAACCGAGCCGCCGAGGCAAGGTCGGGGGTGGCGTGCAGGTTGGATATCCCGATCACTGCCGATGTCAGGCTCATCCACCTGGATTCGATATCCCTGTAGGCCTCTGTATGCTCGTACATCCGCTTCTCATCCTCTGAATCGAAGAGCGCCGGCATGTACAGGTAAGAGGCATTGAGGCCCGACTGGACCGCGATCAGGCGAACCAGTTCGTTAGTGTGATAGCTGCGGAAGGAGGCTTTTATTCCGCCGATGAGTGGAAAAATCTCACCCTGCCGGGGTACGGGGTCCGGCGTCCTGGTCCCTGCGTACTCTGAGAACATGCCCACCATGTAACCGCAGCCCACTCCCGTATACTCCGTTTCTTCAAGCTCGTCGTGCCAGAATGTAAAAGCCCTCCGGGCCACTGAGCTGTTTCCGTCCCGGGTGGAAGAACCTCTTGACGGCACCACAAATGCCCGCTTCAGGGAGAAGCGTGCGGTCACTCTTCCGGCCAGGAGTTCCTGGGCACTACCCGCCTCGTTGATAGTTATGGTGACAACGCCGCATTCCCTTGCTTCCGCCAGAAGCCTGGACACCATGGGGCGGGAGATCCCCATGACCCCGGCGATCTCGCTCTGGAGCATATTGTCCTTGTAATACATACTTGCCGCAGCGATCAGTCGCTTCAGTTTCCTGTCGTCAGGTACCATGGAGCCTCCGAAATGTGGTTTTCGACCATTGTAGATACCCCGCTGACATATGTCAAAAAGAAACACACCCTGCGTCTTTTCATCAGGGGAAAGGTTCACGGACACCCACATCAGGCCGCTGACCGGTGTCCCCCTGTAAAAATGAACGCCGTTTTTTCTGCCGTGGCCAGCGTCCGGGAATTTTTAAAGGGGTTACTTTTTCATCATCAAAAGATCTTTTATTGCGTTTAACATTATTCACTTTCATGTGTTTTTCTAATTTTTTCAGGTTTTTTTCTGAATCTCACATTTCATGTATAATGCAGACTATCATCTTAAAGGAGAAGCTTACCATTAACCATTCCCGTTCCCTCACGTCAGGGAAAATAAGCTCTCAACTGCTCTTCCTCGCGATACCGCTGCTGATGGGCAATATATTCCAGCAGTTCTACAATGTCGTGGCAGCAATTATCGTCGGAAGATACGTGGGGGAAGAAGCCTTCGCGGCGATCGGTGTCGGCGGCACGGTGATGAACCTCTTTATTTTCATTCTTATGGGCTGCTGTACAGGTGTTTCCATTATTCTCGCCTCCCTCTTCGGAAAAGGAGACTACCATTCTCTTCGAAAAGAATGCTTTCTGGCCGTAGTCTTCGGCGCCGGTTTTACCCTTGTGGTGAGCACAGCTTCGGTTTTCTTTCTGCCGCTTCTCCTGGAAAGCATCCACACACCTCCCGAGATCTTCGGATACACGCAAAGTTACCTGAATATAATCCTGGGAGGCCTTCTGGCGACGTTTTTCTACAACCTCTGCGCCGCTGCGCTTCGTGCTGTGGGCAATACGAAATATGCCCTGGTATTCTTGGTGATCGCCGTGATCCTCAATGCCGCACTCACCTTTGTGCTGGTAGCGGGTTTTGGCTGCGGCATTGCCGGTGCAGCCTGGGCAACCGTCTTTTCCCAGGGACTCTCCGCAATACTCTGCATGGGCTACATCGTGAAAAAACTTCCCTTTCTCGTACCGACAAGAGAAGACATGCGCTACGACGGCCTTCTGCTGAAAAAAACCATTCAGTTTGCCTCACTTTCCGCTATGCACCAGTCGAGCCTGTACATCGGAAAACTCCTGGTGCAGGGGGCGGTCAACCTGCTTGGCACAGCCGCCATAGCGGCCTATACGGCAACTGGAAGAATAGAAGGGATTTCCCTGGCTTTTGGGGAAAGCGGGTCCGAATCCATCTCGGTCTTTGTTGCACAGAATACAGGAGCCGGCAACAGGAAGAGGGCACTGAAGGGCTTTATGGAAGGAGTGTCTTCACTCATCGTCCTCGGCGTCTTCATGTCTTTCACCCTATACGCTACAGCACGACCGTGCGTTACTGTTTTCGTAGGCGCCGGCCAGACCTCCGCCATTGCCGAGGGGGTCTCCTACATGCAGATCCTCTCCTTTTTCTACGTCCTGTCCTACATAGGAAGTTCTTTCGTCGGTTTTTTCAGGGGCAGCGGACGGATAAATATCCCCCTGATCGGGACAACCCTGCACATTTCTCTGCGGGTGATCCTCTCGTACTGGCTGGCACCGGAAATGGGCCTGAAAGCGGTCGGCCTGGCAACCGGGATCGGTTGGATCGCTATAGTGATCTTTCAACTGACGGTTTTCTTTCTGGGCCGCCGCCGGGAGGAAAAAAGAGATCCGTTCACACCGCAGGGCCAGCCGGAAGTTTCTTCAGAAGCTGTCTGAAGTATCCTTTTTACCCGTCCCGGGACAACATCAGGCAGCACAAGACTGCCCTGCTTACGGATCATTGGAGATATAATCACACTGATATTCTTTTTCTTCAGGTTGAGGAATATGACCTGTTCTTACTACATTCTCGTTGTTCTTTAGATTAGGCTTAGTTATGTGTG